>JAFGBN010000017.1 GCA_016933195.1 Dehalococcoidia bacterium | reverse complement strand
TTGCCTATCTTGCTCCCGTAGAGTATATTGAAAAGGAACTTGCTAAAATCCATAGTCCACTGTTACCTATGTGGTCAGCCAGCACATTTGGTTGAGCTCCTCGGCCTTGAATGCTATAATGCTTACAAGCAAGGTTCTTCATTTTCTCTTTATATATGATTCGCTTCAGTCTTTCTGTAATGGAGGGTGCCTTCTACACCTATCTGAAGCTGCTAGATTTGCTCAAAGAGGGAAAGTAATAGCCTCTGGAAGAAAGAGGCTAAGGTTAGCAATGGTTGACCTGGATAATCTTCAAATTTACCGGCAGCTTGATACATCAGGGATGCTTAACCATTTGCACGAGTTCCCTGAGCAATGCAAGCGGGCCTGGGAAAAGGTTTTGAAGTTTGATCTACCCAGAGAATATGCTCAAATAGATAAGGTTATTATCTTGGGCATGGGTGGCTCTGCTATTGGTGGAGAGATGGTACGCCGCCTTGCTTTGGCTGAAAGCGAAGCTCTCGTCTGGGTGTATCGAGATTACGGCTTGCCTCCATTTGTTGATGAGGACACTTTGGTTATCGCCTCAAGTTACTCTGGAAACACTGAGGAAACCCTCTCCTCCTTCACGGAATCACTCAAAACCCCGGCTAAAAAGCTTGTTCTCACTACAGGCGGTAAGCTTAAGCACCTGGCTGAGAAGGAAGGCATCCCTATTTTTGCTATAGATTACCAAGCTCCTCCAAGAGCGGCTTTCTCTCATAGTTTCATCCCCTTGGTCGGCATTTTTCAAAAACTTAGTTTGCTCAGAGACAAATCAGAGAACCTGCAAGAAGCATTACAGGTATTGGACAAGCTATCCGGGGAGCTCGTTGAAACCTCCCTTCTAGTTTCTAATTCGGCAAAGCAATTAGCTACTAAACTGTGGGGACATGTAGCAATAATCTATGGAGCAGAGATACTCTCAGGGGTAGCTCAACGGTGGAAGGGCCAGCTCAACGAGACTGGCAAGACATGGGCTTTCTTTGAACTCTTCCCTGAACTCAACCATAATGCAGTGGTAGGCTATGAGTTTCCCACCGAGGCAAAGGAAAGGATTTTTGTGCTTTTGTTGCGCTCCCACTTGTTTCATCGCCGAAACCTGATTTGCTATGAGGCTACAGCTAAGCTACTGGCCAAAGCAGGAATCACTTATGAATTCGTGGAAGGCTCAGGGGAAAGCGCCCTAGCCCAGATGATAAGCCTAGTTTTCTTGGGAGATTATCTCAGTTTCTATCTCGCGATATTAAATAGAATTGACCCTACGCCGGTAGATTCTATTAACTTTGTTAAGAAATACCTTGCTCAGTTTATGGCTGCAAGTAGTTAAACCAAAGCAAAATCCTGGAGTCGGCTTCATGAGCTAGAGAGGTTGAATCACGAAGAGGCTGTATCAGGTGAAGGGTATGGCAGGACTGGTAATGAAAGCATTGATCTTATGTGGTGGCAAGGGAACGAGGCTCAGGCCTCTCACACATACTACGGCAAAGCACCTCTTGCCTGTAGCTAACAAGCCAATCTTATTTTACATTTTGGAGCACATTAGAGCGGCTGACATTACTCATATCGGTATTGTCATCTCTACAGAGACGGGTAACCAGATAAAAGAAGCTGTGGGCGATGGTTCAAAATGGGGTGCTCAAGTCAGCTATATCACCCAATTAGAGCCGCTTGGTCTAGCCCATGCTGTAAAGGAGGCCCAGGGTTTCCTCAGCGATTCCCGCTTCCTCATGCTCCTAGGTGATAACCTTATTGAGGGTGGTGTTACAGAATTTGTCGGCCAGTTTAACACTTATGCTCCAGAGGCCCTTATCCTTCTCAAAGAAGTGCTTGATCCTGAAGCTTTCGGGATAGCTGAGCTTAACGAGAAAGGCAAAGTGAGTCATGTGGTTGAAAAACCAAAAGAGCCAAAAAGCAATCTTGCTCTAGCGGGGATATATCTTTTCACTCCTGAAATTCATAAGGCGATAGCCCAGATCAAGCCCTCCTGGCGGGGTGAACTGGAGATAACCGATGCTATACAAAAGCTCATCGAGATGGGCAAACAGGTTAGCAGCCACATTCCCAAGGGATGGTGGATTGACACTGGCACCAAGGACGACCTTCTGAAGGCAAACAGGGTCATGCTTGATAATTTTCTGAAGCGAGATATCACAGGCAGTGTTGACTCCCAGAGCCAGGTGATGGGAAGGGTAGAAATTCGGCAGGGGACAGAGGTAGCAGCTAGCACTATCCAAGGACCAGTGTCTATTGCCGAAGATTGCCGAATTAAGAACTCTTTTGTTGGTCCATTCACCAGCATCGGTGTTGGGGCGTTGATAGAGGATACTTCAGTGGAGCATTCTATAATTTTGGCGAATTGTCGCCTCCGCAAAATTGAGCACTTGGCCGATAGTGTCATCGGCAAGAATACAGAGGTGCTTAAACGAGAACATAACTCTAGGGTTATCAATCTTGTCATTGGAGACGATGCTAGGATCAGGTTGTAATGAGGAAAACTTGCTAATATAAAATAAATTACTATGCTGAATGCAATCTAAGTTTAGAGTTGTGGCTGTATAAAGCGAGGATTTTGGATGGCAGATATTGACAGAGTTAACTCTCCCTTGGCAGACGGGACAGTCTACAGTAAGAGAAAGAACTTCTGTCCCCTCTCCACACCTCCTTTGGAAGCCTATGCCCCCATTGTGGGCACAGAGAAAATAGAGAGATTGCAAAGAGCGGCTCAACGGCTAAGAGGCTTGAGTCTAGTGGAGCTAAACTCCAGCGCTCAAGGTGGAGGTGTAGCCGAAATGCTTTATAGCTCTATACCTTTTCTGAATGCGCTGGGCATAGATGCCGAGTGGAAGATAATCTGTGGAAACAAGGAGTACTTTGAAATCACAAAGAACCTGCATAATCTGCTGCAGGGTAGGAAAGGTTCCTTTACCACAGAGATGCAGCATGCCTACTTTTGTACACTTGAGGAATGTGCTAATGATCATCTTATTGACTACAACCCAGACGTGGTGTTGGTCCATGACCCACAGCCACTTGGTTTAACCTCCTTTCTCAAAAAACCTGGGGAGACCTGGCTTTGGAGATGCCATATAGACATTGAGGAGCTAGTTTTCAGGTCCACCCCTGGCTTATGGGATTTCATCAATAAGCTGACCGAGCCCTATGATTCAGCCATTTTCTCGGCAGCCCACTATGTTGTTTCATGGTGGCCCATGCCCAAGTTCATAATTCCTCCCTTCATCGACCCTCTTTCTGAGAAGAACAGAGAATTGAGCCAAGAGGAGATAGAAAGGGTCCTGCTCAAATACCACATAGTCCCTGAGATTCCAATCATCGCTCAAATTGGAAGATTCGACCCGTGGAAGGGAATAGATAGGACTATTGCTACTTACCGCCGGGTGAGGGAAACAAAAAAGTGTCAGCTTGTATTGGCAGGTGGTTTGGCTGCTGACGATCCCGAAGGAGAGAGGATTCTGGCTGGAATCTATGATGAGACAAAGGGTGACGAGGACATTCACGTGCTCAATCTATCCATGGCAAACCGCCTGGAGAACTGGGTAGAGGTAAATGCCCTCCAGCGAGCAGCAAGCGTGATAATGCAACCATCTACTAGAGAGGGCTTTGGGCTGGTGATTACCGAAGCATTGTGGAAAGGAAAGCCAGTGATAGCTGCTGATGTAGGTGCCATACCTCTTCAAATCAGGGACGGCGATACCGGCTACTTTTACAGGACAGCACGCAAAGCTGCAAAGAAAGTGTCCTATTTATTAGAAAACCCGAAGGCTGCTGATGCAATGGGTAAAAGAGGGAGAAGATATGTGCAAGAGCATTTTCTCCTCCCTGACAGGATTGCCGATTGTCTTATGACTATAGATATGGCTAGGAACAGAGCTGTGGACAGGAACGTCTATAGTGACTGCATAACCAGCTTTCACCCTTGGGTCAAGCTAAGCAAACGGGGGGGGTAACAGGATGTATGCTTCGTCTTATATATGAAATACTTTATCCTGTTTCTGGTAGATTTATTGAGTAGGCCTTTCCTATATACTAGTGTATTAGAAAAGAGTTGCATGTATCGAGGCACTTGCCAGAGCTTTTCCTCTGCATAGCGGTAGCCATATCGTTCAGAGCTGCCCAATTTCTCGGTGGTAATTCTATCATTTGAATAACCAATTTCTTTCACCATACTGGGGTCAGAGCCTTCTTTTTGGAAGTTATAGAAATGTCCAGCATATCCTGATATTAATCCCCCTTGGTAATCTGAATAAGGGTATTCTAAAGGCTTCCTAAGGATAGGAGAGGATACTTGGGCTAGAGCTCTCCCCTTCATACCTCGAAGACCGAATTGGCCATCCAAGAACGTTCCTTGCCTGAACTACCGCTCTGGGAACATGCAGCCTTTATCATTCGGGCTATTTGCCTCCTCGTCTCCCTGGCATTTTTACTAAAAACGCTAGCTAACCAGCTCGTTTAAACACCTCCAACTAGAACGAAATTATATCAGGCTCAATAGACTTATTCGGCCAAATCCTGATTCCTTGAGATAGCCTGTTGCCCTTTCCAATCCTTATACTATCGCCCAAAACGCAGTTATCCAAAATCTCAACTCTTTCCTCAATGGAACAACTGGAGGCAAGCATGCAGTTTCTAAGCCTCGTCTCTTTGCCAATTTTGCAATCCTGCCATAATGCTGCCCCTTCCACTGCAGCGCCTTCTTCCATTCGACATCTTGCACCAAAGGCAACAGGCCCCTTTATTACAGGATTCTTCCCAATGGTGCAACCCTCTCCAACTATTGCAGGGCCTTCAATTTGAGCTGAGGGGTGAACGGAGCTTTCACCTTCAAATTTAATACCTCTGTTGCCTACATTCCGATGGAGCAAGTCTTAGCGTAATTTTAAATACTTACTTGGAGTACCTATATCAATCCAATAATCCCGGGAGGGATAGCTGTATATGACTCTCCCCGCTTCTAAAAGAGTTGGAAACACATTGCGCTCAAACATAGAGAAGCTGTTGGGGGTGATATAATTCAAAATCTCAGGTTCCAGAATATAAATACCAGCGTTAATCATATTGGTAGTTGCCTTATCCCAACTCGGCTTTTCCCAAAAGCGTTTAATCCTGCCCCTGTTATCTGTCTCCACAGCCTTTCTAGGTTAAGTGCTATAGAGGTAAGATAACTCTGAATGGCATGTCTCACAAATTCAGCATAACGACATCTAGCAAAGCCATGCTATTTCTTTGCTTCGCCAAATTTCCTCTTCACATTATACCATTCCTTTAAACCCTCCTAATCCTCAGAACTTTCTTTCAGTTTCGCCCATCCTTCTTTATTCTCCTCTTTCTTTTTGGTCCTGTAATTGTTAGGCCTTATAGCTGAGTTTATCCCTTTCTGACTTAAGTAATAGTGATGCTCTCCGCCATCATAGCCCTCGTCAGCAGCTACTGTGGCAGCCTCTATACCCTTGATTAAATCCTTATCTACCGGCTTCCTAAGTTTGTGCCCATCATAGTCATCAGCATGTTCAGGGAGAATACTAGTTACAAGTCTTGTTTCAGCATTAAGACTCACCTTATTTTTGCACCCATAGTAGTATTGCGTCTCTTTGTGCCTTTTGTCATCCTTGCCTACCATTATCTTGTTCCCTTTTGCTCCCCACTTAGCATCCCTATCTCTAGAAATTTTACCCTCACTCTGCCTTTGCTTATCTTTCCTCACATTAACATCAGCTACAAGATGGATGCTATCTACGACTTGAAGTTTAGCAAAGTTAACCCCTTTTTCTTGAACGATCTCGATTATCTCATCGGATAACCTCTCACAAGCCTTTAAGCCAGCATCATTAACCAGCCGATTCTTGAATAGGGTTAAGGTAGAATGGGCTGGAGCTTTCTCATCAGCACAAAGCCCTAGAAAGAGGCCGATAGATAGACTATCATTAACCAATATCTCTATCACTCTTTCCGAGATACTCCATAGCTAAGAAAGAAGGAGTATCTTTAGTACGATGGTGGGATTACACGGAGCCTGTCCTATTTCTCCCATACCCTTGTAATGACGGAGAAGCCTTGTGGTAAGCCTATTTCAGTCTATAGCCTTGTTTAATCTTCTCAGGAAATGGTCTTTGGATATTTTCTGCTCGTGAGGGAATTGCCAGAGAAAGAACTCATGCTTGTTTCCTTACGCCTCGCCTTAGCCATAACAAACCTGCTTGGCCTTCGCCTAAGTATGATAGCTTTGAAGCTAGCATACTATAACTGGGAATGGTGGGATTCTCGCAGAAAATTTCAGAGA
Source organism: Dehalococcoidia bacterium (assembly GCA_016933195.1). GTDB lineage: Bacteria > Chloroflexota > Dehalococcoidia > GIF9 > AB-539-J10 > JAFGBN01. The sequence continues at coordinate 14,467 of JAFGBN010000017.1, read as the reverse complement.
TTAGTAAACAATATACTATCTTAAAAAGCAGATTCCTAGCTGCTTGGTTAGCGATTCGTTTCTTAAGGATTCTTCTTAACTGAGAATCAGGAGTAGCTAAGAAATTTACTGACCATGCCACTATTTTAGGACCATCTATCAGCTAAACTAGACCTACTACAAACGGTTGGCCTTTTATAAACGAAAAGGGAAGGCCAGGTGTCTTGTGATACGCCTGACCTTCCCTTTGTGCTCTTCTGCCGTAATTCTAACTAATCTGACCTTTAGTTTTTGCTTCCTTCCTACGTAGGGCCTCTCGACGAGAGGCCAGCTTGGCCAGCTTTTGCCCTAGAGCATCTTCCATAAACTGCCCAAATTCGCAGGTTGCGCATTGGAACAAACGGGTGCAAAGCCGATATGAGACGTCGCCCTTGAGGGCATAACGGCAAACCCTCTGAGGTCCTGGTAGTTCCTTAAGCTTCTCCAGAGCTTCATCGAGCCCCGGAGCTTCACCCGCAGCTATTTTATCCTGCATCTCCTGGTCAAACTCGCAGGTGAGGCAGCCATACTTGCGGGTGCAGATTCTATAAGAGACCACTCCCATCTTTGACCAGACACACTCATTGACTTTCACCACCTCTTCAACAGTAGTCCCACCTTCTGGCACTTCGATTCTTGGCTTCGCCAGCTCTTTCTTCGTCCTTTGAATCCAAACTCGGCTTTCCATGTGACCCGGGGCGATTTGGAGAATAGACTGGAATTCCCTCAAGGCCTCGCTATAGTGACCTGTCTTGAAGGAGGTCTGACCTTGCTCGAAGCGCGCAGGAACCTCCTCCTCGGTTATAGGTATGGTTTCCTCAACCTTGGCTTCCTCAATTACCGGAACTTGTGCTATGGCTAACTCGACTTTGGCCTCCTCAGGTTTTATCTCCGCCTGAACAGGGCCGAGAATCTCTTGGATCGACTTCTCCAGGGCATCTGGAGTAAAGGGCTTTACCATATAATCAACCGCCCCTATTTTCATCGCCTTCACTGCCGTCTCCACCGAGGGATAAGCAGTAATGATGATTCCCTTAAGGGTTGGGTTTTGCGCCACGGCTTCCCTCAATACCTCAAGCCCATCCCTTCCCGGCAGTCTTAAATCAAGAACGGCGAGACCAAATTCCTTCTTCCCAATTCTCTGCAGTGCTTCCTCGCCTTCCTCAGCAGTCTCTACCTCATAGCCCTCATCCCTGAGCCAATCTCGGAGTGACTCCCGCATGATGGCCTCATCCTCAACGATTAATACTGGTTTCATCTGTTTTACCTCCTTACCTCCTTACCTCATTTCTTGCTTTGCCACTTGTTTGTTAATTTTTGCCTCTTTTTTATCGAGGCTCAATTTTTCAGCCAACCCTTTTCTGTTTAGAACTCGGGCGCTAGCATGATTCGGGAGGGCTTGGCAAAGGCTATCCCTGGAATTTTCTCAATTTTATGAGCTACCTCACTGACGGTTTTTGGTGCACTCACGACAGCTACCATATCGAAGTCGTTGACGTCAATGACACCGTCAATGTGAAGCACTTCTTCCATGTTCTCTAATTTCCATCGTACATCCAGGCAATCTTGCGGACTGTTGTTGTCGCTTAGACGGATAAAAACATACCCCGCAGCCTTCATCTTAGCCAGCTTCTTCTCAGCAGCAGTCTTAGGCTTTATCTCCACCTGAATGGGTCCGAGAGTTGCCTCAATTGATTTCTCCAGGGCATCGGGAGTAAAGGGCTTCACTATGTAATCCACTGCTCCTATTTTCATCGCCTCCACTGCCGTCTCCACTGAGGGATAAGCGGTGATGATGATTCCTTTAAGCTTTGGGTTTTGCGCTACGGCTTCTCGTAGTACCTCAAGTCCATCCCTTCCCGGCAGCCTTAAATCAAGAACGGCAACGCCAAACTCTTTCTCCCCAATTCTCTGCAGTGCCTCTTCACCTTCCTCAGCAGTCTCTACATCGTAGCCCTCATCTTTGAGCCAATCCCTGAGCGACTCTCTCATGATGGTTTCATCCTCAACTATTAACACGGGTTTCATTTCCTTTACCTCCTCTTCTTGTTTTGTTGAAATTGTCTGCCTGTTCATTTCTTTCCTCCTCTCACCATTTGATATGCAATTTGTTAGCCAACTCTTCTGGCAGAATTTTGGTTTTTACACCAGAACCTCCTCAATTTCAGCCATGATCTGCTTAGTGCTAAAGTTACTAATGGTAATAGCCTCACTAGGGCAGGCAGCACTACATACGCCACACCGTTTACACTTAGGGCCGTCTATAACTGCTACCATTCCTTTACTAGATTCCACTAGTCTAAGGGCACCATAGCTACATAAAGCGACGCAAATTCCACACCCACTACACAGGTCTTGGTTGACTTCAATTTCTGCTATCTCAGGCTGAAGTCCCAATGCCACACATGCCTTACAGCTCTTACATGGACCACAGTACAGACACCTCTTGGCCTCTTTTACCGCTTCTTCCAGGGTGAACCCTTTCTCAAATAGCCTGAAGTTCATCCTCTCTTCCATCGGCGTGAATTTCAACTCAGGCTGAGGTTTGTACTCTATAAGCTTTGGCATAGCGGCTCCTTGATACCTCTTTTCCCTGTTTGCCCTCAGGTCCTCACCTCTTAGGTAGAGGTCGATGGACTCCGCTGCTATTACCCCGTCTCTCATTGCCTCCGCGGCAAAACCTATCCGCCTTATATCGCCGCCGACAAAAATCCCTTCTTTGCGATTGCTCATGAGAGTGAGAGGATCAATATCAAGCCTGCCTTTCTCATTCAGCAGACCTGCCTGGGAAAAGAATGTTCGTTCCGGGCTCTGTCCTATAGTGATCAGCAGTATATCGCCTTCAAGGTATACCGCATCGCTGTGGTCGAATTTAGGATTAAATCCGCTTTCATCAAATACCGAGGTGCAGCGCGGGCACTTTATTCTTTGGAATTTTCCACCCTCTCCGATTATGTTCTCTACACCTCGGGAGTAGTACATTTCTACTCCTTCTTCAGTAGCACCTTCTATCTCTTCCATATCAGCCGGAATCCCATCTTTTGAAGATTTATCTTCATTTTCAAGGCAGACAATGGAAACTTGTCCCCCAAGCCGCCGTACACTTCTTGCCACGTCAAATGCGACGTTGCCTCCGCCAATTACTATCGCTCTCTTTTGGCAGAAGAGTTGCCGAAGGAGCTCTTGACTAAGCCTGTTTTGGTTCAACTCGAAGAGAAGATGCAAACCAGAGGCGACTCCGCCCATGTCTGCTCCCTCTACTAGCTTCCCCTCCATAGTAAGGGGTCTGGGAGAAGGAGCACCAGTAGCAGTAAACACAGCTTGATAGCCCTCACTTTTAAGGTCATCCAACGTTTTACCTCCATTGCCCATTGTTACTCCGAATTCAACATCAATATGGGCGATCCTCGCCAGATTACTTAAAGTGGCATCCATAATGTCTGTGGGAAGACGATATTGAGGGATACATCTCAGCGCTCCTCCTAATTGTGAGTTCCTTTCTAGAATAGTCACCCGGTAGCCCTTTTTGCCCAGGGTGTAAGCACACATCAGCCCCCCGGGTCCTCCGCCAATCACTGCAACCTTTTCTTTAGTAGGGAAGGGAAGTGGGGGTTTGGTTTCCAGATATGGAAGATAATAGTCAGTGAGGAATCGTTTGAGCATCTTTCTTCTTATCGGTCCAGTCTCATCATTGTAATTGCATTCCTTCTCACAGAGCCCACAAATATAGCTGCATATTGTGAATAGCGGATTCCTATCATAAATTACATCACCGATCTCTATTATGCGATTGTAAGCTTTCGCAGCGTCCAAAGGAAGATATGCCATCATGGCATTAGTGCGCTGAATAGGCTCTCCAATAGGACAAGCTATCTGGCAAGGAGGCAGACATACTTTCCCCGTTGCCTCATCAATCACCTCCTCAACTGCTGCAACTTCTACCGCGGCGCCTTCAACCTTAGCCTCCTTAGGCTTTATCTCCACCTGAAGGGGTCCGAGAGTTGCCTCAATTGATTTCTCCAGGGCATCAGGAGTAAAGGGCTTCACTATGTAATCAACTGCCCCTATTTTCATCGCCTCCACTGCCGTTTCCACCGAGGGATAAGCAGTAATGATGATTCCCTTGAGCTTTGGATTTTGCTTCACGGCTTCTCTTAGCACCTCAAGTCCATCTTTTCCCGGCAGCCTTAGGTCGAGAACAGCAACACCAAATTCTTTCTTTTCAATCCTTTGCAGTGCTTCCTCGCCTTCCTCAGCAGTTTCTACCTCGTAGCCTTCATCCTTGAGCCAGTCTCGGAGCGACTCCCGCATGATGGCTTCATCCTCAACGATTAACACAGGTTTCATTTCCTTTTCTTCATCTCCTTTCCTCATTTCTTGTTTTGTCACTTGTTTGTTAGTTTTTGCCTCTTTTCTCTCTCTTGAGACACAATTTTTCAGCCAACCCTTTTCTGTTTAGAACTCGGGCGCTAGCATGATTCGGGAGGGCTTTGCAAAGGCTATCCCTGGAACCCTCTCAATTTTATGAGCTACTTCACTGACTGTTTTTGGTGCACTCACTACAGCCACCATATCGAAGTCGTTGACGTCAATGACACTGTCAATGTGAAGTACTTCTTCCATATTCTCTAATTTCCATCGTACATCTAGGCAACCTTGCGGACTGATGTTGTCGATTAGCCGGATAAAAACATACCCCGCAGCCCTCACCTTAGCCAGCCCCTTCTCAGCAGCAGTCTTAGGTTTTATCTCCACCTGAATGGGTCCGAGAGTTGCCTCAATTGATTTCTCCAGGGCATCGGGAGTAAAGGGCTTTACCATGTAATCAACTGCACCCGTCTTCATCGCTTCTACTGCCGTCTCCACCGAGGGATAAGCGGTAATGATGATTCCTTTAAGCGTTGGGTTTTGCGCTACGGCCTCTCTTAATACCTCAAGCCCGTCCCTTCCCGGTAGCCTTAAATCAAGAACGGCAACACCAAACTCTTTCTCCCCAATTCTCTGCAGTGCCTCCTCACCTGCCTCAGCAGTCTCTACCTCATAGCCTTCATCCTTGAGCCAGTCTCGGAGTGACTCCCGCATGATGGTCTCATCCTCAACGATTAATACTGGTTTCATTTTTTTTACCTCCTTTCCTTGCTCTGTTGAGATTACTTGTTTGTTCATTTTTTTACCTCCTTTCATACTTTACTATTGCAATTTTTATGCCACCTTAATTTTCCCTTCTTAATCTATTTCAGACTTTATTGAAGTGCAATTTTCTTACCAAAATAAAAAGCTACCCTGAAAACTTAGGGTAGCTTTTGTCATCCAAGGAGACTAAGAATTTATTGTGTCTGTGCGCTTTGTAAAGAAACTAGTCACTACTGTCTATGTTTTTTACATTAGAACTATACTCCCTTGCCTTTTTATAGAGTGTCATTCTGGTAATTCCCAAGAGCCTGGCGGCTTCACTATAATTTCCGCCAGTTTCACCCAGCACATCCAGAATATGCTCTTTCTCTACTTCTCTAAGGTTCTTCCCTTGCATGGTTGAACGAGCTAATGACATATTTTCTTGAGGCAGGTCAGCAATGGTGATAAGGCTATCTTTGGCTAGGATGGCTGCCCTTTCAATAGCGTTTTCCAGCTCACGGACGTTTCCTGGCCAGTCATAACTCAACAGCAACTGTGTTGCTTCCGGGGAGAACTCACTAACCTCCTTTTGATTTTCCAGAGCAAACTTGTTCAAGAAATATTGAGCTAATAAAGGGATATCCTCCTTCCTTTCTTTCAAGGGAGGCAATTCGATGGGAACCACATTGAGACGATAATAAAGGTCCTCCCGAAATTCCCCATTCTCTATCGCCTTTCTTAAGTCCTTGTTAGTCGCTGAAACAACCCTCACATCAACTTTAATTGGTTCATTGCCACCCACGCGGCTGAATTCCTTCTCCTCCAAGACCCTTAATAAATGAACTTGGGTATTGGCACTCATCTCGCCGACCTCGTCTAAAAATAATGTCCCTCCATTAGCGAACTCAAATTTACCCTTCTTTTGGGTATAAGCTCCGGTGAAGGAACCCTTTTCATGGCCGAATAACGCGCTTTCCAGGAGGCTTTCAGGCAAGGCAGCACAACTGACGGCAACGAAGGGCTTGCTCTGACGATAGCTCTGAGAGTGGATGGCACGTGCCACCAACTCCTTTCCTGTGCCGCTCTCACCTGTGACCAATACTGTAGCGTTGCTTTTGGCTACGACTTTTATTAGCTCAATCACCCGTTGCATCCTAGAGCTTTTAGTGATGATATTCTCAAAGCGATAATGGTCTTCTAATCTTTTACGAAGGGAAAGGTTTTCCTCAACCAACTCCTGATGTCCGGCTAATTTCTTAACCAATAATTCAGCCCTCTCAGGGCAAAAAGGCTTCTCAATGTAATCGTAAGCCCCTTCTTTCATGGCAGCGATAGCGGTTGGTATACTGCCATAGGCCGTTATGATAATCACCTCAATATTAGTCTGAAGCTCTTTAGCCTTCTTCATCAGCTCGATCCCGTCCATCCCTGGCATTACCAGATCGGTGATGACGATACCCAACCTCTCCCTCTCAATAATCTCTAAGGCCTTAGGCCCAGTTTCAGCGGTAAAAACTTGATAACCGACGTCAATGAGCCAGTCCCGCAATGATTCGCGGACAATAGCTTCATCATCAACGACAAGTACTTTAACCTTTTTCATCACTGTAGACTTTCAGGTAAACGCTGAACGTGGTCCCACTTCCCACCTCACTTTGCACCTTGACCCTGCCTTTATGTCTTTCGATAAGCCCATGAACTACAGCCAATCCCAAGCCTACACCTTTCTCTTTTTCCTTGGTGGTGAAGAAGGGGGTGAAAAGCTTGGACAGGCTCTCTTTGGGGATACCGCAACCAGTATCCTGGACATCAACTCTGACTTCGCTATCTATCGTCGAGCTGCGAAGGGTCAGCCTACCACCATCAGGCATTGCCTGAATGGCATTAAGGATGAGATTGGTGAATACTTGCTGAAGCTGATCGAAATCAGCCATAACTTCAGGCAGGGAGCTAAGCTCTTTTATAACCTCAATATTTTGAAGTTGGGCTTGATGTCCCACCAAGGACAGGGTTCGATCCAAAACCTGGTTAATATCTACCAACCTCAACATTGGCTCTGTTTGCCGAGCAAAATCCAAGAGGTTTCGGATTATCTTGGAGCAACGGCTTACCTCTGATCCCATCTTGGAAAGGTACCCCAAAGCCTCCTCTTTCTTGAAGGTGTCACCAGTCACCTTCTTTGATAGCAACTGGGTGTAGACCAGAACACCAGCCAGGGGATTATTGATCTCGTGGGCGATAGAGGCAGCCAACTGACCCAGAGAGGTTAGCTTTTCTGCCCTGAGGAGTTCTTCCTGCGTGTTTTGTAACTCTTCCAGCAAGTAAAGCCAGCACATCTCACGTTCGGCCACACCCTGACAGATGGCGATAGCCAGTTCACGGCAGGTATTATAGCCACAGGCACCACAGTTGAGCTGATTTTCCGTTTCTAGCTTATTAATTTGTCCTAAAATGTTGCTAATCTCTATCTCATTGGGAGTGGGGAGTGTAGTGGATCGGTTGGTAAATTTTCGGCTGAGGTCAATGCCATCATATTTCTCGACGTCGCTATGTGTTTTAGCAGGATCTGCCTCCTCCAAAGTATAATCAACTATTAGTTCCCTTCGCCCGCAAAGGCTTAGATTATTATCTATCGTCGGTCCGTCAATGCAGCCTTGGCAGAAGAAAATGTCCATAAATTTAGTTTTAATCTTGCCCTGAGCAAGCTCTTGAAGGCAACTTGTGGCACGATCAATGCCCTCGGCCACAGTGACATCGTTTAACAAGATGTCACAAGGGATTCCCGCTATCTTGAGCAAGCCTCCGGGCATAGGGAACAAGCGCCCCAGATGGGGTGTGGGACCGGAGAATTGCTCTTCCTCCTCAGAGATGGGATCAATTCCCTTCCCTGCCAGCATCTCCTGGAGTTCGGGAAAGGTCAGAACGACATCAATGACCCCAGCAACCTTTTCATCCTCGCTTTCAGCTTTTTTGGCCACACAGGGGCCGATAAAGACTACTTTGGCCTCGGGGTTGTACTGGCATTTGATAACTCTGCCCATAGCGACCATGGGCGAGACGATGGGTGCCAGGTTATCGATTAGCTGAGGATAGAATTTTTGAATGAAGGAAACCACAGCGGGGCAACTAGAGGAGAGAACTGGCATCCCTTTGTCTTCCTTCACTAATCGCCCATATTCCCGACAGACCAGCTCAGCACCGAAAGCAGCTTCCATCACCTCGCTGAACCCCAATTTTTTGAGGGCAGCTACCATCTGTCTCGGTCGAACTTCTGGGAAAGCAGCAAGAAATGCAGAGGAAAGGACAGCAATCACCGAGGTATATTGCCCCAATAGCTGCTGGACAATACCTATGTCACTCCTGGCTTGTTTTGCTCCTACAGCGCATATGCTGATGCAGGCACCACATGCAACGCAACGCTCCTCCATAACCTCAGCTATGCCCTCTGAAACTCTGATCGCCTTAACCGGGCAGTTGCGAACACAGGTATAGCACCCTTTACACTTTTCTGGCACCGTAAAGATAACACTCATTCTTAGCTTTCCTTTCCTTTTTATATTTATAGATTTATAAAACTGTCTTTTTCCTCTTCCCTGCTGGAGGCATCCCTAACTCCCTCCTCAGACTTGCTACTGAACGACGGGAAGTAGAGACGCCAAATTTCTGCTCAAGTTTAGCCCTGATTGCTTCATCAGAAAAAAGCCCCCCCTCGGTTTCAAGGAGGTGTTTAACCAGTTCCTTCTTAAACCTTCTCGGCCGGGGGAAGAAATCCTTAAGTGCTTTCTCTTCACGCCAGGGTGTGTCGAGGCTCTTCGCTCTGATGGCACGGCTAACCGAACTTGGAGCAAGCCCGATTCTTCCAGCCAGCTCCTTCTGACTGAAGGGCAGAAGAGCTTTCAAATCACCTGATTCGAGATAGAGCGATTGCTTTTCCACAATATTTTGCAATATGCGAGTTACCGTGTCTTTACGGCTGTTAATTAGCTCTAGCCTCCTAAATAGCTGCCTGATTTCCTTCACCTCAGCCCTACTGAAAGCCTCGTTCCCTCTTAATTCTTCAAACCTTCCATACTCAATCGAATATCTCCCCCGAGCAAAAGAGGGTGAGAAATAGCCTATGACAAAGCCCTCTACCCCTTTTTCCACCGAAGCGACCTTGGAGTAGTGGATCCCATGCTTGGGACTAAGAGCAGAGGGATTATAGAACTCGCTCAAGATAGAAAATTCATTGATAAGAGTGTTTATCTTCCCAACCTCTGAAAGCTCCAGATGACATTCCCGAGCGATCTTTTCTACACTTATTTCCAGTTCTGGATATAAAAAATATTGCTTAAATCTTTCCAGCCCAATTTTTTGTATCCAGCTCACGACGTCCTCCTTGTTCAACAAAAGGGATTCGACGTCAGGAGAGCCTGTATCGGCTGTAATCGCTTCGTTAAGTTGATAGAAACTAGAGGAAATATCGGTTCTAGGGTATCTTTGGTACCGGATTATCCTGGCTTCCTGGTAAAGTCTTCTGAACAGGGGACTATTTTCTACCTCGCCGATAAACTTATTGAATTCCTCCTCAGGCATCTCAAGCAAATTGGACTGCTCCAATCGGGCAATCAGTTTAAATTCTTGCCGCGTTTGCAAGGACTGTGTTTGTTGAATCTCCAAGGTGCCCATCGTATAAATCTTTTACACCATATTGGACCACATTGTCAAGAAAATGTTGCTGTCCAGCGGAAATGTCACCTTAATTATTTAGTGCATTTGTCACCCCCTATCGATATGCACTTTAAAAGGTCTGCGCCAAGGGTGGTTCGGTTCGGGTTTTGTGTGACGAGGAAGTCCTGGCTGTGAAACTTTCTTTGCTACAGTGACAGGCAGAGCAAATTTACCAATCGTATTGGGTATGACCCGATTATTCCTCACTCTGAGTATTGGAGCTTCTGGCGGTGCTGGTTTGGTAGCCAGGCAATGTCTCTGGTAATATACCGCTAAACTGCCATCCAGCCTCTCGTGTACTTCCATCCTGGCATGCTCATAACTCAATCTATCGGCGGTTGGCATTATTTGAAGTCTATGCTGTCCCAGGCGCACCATGTTATCTGGACCCACCGTGCGGCGATATTTAAAACAGAATACCTCATCAGGGGTAAATCCTTCCCCGGGCTGACTATAAGCTGAGCCAGGCTGGGCAGCAGGAACAGCGAACCTCCGAGTTTAACACTACCAACCTTCTCTGTTCCTTCTTGTTCAATATCCTCATCTCCTTCATGGTGACATCCTTCCTCAATTATTAGATGGTGACAAAATCGTAGAACATCAACATGGAAGAGACTATCTCTTGCACATTCAACTCAATTATGTTACATTACACCAGCTTCTATTACATATCATCGTTTGAAGTTAGAAATATGATAGAGAGTGGTTTATTAAAACAACTTCTAGAGGCAGGTGCTCATTTTGGTCATCATACCAGCTATTGGCACCCTAAGATGAAGAGATATATCTTTACCCAGCGCAACGGTATTCATATTATTGATTTGGAACAGACAGTTGCAATGCTAGGAAAAGCATGCATTTTTGTCCAAGCTCTAGTAGCCCAGGGGCAAAGCATCCTTTTTGTGGGCACCAAGAAACAAGCTCAACAAGCAGTAGAAGAAGAGGCTATAAGGTGTGGTATGAGCTACGTTAATCAAAGATGGCTAGGTGGCATGTTAACTAACTTCGCCACCATACAAACTCGGATTGATTATTTAGTCCATCTAGAGGAAAAAAAAGAGAAAGGTGAGTTTGATTCTTTATCTAAGAAGGAGAGATTAAAATCAGAAAAGGAAATTCTAAGATTAAATGCTCGAATGGGGAGTTTTAAGGAAGTAACTAGTCTTCCTGGGGCTCTTTTTGTCGTAGATCCTATTAAGGATAAAATTGCTCTTGCTGAAGCTAGGAAGCTAACTATCCCTGTAATCGCTATTGTGGATACTAATTGCAGCCCAGATAATATTGATTATCCTGTTCCCGCTAATGATGATGCCATTAAAGCTATCAAACTGATTTGTGGCAAAATAGCTGATGCAGTCATCGAAGGTAAAAATGAATTAGGAGCTGCTGAATTAGTTGCCGAACGGGAGCCGGAAGAAACCGTTGAGATTTTAGGTTCTTACACCTTTGAGCCAGACGATAGCAAGGGAACTGAAGAAGATTCTTCACCTTCGAATGAGAATGACATAGAATGAAAGTCTCCGCTGAAACAGTAAAAGAAGTACGGAATAGAACCAATGCAGGTATGCTTGACTGTAGAGATGCCTTGCTAGAAGCAGGTGGTGATACAGAAAAAGCGATTGAAGTTTTGAAATCTCGTGGACTAGCAATCGCTGAAAAAAAGAAGGAGCGTCTTGCGAGTGAAGGCGTAATCGAAGCCTATATTCATCATACCAACCGAATAGGAGCATTGGTGGAGTTAAATTGTGAGACAGATTTTGTGGCTGGCACTAATGAGTTTAAAGAGCTTGCTCATAACTTAGCCATGCAAGTAGCTGCGACGTCACCGCAATTTATCACTGCGGAGGAGATATCAGCAGAAACAGAAATAGATCCACAAACCCATTGTCTTCTTAGCCAACCTTTCATTAAGGAACCTGACAAAAGTGTACAGGAAATTATCGCCGAAGTGATAGCTAAACTAGGTGAGAATATAAAAGTACGAAGGTTCGCTAGGTTCGAACTTAGTTGCTGATTGCTGATATGGCTCAGTAGATTAAGAAATTATAGCACAAATATTAATATTCGTGTCTTTGGTGAAAGCTGGCGATGGCTGCTGACATCCTTGGTGAACTAAATTTCAGAATGCAAAAAGCGGTAGATGGCTTAGCCAAAGAGCTAGCTACTATTCGTACCGGGCGAGCTACTCCAGCTTTGGTAGAGAATATCATGGTTGATTACCATGGCATAGCTACCCCACTCTGCCAGATTGCCACTATATCTATACCTGAGGCTAATTTAATCATTATTCAGCCTTGGGATCGCACATCTTTACGCAGCATTGATAAAGCTATCCTTAAAGCGGATATTGGGCTTAATCCTCTAAACGATGGTAACATAATTCGGGTACTGATTCCTCTTCTTAGCGAGGAGCGGCGCGTAGAGTTAGCCAAGCTAGTATCTAAGAGAGTGGAGGAACGGCGAGTGGTGGTACGTAACATCAGGCGAGACTGTATTGGGAAACTGAGAGGGATAGAGAAAAATAAGCAAATGTCTCAAGACGAGCTTGAGAACGCTATAACCCAAGTTGACGAAGTTACTAGCGATTTTGTAGACAAAGTAAGTCAGATAGGACAAAGTAAGGAAAAGGAAATAAGGGAAGTATAAGCAGATTTTGAGCTTAGGGAAGAAAAAAATATTCAGAGAAGCAATTCTGAAATGAGTGAATTAGGTTAGTTGTGTCCTCGGTACGCTATTGAAATGAGCTACTTCTGAGGAACTTTATAAGTTCAACCGCTTGTTATCGCTAGGCAATTGGCATTCACAGGCAAGTAATAAATTTCCAGAAAGCCTATATAGCTTGAAAACTGCTAAAATAGAGGCGTGCTCAAGCAAAGAGTTATTACTGCTGTGGTTGGCGTGCCCCTCATTATCCTTGCTATTTGGTTTGGTGACCCCTGGTTTACTATTCTCATAGCTGCTGTAACATTATTAGGCACCCTCGAGTTTTACCGTTTGGTTGACAATTCCAGTAGAAGATGTCCCTTAACTTATTTTGGTTTGGTATGGGCGCTAGCGCTTGTTTTGAATCCACATTACCAGAACATTAGCATACTGAGTGTCGCTGCATTGCCCGTAATTATGACCTTGCCCATATTGATTTCCCTGATCTGGCTACTGTGCTGCTCTCCTCAAGAAAAAGCATTTTTTAATTGGGCATGGACAGCAGCTGGTGCCCTTTACGTGGGATGGATGCTAAGCTTTTGGCTCAACTTGCGTATTTTAGATGGTGGGAAGGATTGGGTTTACCTGGCTCTATTCACCACGTTTGCCAATGATACCGGCGCCTTTTTTACAGGAAGGGCATGGGGCAAACATAGATTAGCCTTAACTATAAGCCCTGGTAAGACTTGGGAAGGTGCAATAGGAGGTTTGGTAAGTTCTATTGTAATCGCTATGGCAATATCCAAGATACCTGTTTTCTTTTCTGGCTCACCTTTCGGATGCTGGCAAGTGGTGCTCTTTGCTTTCCTTGTCAGCCTTTTTGCCCAGCTTGGCGACTTGGTTGAATCCCTACTTAAGCGTAATATGGGAGCGAAAGAATCAGGCAAATTGCTACCAGGGCATGGTGGTATTCTTGACCGCTTTGATAGCCTTATTTTCGTCGGGCCAGTGGTATACTATTACGCAACATGGATGATGTAAAAAAAATAGCTATTCTGGGTTCGACAGGTTCCATAGGACAGCAGGCCCTAGAGGTAATTCGGACCCTACCCAACAAATTCTCTGTAATGGGCTTGGCAGGAGGCAAAAACTCTGAGCTTCTCAAAAGACAACTCAGCGAATTTCAGCCTGAAATGTTTTATTCCTTAGCTGAATCTGACTTCGACTGCGAGAGAGAATTTTTATCCATGGAAGAAATAGCCAGTCATCCCAAGGTTGATATGGTTGTCATAGCTACTTCGGGCAAAGCAGGACTGAGCCCTACATTAGCAGCTTTGAAGGCAGGCAAAATAGTAGCTTTGGCTAACAAGGAATCATTGGTGACGGCAGGCGAAATTATCATTAATGAAGCTAGGCGCCATCAAACCCAAATTCTACCTATTGATAGCGAACATAGTGCTATCTGGCAGTGTTTACAAGGAGAAGGAGGTAAACCACGAAGACTTCTTCTCACCGCTTCTGGGGGTCCATTCTACCATCATACCGGATCACAATTAAGTGAAGTGACTGTGGAACAAGCCCTTCATCATCCTACATGGGAAATGGGAAAGAAGGTGACCATTGATTCCGCAACACTTATGAATAAAGGGTTAGAAGTTATCGAAGCCCATTGGCTTTTTGCCATCCCGTTCGAGAATATTGAGATATTAATTCACCCCCAATCCATCATTCATTCTATGGTGGAGTTTGTGGACGGCTCAATTAAAGCTCAGCTTAGCCCACCCGACATGAAATTGCCCATACAATATGCTCTTTCTCATCCTCAGAGGTGGCCTAATTCAAAATTGTCATACTTGGATTTGAGCAAACCCCAACGCTTAAGCTTTGAGCCTGTAGATTATGACAAATTTCCTTGTCTCAAACTGGCAGTAAACGCTGGCAAAGCGGGGGGAACTTACCCGGCAGTGCTTTGTGCTGCCGA
>JAFGBN010000125.1 GCA_016933195.1 Dehalococcoidia bacterium | reverse complement strand
AATACCCCTGGGGCGACTCGAACGCCCGACACGCGGTTTAGGAAACCGCTGCTCTATCCTCTGAGCTACAGGGGCACGCTTTTACTAGCTCTTGTTAAATATATCCAAAAATCCCTTGCTGTAGGGAAATCCTCGATAAAGCACTTCACAGGGAAATTTATCACAATCCTTAAGACAATAGCCAACTTTGCGGTTAAAGGCACACTCAAGTACCGGACAGGTAAACCCTAGCTTGGACTCCTGTATATTCAGTTTCTCTGCTGCGCCTTCGTCGTTGCCGGCAACGCAGCCCTCACACGCTCCTTTGATAAAATGGCTGCACACCTCACAAGCTATGCCACAAGCTCCTATCCCCATAACCTACTCCTTCGCTTCTATCAGCTCTATCAACGTCCCACAGGCAGACTTGGGATGAATAAATATATAGGCAACCGAACCTTTCCCTATCAGGATATCTGGACTTTCATGTTCCACAGGTTCTTCAGGTACGAACTTTACTCCCTTTTGCTTCAACCTGTTGACCATCTCTTTCAAATTGGTGACTCTAAAAGCAAAATGATTTAATCCCTCGCCCTTGCTTTCAATGAACTTTGCTACTACCCCTTCAGGACTTGTCGACTGGATGAACTGGAGTTGAGTCCCTGCTATCCTTTCAGACTTCACTTTGATTTTTTCCTGGGCTAATTCCCATCCAGCCTCAAATTTCATACCAAATAAGTCCTCAAACCGGGCTGCTGCCTTTTCCACATCCTCTACGGCAATCACCACCTCTTCTATACTATTTACAGCTGGCTCTTGCACTTTATAATCCCTTTTTCTCTGGAGTAGGTAGCGTTACAGCAGGTAGAATCTTTGAACTGTCAGCATTTGCCTCAGCCGCTACCATTGCCGATAATTGTAGCAATAAAGCTCCTCACCAGCAACCGCAGATAATATGGGGAGTAATTGTTGGCTATTCAACAACACGGGCATCTGCGTGGTGAGCATTTCCATTCGACACTCCGTAAACCGACAAGCTGCTGCCCAGATTCGTCTAAAGCCCTATTCAACCCCGATCATTACATTCGAAGCTTTTATGATTGCATATGCTTCCTTGCCGACTGTCAGGCCAAGCTTATCTGCTGATTCTTTGGTAATTATCGAGACGACTTGAGGACCTCCGGGTAGCTCGATAACGACTTCAGTGTTGACCATGCCAGGTTTAATCTGTTTCACTCTTCCCTTAAGCATATTGCGCGCACTTATTTCCATGACTTACCTCCTTTCTCCACCAGCTACAGGGTACAGCGGTTGGACATTTATCTTATCCTAAGCCGTTTAGGTTTAATCAATCAGGGCGTCGAAACACCGAGCCAACCGGTGCCCTGATTTCACTATTCAGGACTTATATATCAATATTCTATTTGTATTAATACCTTGTTAAGTTCAGGGTCACATAAAAAGTCGTGCCTGCAAGCTACGTATAGGGGCAAACAGAGGTATTACAAAGCCCTTTCATATGCTTGTGTCAGCAATTGATATGTGTCCATCGCATATTTATCCGTCATGCCAGATATGTAGTCTCCAACAACTCGCGCGAGTATACGTTTCGCTGGCTTATTGGCTCTCTCATTCTCTTCCAGTTGGTAATATTTTCCCAGTTTGGCCTGTGTTCTCTTGGGAAGTGCTCCAGGTGCCTCCATATAAACACTAAAAAGGGTCTCCAATATCCTCTTGGCTTTTTGCATCATAATCATCACTCTGGGGTCTCGATATACCTGGTCGAAGAGGATACCAATCACTAGACGCCGCAGTTGTTCTTCAAGAGTTGCCGGCAAAGCTACGGTTGCATTCCGGCTGTCTCTTATTGCCGCCGTAATCTGCTCAGCACCGCAGCCAAATTCCTGCAGATTTTTCTCTGATTGTGACACAGCCTCACGAATTAGCTTGTCTATGAGCAACCTTGATAGTGTCCTATGCCTTACTTTCTTGACGATTTCTTCGTTGGCTTCTTTCTTTGTTAACTTGTATTTTTTTATTGCATCGTGCAGATCATCCCCGATAATGTCGATTACAAACGCGACCTTATGCTTGTCTAGCAGATCTTTAAATTGAGCCCAATCTAGCAAACCAACTTCTAGGGCATCTTCAAGATCATGCGTTGCATAAGCTATGCTGTCAGCAATATTTACGATTTGTGCCTCGACTATAGACTGCTTATGCTCCCGGAAACCATATACCTCTTCTTTTAAGTCATTAGGAATATTTGCCCAGATTTCATCTTCATTGTCGAAGTAGGTGCAGTGCTTCAATATACCTTCCAGTGTCGCATAGGTTAAGTTAAGCCCTCTCCAACCAGTATACCTTTCCTCCAAATCTGTTACTATCCTATACGATTGAACATTGTGGTCGAAAGGTACACAGAATGGTTCTAGCAAATTATGAAGTACCTCTCCCCCTATATGGCCAAATGGCGCGTGTCCTAGATCATGTGCTAAAGCAATGGCTTCAGCCAAATCAGTGCCGGCCCCGAGCTGAAGTGCTATACCCCTGGCAATCTGTGCGACTTCGAGTGAATGAGTCAAGCGAGTCCGGTATAAGTCCCCTTCATGAATGACATATACCTGTGTTTTGTACTGTAACCGCCTGAAAGCAATTGAATGTATGATTCTGTCCTTATCGTGTTGAAATGGTGTCCTAACGTCACCGTTCTGGGGCTCATCTCTGTATCTTCGCTTTGCCAGTTCTCCTTCTTGCGAAGTGGCTATCGTTTTCATTCCGTTCCCTCAATAGCTACTTTATCGTAACCAGCAGGTGGATGTAATGCGGGTACTTGCAATGAACACTTTACGCAGTCGAAGATTCCCTGTCAATGCTTGTCAAGCGATAAGAACGCTGTATTCTGTTTACCAAAATAGCCTTAGGAAGCGGGGCCTTCGCTGACGGCTGCGGAGATTCTGAAACTCTGATTTGGATCCAAGGTATCACTGGAATCAAACAACCCAGACCGGCTTGAATTTCTTTCGAATATCCAGTCAAGGACCTAATTCCGCTGGTCGTGCACTGCCAGTGCTACCTCCCTGGGAAGCGCGGAGCCCTGGCTTAACAAGATTGAGTGAATGTCGTATGTGCTTGGCCCGCCTGCGTCTTCGCCTCCGTTATTCCACAAGCTGGATATCACCCTTGCCAATAACAAGAGTCGGAGTTGCGTTGCAATCAAAGGTGAGTGAGTAGGACAGGCCTTCAGAAGCGCTGAATATCTGCCCGCTTAACGCTCCCTCAATGAGCCTGGCTCGCATCTCCTCAGGGACTTCGTACCTGTCAAAGTCCTCTTTTCTGATAAAACTGAACTCGACTCCTGATTTGGGATACTGTATATCGCAGGAGGGTGTCTCAATATCAAACATGAAATAGAAGAGTACCGTGCCTGTTGCGTGAAATTCGGCTCTGGTGCCTGTGAACAGGTGGGTGATATCAACCCACTCGTACCTGGCAGGCTCAGGCGTCGGTGTTGGCTCGGGGGTTGGTGTGGGTTCAGGTGTTGGGGCTGGAGGTGAGGTTGGTGGTGAGGTTGCTGGTCCCTCTTCAGGCTGTGCTCCTCCATCGGTCTGAGTGCTGCTATCACTGTCTACAGCGTCTGGGATTGAGCCACTCACCACTTCGGCACGAAATTTCATGTCCAGGTCCTTTAGAGTGATTACACCGGTGATATTGCCCTCATCATCCATCTCACCGGACCAGCTACCTTGTTCGGCAGACATATCGTACGTCTCCCCTGCTTCTGTCAATGCTACGCTTTCTTCTGTCACTCCATTAAGGATAGATGCCCCGTCCATATCTCCCGGTGTGTAGGTTCCTTGCAGCTTCACTTTGATATCAAGATGCGCCCCCATGGCTTCGGCCTTCCACTTCCACCACCCGATGACATCACCCTTATTGGTGTCTATCCACATTTCAAGCTCGTTTAGCTCAGTGGCTTCCAAATCGCTATCCTCAAGTACCGTCTCACCCCTTGCAATCAATATCCCTCCGCTGCCTTGCGGTGGGGGGGAACTACCAGGCTGGAAAACTCCGGCAATAGCACATGTTGCAATTGCAGCTACTACAATAACGATGGGGATAACCCAGCGTTTTCTGGATTTGCCGGGCTCTGGTGCTGGAGGTGTTAGCACTGGAGGTGGTGGAGGGACAGCCTGGGCTGCGGGTGCTGCAACTGGAGCTTCGACCTTCAAGGGAGCACCGCAACTTGAACAAAATTTAGCTTCAGGAGAATTGATGATACCGCACCTGGGACAAGCCAGATTCTGCCCCATTGGCGCACCACAACCTGTGCAGAACTCGGCTGATTCTGGATTTGGTTTACCGCAAGCGCTGCAATAAGGCATCTTATTCTCCTTCACAAACTCCATTAACTGTGAGCTGGCAAGCCGCGACCTGGCCTCATTCTTCTAACAGAGATAATTAGGCCCTCAGCTTGCAGCAAGCCGCCAGTAGAACAGACATGCCCTAGCTGAGTCACCCTAACCGTATCTCTCTCCAAGCTGAACTTATCAAATGACGGAGCACTCATCTTAGCTGATACCGCCAGCCATGTTTACCGTCAACTACTTCTAGTCTAGCCTCTTCCTGAACTTTGACAGAGCACCCTCTTCCCCACCAGCATCCTTATCGTTGCCAGCAGCGTCTTCATCTGTGGTTATGATTTCTCCTGTCTGGGTATCCAGGCGCGTGTGCCCGCGGTCTGTTACGATATGTCCCCCTCCTGCACTAGTGCTATCGATATAATCGTCGGTACCATCATCGATATAATCCTGTTCGACATCCTCATCCCCCCCCATACCAGACCACTCGCCCAAGAATGCCTCGCGGTCGAACATGGGCAGTTCTTGTCTGTCAGAATCTGTCGCAGGCATCCAGTAGTCTGTAATCATACCATTCGCATAAACCTCAACTATCATGTCGTTCTCTGGGTCATAATATAGTTGTCGCCTTTCCGCACAACTAGCTGTCTGGAATATGGTGCCACTCGGATCTTCGGCGGACTGGCCTCCCTCGTTTTGAGTGGTACTGACAATGGGGGCAATCCAGGAACCTGAAAACAGAAATAGGCCCAGCGTCAATATAATCAGTATCATTTTTGTAGGCATTGCTACTATTCTTCCGCCTGGTGGTTTCCAGGAATCAACTATCCTATCGGTCCACCTGAAGAAGATAACCGGGATTCTGCATACCAACCGATGCCACTATGCTAAAACGCTGGGCACTGGCTGTCAAGAGTTCTACGTTTGACCGGAGTAGACTACACGAATATCATAATTGTTGTCTGATGTCGCAGCTGAACAAAAGCCTGTTTTGTTCAGTATAACCAAAGGTTAGCTTGCTTATTTGAACCTCGCCGGCATTTGATATTTTCATTGCAGCACTCAATCTCTTTTCATCCCTAACTCAATCCACCCACAGTGGACCAGTGGGGGCAGCTCCCGAGCTTCTCTCTGAGCAGAAACAGCTTATCCCAGATTTGCATAAGGTGCTTGTCTCATACCTGAGTCTTCATCGTAAGTCTAGTAGACATCTTTGATTTTGGATCAACACCGACAGTCTTATGCTGCGCAATATCGAGGGCTCTTAGTCCAAAGAAAGATATTGACAACCGGTCAGTAGTGCTTTAACCTAGTTAAGATAGTCAACACGGGAAACCTTACTTAATGGAGCTCTGATATGCCGACAACGGAAACCTTCTGGAATCAAATGGGCGCGTACAATGAAGCTACTCTTCCAGTGCAAATAATTATGATGATTGCAGCCGTAGTTCTGACATATTTTGTGTTTGCCAGAGCCAGTGCCAGGGTAAATATGCTCATGAAGGTGTTCCTCTCCTTTGCTTTTGCCTGGACCGGGATAGTGTTTTTCCTGATTTTCGCCAGGAGTGCAATATCTGTGGTCGCCAGTGCTCTATTCATTATTGTATCCATATTATTTGCCCTGGACATCTTCAAAAAGAAAATCGAGTTTGGATTTCCCCTTGCAAGTGGGCAGAGATATCTAACTTTTTTTTGGATTTGCCTGGTATTCCTGTACCCAGTAATTGGCATGGCTCTCGGGCATTATTACCCGGAGACCTGTATGCCTATGGCACCTTGCCCGCTAACCGTATTCGCCATCGCATTAGTTACAGCCGCTATTCCACACGTTGACAAGAAAGCGTACGCCCTCCTGCTACCCTGGGCGATTATGGGCCTGCCCAAGTGCCTCGGAGCGCTTGGTTGCTACGAGGACTGCATCCTGTTTGCGGCGGGAGTATACGGCCTGGTACTGCTGGTCAAAAAATGGAAAACTATTGGAGCGAGATAAAAATATGAGTAAAAGGTTTTCATCTCAGAAATGGAAGAATATCCTCTGGAGCACGCTTGTGACCATACTGTGTATTGCCTGTTTTCCAGCTAATCCCCTCGTCTTGACAGGCGTTATAGAAGTAGAATCATACTCCGTATTATTCATCATTGGTTGGGTGGTCTGGACATTCGGCATGGTGCTGGTCATGGCTCCCATAGTCATGTTCCCGAGACGCGGTGGTGTTCCCAAAGGGAAATCGTTTGCGCATACCACCCAGCTGGTTGACACGGGAATCTATGCAATCGTAAGACACCCTCAATACACAGGTGGAATCCTCTCAATTTTCCTCACCACTCTCTTATGGTTCCCACACTGGTTATTCGCAGTGCTCGGGGTGATAGGCACGGCAGTCACCTACATGGGTTGTAAAGAGGAAGACCAACGTCTAATAAAGAAGTTCGGCGACGATTATGCAGCTTACATGAAAAGGGTACCCGGAATGAATGTCTTTTTGGGGCTCTTCCACTTGCTGCAGCATAGGAAGTGAAAATTAGCTATGCTTAATTATTCGTAAATCTTACTGCATAGCAATACCTATCGCAGTTTTATTTGCCTTCTGGTTTGTTGACTATCATAATCAAATCTGATTTCCCTCTCCTGCTACGCATAAGACCGCCTGACTACAGAATGGGCTACTTTCCTTCAGATTTAAGTGCCTGGCGAAACACCTCAGGAGTATCAAAATGCCTCGGCTTACCAGACCGGTGGAAGCGTGTTAAAGACCGGTTAATTTCGTCAATGTTGGGCTTCTCCGGGTCAGTAAGGCTACTTTCTTTCTTTACCTTGCCAGATTGTTATATTGGTCTTTCCTTCTTTGTCGTCAACATTCGTCCCTGCATATATTTCTTCTTTCCACCATCACCCTTGAGACACTCCCTCAAAATCCAGCCACGCTATCTTTCCCCAGCCTTTCTTAGGCATCGCAGCTTCATAGAGAGAGGCTAGCTCTTTTACCCCGTCTTTGGTTCCGTAGTACACCACTCAAGGTTTTTGTAGTTCTTGGTTGCCGTCCCAGGCCTACCCAGATCTTTCTCTAGCTGACTAGCTCTAGCGTAGATAGGGATATCAGTCCAGGTATAAACTGCCTCCTGGTTAGAGATATCAGCTTTCTCATTGTAGTCCTTCTTTTCTGGAATCTTGAACAAATTGCGCCTGCTCTAATCACTCATCCCCATTATGGTCGCACCCGGCGGCAACTCAAACATGCTGTCCGGAATATCACCAAAGTCTATATTCCGGCATTCCATCACTGCCGATTTACCTCCAGATGTTGTCTCCGTTCGGATAGGGAATCCGTGCTCTGTCCATAACCACTGCTTTATTTTTGATTCTACTCCCCCGGCAACAACCGTATATTCAATGACCAGACATACCTTCCCATCCAGAGTCTCGGTGCCGATAATTACGGGATTATAGTCCAGGATGTCATCGGACGCTTTCGTAACAAGTCCCTCGAAACTGCTAAGGTCCATCTGAATTGCCATGTTCTCTGCTGGATTGTACATATATGCTATCTTTGCCTCTAAGTCCACCAGCATAACCACATCCTCTCCTTCTGCGGTCATTTCTATCCTCGACTTCTGTCCCTTTAACCATATCTCCCATGTCTGTGTTGGCATTCCCTGAGAGGTGAATACCTGGTCGTACTTAACAGGAGATAGGTTCGCTCCGCGAGCTATGATTTCGCTCAGCGTT
This sequence comes from Dehalococcoidia bacterium, assembly GCA_016933195.1. Classification (GTDB taxonomy): domain Bacteria; phylum Chloroflexota; class Dehalococcoidia; order GIF9; family AB-539-J10; genus JAFGBN01. The sequence continues at coordinate 54 of JAFGBN010000125.1, read as the reverse complement.
CCATCATCTGTCGTCCCACCGTCCGTCGTCCCACCATTTGTCGGCGTGGGTGTT
>JAFGBN010000124.1 GCA_016933195.1 Dehalococcoidia bacterium | reverse complement strand
TTCATCTTTGGTATCAATGGTAAGAACCTCTACAGGTTCTACAAGATTACCGTCAACTATTTTGATGATAGCTTCTGGCTTGGAGACCTCAAATTCATAGCCCTCCCGGCGCAGGGTCTCAATCAGGATAGCCAGATGCAGTTCTCCCCTCCCTTTTACCAGAAAGGTGTCTGGACTGTTTGTATCCTGTACCCTGAGGCTGAGATTAGTTTCCAGCTCCCTGTAGAGTCGTGCCCGCAACTGGCGTGTGGTGCAAAAGCTCCCCTCGCGACCGGCAAAAGGTGAGGTGTTTACACCAAAGGTCATCTCTACCGTCGGTTCGCCAATCTCTATGCGCGGTAGAGCTTCAGGCTGCTCCGGGCTGGCAATGGTATCTCCAATGTTGACTTTGTCGATACCGGTCACAGCTACTATATCACCCGCCTCGGCTTTCTCCACCTTCAAGTGCTTGAGACCGAGATAGGTAAACACTTCACTAATCTCATAATGAGTTACACTTCCGTCAGCACCCACGCTGACTACCTGGTCATGTGGAGCAACCTTTCCCCTCCAGATTCTACCAATAGCTATCTTACCTTTGTGGCTGTCATAGTCTAGATTAGAAACCAGCATTTGAAATGGCCCACTTTCAATTCGCGGTGGTGGTACTTTTTCCAATATGCATTCGAGGAGAGGAGTGATATCCTTGCCTTTCATGCCCAATTCAGTTACGGTAGTGCCTTCTCGTGCACTGGCATACAGCACCGGGAAGTCAAGCTGGCCAGCACTGATAGCTAATTCTAAGAACAGGTCCTCGGTAGATTTTAGCACCTCTGCTATCCGCGAATTTCGCCTGTCTATTTTGTTGATAAGCACAATGGGTTTTAGGCCCATTTCCATTGCCAGTCGAAGCACAAACTTAGTCTGGGGCATAGGACCTTCTATAGAGTCCACCAGAAGCAGGCAACCATCAGCCATACTTACGACACGCTCTACCTCTCCGCTGAAATCAGCATGTCCCGGTGTATCAATAATGTTGATTTTGACACCCTGGTAAACTACGGCCGTATTCTTAGCCATGATGGTAATCCCTTTTTCTCGCTCAAGCGCATTCTGGTCCATTATTAGTTCGCCAACTGTCTGGTTATTTCGGAAAACCTTGCTTTGCTTGAGCATGGCATCTACCAGGGTAGTCTTACCATGGTCAACATGGGCAATTATAGCTACGTTTCTTATGTCACTGCGATAATTCATATATGTTCGCGAAATCCTACATCTTGATTACTACAATTGGCATTATTATTATATCCAGGAAGTTCAAATGCCAATTCATACTCTTCACGAGGAAGGCATGTCATCTAAACATACCTTTCTTCGATGTTGATAGCCATGGCAATGTGCCAAATGAGGCTTTATTGCTCCCAGTCTCCATCAAGCAAGACAGCGGTTCCCCTCGTTTAGGTAACAGTTACCTTTTTGTTACCACCCTGCTCATTCCGCTTATTGCACGCTGTCGTAATTGCTGTGAAGAGCGAATGTACCTATTGTCTGGTACAGACACTGTGTAATCAAAGTTTTGCAGCCTCCGGTGCTCTAGCGGCGTGTTGAGAAGATGCTCAAGAGCGTGCACCATGGCCGCGTCTTCACTTGTCACGAGTGTGAATGCGGTGCCTGTCTTGCCAATTCGTCCGGTGCGGCCGATGCGATGAATGTAGGCATCTGTAGTGTCGGGCATGTCGTAGTTAACAACGTGCGAAATATCCAGAACATCGATGCCGCGGGCGGCGATGTCAGTTGCCACCAGAACCTTAAATGAGCCAGCACGGAAGCCATCAAGCGCGGTTTGACGCTGGCACTGAGACATGTTACCTTGCAATGAGGTCGCCCGGTAACCCGCTTTTGCCAGTTGCTGCGCAACACGTTCGGCACGGTATTTGGTGCGTGTGAAGACAAGCACTGCCCCCGTTTCGATATGGCGTAAGAGTTCCGTCAGCAGTGCAGTTTTGCGATGTTGCTTAACCGGATACAGTGCGTGAGACACCGTGGTTGCCGGTAACGTGTGACCAATTTGTACCGTGACTGGGTCATGCAGGATTTCTTGCACCAGACGTCGGATATCATCAGGCATGGTAGCTGAGAAGAGGAGCGTCTGCCGCGGCTTTAGCAGACATCTCAAAATACTCCGGATGTCGGGCAGAAAACCCATATCAAACATCCGATCCGCCTCGTCGATTACAAGGACCTCCAGATGTGATAAATCGATCGTACCCTTCCAAAGATGGTCGATCAACCGCCCAGGACAGGCTACGATGATTTCCATTCCATTATGCAGCCTCCAGGTTTGCTGTTCCATACTCACACCACCGTAAATGGCAATACTCCGCAACCCGGTTTGTTTCCCCAATTCGCTTATAGTTTCGTATGTTTGCTCAGCCAGTTCACGTGTGGGCGAGATTATGAGAGCGGCCACACGACCCCGTGGGCTTTGCAACAGACGCTGCAGGATTGGCAGTACAAAAGCTGCAGTCTTGCCGGTTCCGGTCTGGGCCAGACCAATGAAATCATGGCCCTGCATAATTGGCGGGATAGATTTAACTTGGATTGGTGTGGGTGTAATGTAACCGAGTGCCTGTACTCCAGCCATGACTCTCGGATGAAGATTAAAGGTTTCGAAATTCATTATGCCTCCTTGTGTCGGGTAGCCTAATACCTTTTCTGCCTTCCGCCCCCGGGCCTACTACCTCTGCCACCACCGTAGCCACCACCTCTGCTGTCAGAACGAGGACGTGCCTCATTAACCACGATAGTTCGCTCTCTTAGCTCTTTCCCGTTAAGGCCTGTGATGGCAGCTTCAGCCTCAGACTTTGAGCCCATTTCAACAAAGCCAAATCCCCTAGGCTGCCCGCTGAACTTGTCAGTCAGGATGCTTATGGATGTCACTTCCCCGTAAGCCGAGAATTCCTTCTGTAAGTCCTCTTCGGTCACATCATAGGATAAGTTGCCTGCATATATTTTCATAATCAGATTCCTCCTTTTTAAATTACTTAAATCTTAATTGCCTGTTTGTTGCATCACGACTTACAATGACATATCACACCAGTACATTCTAAAAACATGCATAACCCAGGTATCCCTGGCCTATGTGTGTTATTGAAGTTAGGCTAGCGTTATCTGCCCAGCCGGGCCTTAGTGTAGCGATGGCTACACTAAGGCAGTCTCCTTTCGTCAAACTTGAAGGAGGCTTCGTCTTGCATGCTACACTTAGCATGCACCCCCGGAAGGTTTAATAGCGTGATGTATAGTTGTCGCCACCGCTTCCACTTCGCTGTGCTTTTCTTGCTCGTCGGCATTCGGGGCAACGCTTAGGTTCATTCTGCAGGCCACGAGACGAATAGAACTCTTGTTCTCCAGCCGTGAAGATGAACTCTTGCCCGCAATCGGAGCATTGAAGTGACTTATCTTGAAAACTCATTGGATAACCTCCTCTCTTTTAAATTTTAGTTAGAGTCTGGCTACCCAATACTTAAGACAAACCTGTTGGGATTCTAAGAAGCTTGTAATAACCTAAACTGAACTATTGATATTATACACTAAGGAGAACTTCTTTGCAAATGAGCACAGACTCTCCTGTATGCCAAGTTGCCTTTTATAGTGTGATACTCCCTCCTTATAGTAACCAAATTGGGGTAGGATGGATTTAATGGACACCAAAGTCAGGTAAAATGGAAAGACGGAGGTGTCAGATTGAGAGGTATCCCACAAGGAAGGT
>JAFGBN010000123.1 GCA_016933195.1 Dehalococcoidia bacterium | reverse complement strand
GAGGAGCACCAGCGACGAAGCAATCTCGGTGGAGAGTAGGCGGGTATGAGATTGCCACGCCTTCGGCTCGCAATGACCCCGGGAACATTTGGGCCATTTGAATTTGTTTGAGATTTGGTGCTTGGTGTTTAGGATTTAATGCTCACTCTCACCCGCATACTCTCTCCCCTGGCGGGAGAGAGTTAGAGTGAGGGGGAACAGCAGCTATTCTATTTCCCTCTGTCTGGGTGTATAATCGGGGTGTTATCCAGCCAACCGAGTACAACGCCGAGAGGGGGAGCTAGTCGAATGATTAGATTACTCGTCAACATACTCATAGCCCTGATTCTTATCGCACTGATATGGTTCGTGCTTACCAGGTTCATCTGCCCCATGTTTTGATGGGAGCTTAGTTCTCGACTAAAATATGTAAAACCGTCAACCATGGGTCATGTCGCTATTAGTGTTTATACGGTTTGGCTCTTCCCGTTTAGTGACTAAGAGTATTGACAAATTGCGTTCCCTTGATCTATGATTATATATGGCAGATATGCGTAGGATACACGGGAGGTCGTCGGATAGACGGCAACGCGAAAGCGCCGGATCCTCCCGCCTAGGATCTGCCTAAATTTTTGCCATCCAACTATAGCAATCGTACTCCTCTTGAATTTGCCTCGCTGATCTCGGAAATAATTTCATTCCGTATCCCCAAAGTCTGCCATTTACACGGTCAAACTTGTCAGCCAAGCTCATCAAATACGATTCCTCTATATCTCCGTATTTATTTATCTGAAGGGCATCATACAATGCGCCAGAGCATATGTCGGCTACTTGTAGTAGTTTCCGGGTTTGCTTATTCTTTGCTTCTAATGATTTTATCGTTTCCCGTTTGATAGTTGGTTTCATATAGGGCCCAGGATACACTGCCATTAGTGTGAGATAATCACGTAAAGCACTATAACTAATAGAGCCTCTATTCTCAAATATCAGATTAATTTTCGCTCCCTGACGCTCAGCGTATTTGCATACTCTTTCGATCAGAAGCTTGGCCGCATAGAAGTACATGGCCCATCTGAATTCAGCCCTACTTTCACGCTCATAGTGGGAATCGAACCTTTTCCTGTCCAGATATTTCTTTTCCAGAGCGACAGAAAAAAGTACAAAATCACGTTTGGCTATTTCATTTATAGCGACTCGCTTCCTTTTGTGGTCTAATTTCACCCAATGTAAGGGTTGTGGTGTTTGAGTTTGCCACAGGCGGTATTTGATGTCATTAATTGCTGTGGCAACATTTTGATCGTTATCTCGGTCAACCACAACAGAAGAAATGATGAACCATTGTGACGAACCTTCTTTAAACCCCTCGTCACCAGATTCGTCGATGTATGCATTTAATTCCTTCTCGCTCACTTGTTACTGCCCTCGACTATCTTCCTCTCCTCTTCAGTCAAACCGTAGAGGTCGTAGACAAGGTTGTCTATCTCTTTATCCGTCCGCTCTATTTGGCGAAGGAGGTCGTCACGCTCGTTGCAGGGTGTATTGCGGATTGGAGCCAGTCGTTTGTTTAGCGCCAGCATCTTTTCTACCAAGGCTACCAAATCGTCGTGCATCTTTTTGTCAGCGGGATTACTGAAGTCGATATGACATATAGGCAATTTCTTCAGAAACATAGTTTTGTAAATATAAAACCCCCCGGCTTTGGGTACTGTAGTCTGCTTATAATAGAATTCCAAGAGGGAAGAGTTTAAGAGACCCAGCAAGTACAAATATGTTCTATGAGATTTATTTTTGGGGATAATTCCGCAGACTGTGTCTAAATAGAATGTTGATTCGTCGCAAAGGGCAAATCTGTTGCTTGAAGCTAGCTCAGGGACAATTATCTTGTTAGTTGCTTGTTGACCAAAAGTGCGTTCGCACCATAATTCGTACCAAGCCTTTGTTGATTTATCGAAATATTGTCGCCCCTTTAGGTTCTGCTTGCGGGAACATAGATAGTCCCAAGTTATGGGGAAATTATTAGCCAAATCGTGCTCTAGGACAGGGTTGGTATGGTTATCCTTACTTTGATAAGGATATATAACCACATGTGCCACTGATTCGTGATAGTATCGCTGAATTTGCTTTCCTTGAATGGCTGGCTTTAAGAGATCTTTCTCTAGCTTTAGTTTGAAGGCTGTTTCCGTCGTCAAGAGAAATACGCTATTTTTCCCCGTCACAATACCTTCCGAGATGCTCTCTGTTAGTTCACCTAGAGGCATGTTTTGTTGCGTTTCAATTTTGGCAACAATTCGTTCATGTGATTTGCCTATGAAAGCCCATCCATCGTCTTGCAGAGTCTCTTGTTTTACTGGGAATCCCTCCCCGTCTATTCTTTCAGGGATATAAGTTATGAGGTGCTTAGGAGTAGGTTTGGCTTTTTCAAGAACAAAAATGCACGTGTAATTCAAAGCTCCGTCGAAGATTTGTTGATGCTGGAAATCTACTACCCTCAGAATTTTAAAATCGGTCTTTAAAAATTTCCTTAAAGCTTGACCATGTTGTCTCTTCATGAAATTAGTTGGGCAAATGAAACCCAAAAGTCCGCCTTCTCTTAGGATTCCAACGCCTCTTTCGATGAATGGGAGGTAAACATCGAATTTGCCTTGAGCAGATTTGTATAACTCCTTGAGATACTGCTTTTGTTCCATGAAGCCGTGGAACCCAACGTAAGGCGGATTGCCTATTACTATATCGAAGCCGCCTTTAGCCATGATATCCTCAAATTCCTGCTCCCAGTTGAAAGGCTTCTTTTCTCGCCGGTTTTTGCCAAAATATCTTTTCATCTCGTCTTCGGTGCCTGAGATAAGCGAGTTACCCTGGCGGATATTATCGGCGAGGCTGGGGAGAGTCTCCCTTCTTGCCAGACTGCGCAGCAGTAAGTTAAGGCGGGCTATCTCAACAGCTTGCATGTCCAAATCAACGCCGAAGATATTGCCGGTAAGGATAGTCCGTCGTTCCCACTGGTCAAGCTGGGACACTGGCTTGCCACGATCATCGGCGTGATAGTTTAGCAGTTCATCAAAGGCACGAATCAGGAAGGAGCCTGAGCCGCAGGCTGGGTCTAAAATCTTGATGTTTATTATTTCGTTGTGGCTACGTTCTTTGAGGAAACGCCCTACCGTTTCTTTGACTATATAGTCGGTTACAAATCTGGGAGTGTAATAAATGCCCTGTTCTTTGCGACGTTGTTTCTTGGCAGTAAGCTCAAAGGTTGGTTCTGAAGGGAAGCCTAAATCCATCCGTGTCTGGGCTTCTCTGGCTCGCTGTTTGACTACGGTGGCTATATGGCCTAAGTATTGCTCGTAGACTGTACCCAGCACATCGGCATCAATGAGTGAAAAGTCGTAGTTAGCAATACCACCTCGGACTTCGTATAGACCATCAATGATACCTTCGTTGGTTACGCTATCGATGAACACGTCGTCGGTGAGATGTAAGGCGAAGAGGTCACTATCATAGTAGCCATCGAAATCTCTGAATATACGGCGCAGTATTTCAATAAGCTCTCCCTTGCGACCACTGCTTCGCCATTCGTGAAGAGCGCCTAGCAATACACGGTCTTCTATTCTCCTGTCCTCACAGGTACGAATGAAGATGAGACGATTGAAAAGTCGCTGGATAACCTCGTCTATCTGATTGTAATTCAGATTTTGGTTATAGTGGTGGAGTTGGGTAAAAAGAGCCTCACGCCACTGGCGGAGTTGATTATAGAGTTGGCGTTCTATGCCTAATCTTGGGGGAAGCGCTCCATACCTTTCTGCTCTTTCATTCAGAGCATTTCGTTCAAGTGATTCTCTGGACAAGAGCCACAGGTCATCGAAGCTAGTTAGGTAATTATCACAGGAAAGAGTTATGAAAGGACGTCCTGTTTGCGCATTATAAATCCTTAACCCTTCGAAATTAGTGAGGACTGCCCAGGTGATTCCCTTATTGTAGGCATAGGTAACCGCTTGCTTTGTATATTCGGGCTTGGTCAGTTCAGCCCGCAGCGGTTTAGCTTCTAAATAGAATTGAGAGACTCCGTGCAGCTTAAAGACATAGTCTACTCGCCCAACAACTGCTTTAACTTCTTCAACCACTTCCTCTCCACCGTAGATATCCCAATCTAGGGCGCTAAATAAAGGCTCAATAAAGACCCGCCTGGTTTGAGCTTCATTAAACTTTTTCTTATCGGTGTCAGATAGAGCTTTATATTTCTCAACCAGCTTGGCTATTTCCTGGCGAGCTTTTTCCTTTGCAGCCTCAGCCACAGCGTTGCTCATTCCTCAATTATAACTCTTTTCAGACTATTCGCATACGGCTTCCTGGCGATACCTTTTTCTGTAATTATGGCGGTTATGTATTGATGTGGGGTGACGTCGAAGGCGGGGTTGGCGGCTTTGACGCCCTTCGGCGCCAGGCGGATGCCGGCGACGTGGGTTACCTCTTCGGGGTTGCGCTCCTCGATGGGGATTTCAGCGCCGGACTTCAAGGATAAATCGATGGTGCTGGTGGGCGCCGCCACGTAGAACGGTATGCCGTTTTCTTTAGCCAGCACGGCTAAGGTGTAGCTGCCAATCTTGTTAGCGGTGTCGCCGTTAGCGGCAATTCTATCAGCACCGAGCAGTACGCAGCTTACCTTGCCACGGCTGATGAAGTAGCCTGCCATGGAATCGGTAATCAATGTTACCGGTATGTTTTCCTGCATCAGCTCCCAGGCGGTGAGGCGGGCGCCCTGCAGCAGCGGGCGGGTCTCGGTGGCGATGACCTCGATTTTCTTGCCCTGCTCCGCGGCGGCTTTGATAACCCCTAAAGCCGTGCCGTAGCCGGCGGTGGCTAAGGGTCCGGCGTTGCAGTGGGTCAGTATGATGTAGCCATCTTGGATAAGCTCGGCGCCGATGTGGCTGAGGTGCTCAGTGGCGGCTTCCTCGTCGGCATGAATTGCCTTTGCCTCATTGATGAGCGACTGCTTTATGGTGGCGAAGTCAGCCGTTGACGCTGCCGTTTTCATGCGGTCGATGGCGGCAAATAGATTAACCGCCGTGGGACGGCTGGCGGCGAAAGCCTGCAGTATTTTATCGAGCTGGCTGAGAAACTCTGCCTTGTTACTGGCTTTGATGTCCTGCGCGCCCAGGGCGATGCCGTAGGCGGCGGCTACGCCGACTGCCGGTGCGCCGCGCACCTTCAGCGCCTTGATGGCGTCGACGACTTCGGTGTAGCTGCGAAACGTGACAAAGACGAGCTTGCCGGGCAGCTGCGTCTGGTCGACGATTTTGATTTTGTTGCCCAGATATTCAACCGGCGCAATCATAAGTCAAAGGTTAAAG
>JAFGBN010000122.1 GCA_016933195.1 Dehalococcoidia bacterium | reverse complement strand
TCGCCTAAGTACTGGAAGAGGTTATATGTAAAACTATCATAGTTATCTATTAGCAAAAGCATGTTGGTCAACCTCCGCCTGGTCAATAGCAGCAAGCAGCGCCTGGGCTTTGTTCAGGCTCTCTTGGTATTCTCGCTCAGGTACGCTATCGGCGACAATGCCGGCCCCCGCCTGAATATAGGCAATGTTATCTTTAATAACGATGGTGCGGATGGCAATGGCCGTATCCAAGTTCCCGGAAAAATCAAAGTAACCCACTGCCCCGGCATAAGGTCCCCTCTTTTCTCTCTCCAGTTCCGCGATAATCTCCATAGCCCGAATTTTAGGAGCGCCGGAAACTGTGCCTGCGGGGAAGCAGGAGCGCAGAGCATCGAACTGGGAAAGTCCCTCTCTTAGCTTTGCCTGAACGTGAGATACTAAATGCATAACATGGGAATACCGCTCGACATCAATAAGCTGAGTCACTTCAACCGTGCCTGGCTCGCTGATTCTTCCAATATCATTTCGCCCCAAGTCAACGAGCATAATATGTTCGGCGCGCTCCTTCTCATCGTTTCTAAGTTCCTCTTCCAAAGCCAGGTCTTCAGCGGCATCTTTGCCTCGATGGCGAGTGCCAGCTATTGGATGGTTGGATACTACTCCATCCTCCACGCGCACCAAAAGCTCAGGGGAAGCTCCTACAATATGGAAATCACCAAGATGGAGATAGTACATATAAGGGGAAGGGTTGATGGAGCGCAATGCGCGATATATATCAAAGGGGTTGGCATTAGTATGCCTTTCCAGCCGTTGCGATAAAACAACCTGAATTATATCGCCGGCATAGATATAATCTTTGGCTTGAGATACCTTAGCCTCGAATTCTTCTTTAGTAGAGTTCGAGGACATCGCAGACCCAGTAGACAGAATGTTCTTTGTAACTTCAGAACAAACCGGGTGCTCCAGCCTATCCGCTAATATGTCAATCTTTTGTGTTGCTTTAAGATATGCTGCCTCCACATCGCCATCAAGATGAACATGAGAGACAATCTTGATTTTATGAGTAACGTGGTCGAAAACAAGGAGGGTATCAGCCAGCATCAGCATAGATTCGGGGAGACCTAATGGGTCATGGTCGGGTGAAGGTAGCTTCTCAAAGTAACGAGCAACGTCGTAGCTTAGATACCCAACCATTCCACCATGGAATCTAGGCAAACCGGCAATTGGTACAGGATGATACTGGCTAAATTCCTTTTCTATTAAGAGCAGGGGATCAACAGGGCTATCACTTCTTGTGCTCAGAACAGAGGAGGGCTGAGTACCCATGAAGCTGTAACGAGCTAGTCGCTCTCCACCCTCAACGCTCTCCAGAAGAAAAGAGTAGTTGCCGCGTGCTATCTTAAGGTAAGCAGATACGGGTGTTTCTAAATCAGCACGAATCTCGCGGTAAATTGGCACGAGGTTACCATATTCTTTCAACTGGCGAACTTCATCTAGCGTTGGGTAATACATATCATCTCCCTGGTAAACAAAAAAGTCTCTCGCCCAAGGGGCGAGAGACTTGACTTTCGCGGTGCCACCCTATTTTGGCCTTCTCAGGCCATCTCTTTTCAGGTACGGCTCAATTAAGAGCGATACCCTGGACTTTGATAACGCTGCCCTCTGCGTCAAAGCCTACTCAGCGTAACAGCTTTTCAGTTTGCAGCTCCCAGGCCCATTCCAGCCTTGCATAAGTACCGGCTCACACCTTACCCGGCTCTCTGAACTCTGCTTTAAGCTGTACTAATCCTGTTCCCAGCCGTTCTCTTATTTAATTTGGTTTAGCTTATATGCTGAGGTTTGATTTGTCAATAGCGTGAAGCTGAGCTTGTTGCTGAAGATTGATTGGTAAGAGCTAGTATTCCTGTTATAAGGGAGGTTTGGCAGAAAGCTGAAGAAGAGGAATGCCGTCCAGAGGTATTCTCTATAAGGGAGTTTACACCTTGAACAGAGGTGCCAAGAAAACGATTTGTGACCATCTACCTAGCTGTGAAACACCTTCTAGGTAGCTCACTAGCGATATGTCTGCAACAGTATTGTTTATGGTGGATAAAAAGATTTAAAGAAGGTAACAGTAAGCTATAGGATAAGCCCAGAAGCCCACGTTCTTTTTATTATTAGAACCTCTGAAGACATGTGAGAAAGGGTTTGGCTCAATACATAACTGGGAATGAGGGAGTAATTAGGTCTCCCATACTTTGCCCTGTATCTTGAGCCATCATAGATTTAAATAGAATCAAGAAAGGTATGCTATACTGCTTTCTGAACTTGGGAAGTGGAGGAGTCTCTCTCCTTGGCTTAAGAGGGAAGGAAAGGTTATAGTGGCAGATATAGCGCGCTTATCGCTTTGATAATGAAGAGGCTTCTCCCCTCGTCTATGTTGTTGAGTTAGACTCAAGATGTAGTAAAGCGGAGGTTGATTTTTTAGTTTTACAACATCTCTGATATAATAGGAGTGAATAGAGTATGAAATCAAAATGGTGGCATAACCCCTTCTTTTATTTGATACTGTTAATAGTGGCAATGGTGGCAATATTTGCCTTTGTGCGGCCTAGTGGCCCTGAGACAATAGCGACTTCAGAGTTCATTGCTGAAATGGAGCAAGAGCAAGTTGACACCATCGTGCTGGACAACAAAGGTAACATTATCGGCTTGAAAGATAACAAGGCTATAATTAAGGCTGGTTTTGGTGATAGCTATCCTAAATTGCGGGAGTGGCTAAAAGAGGGAGGGGTGGACTTAAATGGAGTAAAAATTGACGCACAAGCTAGTGGCATCGATTGGGGGACGATAGCTCTGACAATCATTTTGCCGATTGTATTGATTGGGTTGCTATTCTACTTCCTTTTTCGCTCAGCCCGTGGGGCTGGTTCTCAAGCCTTCAACTTCAGCAGAAGTCGAGCACGATTAAGTGCTGGCGATAAGCCCACGGTGACTTTTGCTGACGTCGCTGGAACTGACGAGGCGAAGGAAGAGGTTCAAGAGGTAGTTGAGTTTCTTAAATCCCCCGAGAAATTTCAGGGCTTGGGAGGGCGCATCCCCCGAGGTGTGCTCCTAGTAGGACCGCCAGGAACAGGCAAGACTTTATTAGCTAAAGCTATAGCGGGAGAAGCCAAGGTACCTTTCTACTCTATCAGTGGTAGCGAATTTGTGGAGATGTTTGTAGGAGTTGGTGCTGCCAGAGTGAGAGACCTCTTTGAACAAGCTAAGCGTACCTCACCATGCTTGGTATTCGTTGACGAGATTGATGCCGTGGGCAGACATCGCGGCGCTGGTTTAGGTGGAGGGCATGATGAAAGAGAGCAAACCTTAAACCAAATTTTGGCTGAGATGGATGGGTTCGATACCAACGTTAGTGTCATTGTCATGGCTGCCACTAATCGCCCCGATATCCTTGACCCAGCCCTGCTACGGCCTGGCCGCTTTGACCGCCATATCGTCATTGATTTACCTGATATAAATGGTCGCAAGGCTATTTTGGAAGTACATGCTAAAGGCAAGCCGCTAGCTAAAGAAGTCAGACTAGAAACAATAGCTAAAGAAACACCAGGATTCAGCGGTGCTGATCTGGCTAACTTAATTAATGAAGCAGCCATCTTAGCTGCCCGACGCAACCGTAAGGATATCACGCTAAAGGAACTTGAGGATGCTGCCGACCGTACTATCGCCGGGCCAGAAAAGAAAAGTCGGGTAGTAACTGCTAAAGAAAAGGAACTGATTGCTTACCACGAAAGTGGACATGCCTTGACTGCCAGGATGTTGCCTAATGCTGACCCTGTGCATAAAATCTCCATTATTGCTCGGGGAGTGATAGGGGGCTGGACACGTTTTCTGCCAACTGAAGACCGCCATCTCTGGACTAAGTCTCAATTTGATGATAGGTTGGCAGTGAGTCTGGGTGGGCGCGTTGCTGAGGAAATCACCTTTGGAGAAGTAACTACAGGGGCACAAAACGACTTAGAAGAAGCAACCAAGCTAGCCAGGAAAATGGTTACCGAATATGGAATGAGCGATAAATTAGGCCCGCGAACCTTCGGGCAAAGGCAAGAACTCGTCTTTCTAGGCCGTGAGATCAGTGAGCAGAGAGACTATGGTGAGAAGGTAGCTCAACAGATTGATGAAGAGGTATACAGTATCATTCAGCGAGCATACAATACTACTAAGAAAATCCTAACCGAGAACAAGGCAAAACTAAAAGAGCTAGCTCAAGAGCTCCTTGTTCATGAAACTTTGGAGGAACCCGAACTCAAAAAGTTATTCGAAGGGCTAGTGCCACAACCAACATCGGGCTAAACGAGACACATGCGATAGTCGCATGTGAGTCCTAAATAGGATTAAATCCAACAAAGCATGGAATCTAAATTATATCTAGTGCTTAAAGTTCAAATGACTGAAGCTTAATTAGCAGTCTGAGTCCAGTAGAATGCTACCAATCAAATACAGAGCCGAGCCGGTCAGTCTCCTGGGTAATAATGCTGTCGTCTAGCTTGGCAAATAGCGGCTGTGGCTGGCGAAGTTCCTGCCCCGGAGGTAATGATTGAAATTTCCAACCTACTCCTTCCACACTGCCGTCAAAACCTAGGAAGGAATGGAGTTTTCTAGAACTAAATGGAAGGAAGGGATAGAAAACAGTTTTCAAGGCTGATAATGCAGACAGAGCGGTATAGACAGATTTAGCCGATGCCTGCCGGTTTTCCTTAATTGTCTTCCAGGGAGCTTGTTCATCAAGGTAACGATTAGCTTCCTGGGCCAAAGACATAGCCTCTCCGATTGCCTCTTTAAAGCGACAATGATAGAGCAACTTCTCCACCTTATCTAAAGTAAGTTCAGATTTATGGAACAAATCTTGGCTTCGTTCATCAAGCTCACCTGGTGTGGGTACAGCTCCATCGAAATTGCGATAAGCAAAGGTAAGAATACGATGAGCCAGGTTACCATAGGTGGCTACGAGTTCATTGTTATTGCGCCGAAAGAATTCACGCCAGGAGAAATCGCTATCTCCAGTCTCAGGCATGTTCACTGCCAAGGCATATCTCAAAGGGTCTGGCTCATATCGTTGCAGATAATCAAGAAGCCAAACTGCCCAACCACGGCTGGTAGAGAATTTTCTGCCCTCAATAGTCAAGAATTCATTGGCTGGAACATTATAGGGAAGGTTTAACCCGCCATAACCCATCAATATCGCTGGCCAAACAAGAGTATGAAAAAAAATGTTATCCTTGCCAAGGAAGTAAAAACTTTTAGTCTCATCTTGCCAAAAAGGTTGCCAGGCCAAGTCATCTCCACGTAATTTTGCCCATTCCTTACTTGCTGACAAATAACCGATAACCGCCTCAAACCACACGTAGATACGTTTACGCTCAAAGCCTGAGAGCGGTATACTTATCCCCCAATCTAAATCACGAGTTATAGCCCTATCTTTTAATCCTTCGTCCAGGAATTTCCAAGCGGTAGTGAGTACATTACGCCGCCAGTGGGTCTGCTCCTTTATCCACGCCTCCAATTTATCTTGTAAAGCGCTAAGGCGTAAAAAAAAATGCTCGGAGGATTCGAATCGAACAGGGGTGGAGCAAAGGTAACAGTGGAGATTCTTAAGCTCGGAAGAATTTAAAGGCTTGCCACATTCATCACATTCATCACCCCTCGCTTTAGGAAATCCACAGTAAGGACATGTACCTTCCAAATAGCGGTCGGGAAGAGAACGTTGACACTTAGGACAATAAGCCTGAAGCATCTTATCTTTGTAGATATAGTTCTTGCTGAGCAACGTCAGAAATATATCATGAGTAACCTGAGCATGATTTGCAGTGTCCGTAGTGGTAAATAAATCGAAGGAAATGCCCAGTTTCTCCCAGCAATCGAGGAATTGTTGGTGGTATTTAGACGCTATTTTTTGGGGTGTGGTTGATTCCTGCTCAGCACGAATTGTAATTGGCGTACCATGTTGATCGCTGCCAGAAACCATCAATACCTCGTTGCCTTTGAGACGATGATAACGAGCAAAAATATCCGCTGGCAGATAAGCCCCAGTGATATGCCCTAAATGCAAGGGGCCGTTTGCATAAGGCCAAGCAACAGCTATAAAGATACGCTCAGTCAAAAACTCCTCCTAGAAAAGTCATACCATTGTAAACTATTAATCTCTTCATGTCATTGGGATAAGCCATAACTCTAAGCGTAGCAAGGCAGAAATATGGTCGTCTCACACGGAACTCCCTCTTTGTTGGAGATTAGCTCGGCATTTTGTGCCTCGCGGTGACAATTGACAGTACCTAGTTTTTGGGCAAAAAGGTTATTGTATTCTGTCCTTCTTCATTCGTGTACGAAGCATAGCCATGACTCAGGCAGCAGTCAACGCAAAGACGTTGCCTTTCGCCTCCTTCGGTGTTTATTACTAGATAGCGCTTCCCTGGTTTTATAAGTCGATGACAACCATCACATTGTATCTGTTCTACAGCGATGCAGCCACGGCGCATTTAGTCTCCTTTCTTAAGCTTCAGCCAAGCTTGATAAAGTTTCTTCTTCGGTAAGTTGCTAACTTCAGACACCCGTGATATTGCTTCTTTCGCCTTAGTCCCTTGCTGAAAAAGCTTTTGTAACTCTTCTTCTACCTCTTCGGTAATTTTAGCTTCCTCCTCACTCTTACCCTCAATAACCAGGGTAAACTCACCTTTTGGCTCGGTGAAATGCTCCCTCGCCTGGCTCACCTTACCTCTAAAGATCTCCTCATGAATTTTGGTGAGTTCGCGACACACAGCCAAGCGCCTATCTCCAAGGACTTCCTGGATGTCACTCAGAGTCTCCGTAAAGCGATGGGGAGCTTCAAAAGCTACCATAGTTCTTGTTTCACCAGCTATAGAACTAAGAAGATGTTGCCTTCGACCTCGACGACGGGGCAAAAAACCGAGGTAAATGAACTGGTCAGTAGGCAATCCAGAAACCACTAAGGCAGCGGTCACTGCGGAAGCTCCAGGAATTGGTACTACAGAAATCCCACAGCTGATAGCGGCAACAATAAGCTTGTAACCGGGGTCGCTCAGCCCTGGTACGCCAGCTTCAGAAACTAAAGCCACGTCCCCTTCTTTAACTCGGCTTAATAGGTAATCTAGCTTGGCATGTGTACTATGCTCATGGTAGCTAGTTACAGGGGTCTTTATATCGTAGGCATTAAGCAAATGTTTCGTGGCTCGTGTATCCTCAGCGGCGATAAGGTTCACTTCTCGTAAAAGGCGTAAGGCACGTAGGGAAATGTCCTCCAGATTGCCAATGGGGGTAGCAATGGTGTAAAGTGCAGACACAACTTGGTAATTATACCTGATAGCAGCCTTTTCTGCATTGCCTTGACTTAAGACCACCATGCTTGTATAGTTTACTGCAACTTTTTTACCAAGCAAAGAAAGATGCCTCAGCGAAAATTCAAGGAAATGGTGCGGACATATGGATTTGATGAGGTCGCACTTGTGCCTGGAGACATAACCATTAACCCTGATCAAACAGACATAAGCTTTGCTCTGGGAAATCTTACATTCTCTATTCCTATCCTAGCATCAGCCATGGACGCTGTCGTTAACCCTCTCTTCGCTATCAAATTCAGCAAGCTTGGCGGGTTAGCCGTTCTTAACCTCGAAGGTATTCAAACAAGGTATGAAAACTCCGATGAAATCATAGCTGAAATCGCTCAAACTCCCGATGCTAAGCTTACTCCCTTACTTCAAAAGATTTACTCCCAGCCTATAAAGGAAAAGCTCATTAGCGAACGGGTTGGAGCAATAAAGCAAGCAGGTGCTATCTGTGCTGCTTCTGTGACTCCAGCCGGTACTAAACGATTAGCCCCTATTGCTAGCGATGCTGGAGTTGATGTGCTAGTAGTGCAATCTACAATCACCACGGCCAGGCATGTCTCGAAGAGCTATCGAGGGCTCATTCTGCCCGAGCTATGCCGGACGATATCCTCGCCTATCATAGTAGGCAATTGTTGCAGCTATAGCGCTGCATTAGAGTTGATGCAAACAGGAATTGACGCCATTCTAGTCGGTGTTGGTCCTGGAGCTGCTTGTACTACCAGGGAAGTGATTGGTGTTGGAGTTCCCCAGGTAACTGCTACCATAGAATGTGCTGCCGCCAGAGAAAGGCATTTAAAAGAAACCGGCAAGTATGTATCGGTAATAACTGATGGCGGCATCCGCACTGGTGGAGACCTATGTAAGGCATTTGCGGCAGGTGCTGACGCAGTTATGCTTGGCTCACCTCTGGCTCAGGCTATAGAAGCACCAGGAAAAGGCTATCATTGGGGCATGTCTCATTCTCACCCAGCATTGCCTAGAGGGACACGCATTAAAGTGGGCACTATCGCTCCACTAGAGCAAATTCTCTTTGGCCCTACTTCTGTTACCGGTGGCACCCAAAACCTGCTTGGCGCTTTACGCACCAGCATGGGAGTCTGCGGTGCTCGAAGTATTAAAAAAATGCATGATGTTAAGATGATTATCGCCCCGTCCATAAAGACGGAAGGAAAATATTTCCAAGCAACCCAAAGTATTCCTTGAGTCTTCAACTGTTTAAAGAACCACAGAAAGACAAAACCACACACCGAAGCCAACCAAAATCGAAGCGCAAGCTGTAAATACAATTTTCTCTATTCTCTTTGTCCACCACTTCCTTGATTTAAATGTGCCTGCAGAAAGGAATTCATACCAGACTAAATCGCAAGGCCAATGCACTAGAGTGAATAATAGGATACCAGTAAATCCAAACTTGGCAGCTCCAACTATTAAAGCCATGCCTACAGTCGCCCACCATACATAAAAAGCAGGATTGGTGCCCGTGACCATGATGCCGGTGACCAAAGGACTGGAAGGCAGGCCACCCACTTCATTAGGCGATTTGCCTACAGTTCGAAACATCCGAAAGCCCAGGTAAAGTAATGCCAGTCCTCCCACGACATATATAGCCTTTACAACCTGTGGAGAACTTAGGAAATGCCCAAATCCAAAGTAAATTGCCGCTATAAGCGGTATCTCAACGACAGCATGCCCTACCGCAATCAGGATGCCGGCATTTTTATCATCATAACCTTTGGCTATTGTGGCAGCAGTCATCGGGCCTGGCAGCATAACCCCGGTAAGGGAGATTCCTGCTGCTGACAATAAAAATAAGCTGAGGCTTGTCTCCATAACGTAACTATTAACCTGATGTCATTCTTGGGGAGCCCTTCGCCGTTGCCGTTCTGAGCCCTTCACTTCTTGTCATTCTGATGGAACGAATGGAGTGAAGAGGAGATTCTTCACTCCATTCAGAGCTTTGGCTCACCAGAACAGGCTCCGCGAAGAATCTCATACAGCTCAGGGTAAACTCCGTGACCTTTGCTCAAGGTGACACAGAGAGTGACTGAACATTTTTTGCATAATTACTTGAACAAACTCGGATTTAGGCTAAATTTCCTCTTCCTCCTCCTCTTCTTCCTCTTCAATGGTTACATCTCCACCATAATGAGGAAGTATCACTCCCGCCTTGCCAGGACGACGCTTGGTCTCCTTAGGCAAATGATCAATCATGCTTCTTAGCTCGGAGAGTGCTTCTTCTGACTGGGCTGAGGGAGTAACAACGCAATCTATCCCAATTTGCCATAGATTGCTGAGCTCGGCGCTTGTGATGGAAGAAGATAAAGTTACTACGAGGGGCTTACTCAATAGATCACAGAACCTTTGCCAAATGAGCAGGTGCTCCACGGTGACAAAGGACTCTTCACTCCTATTGATGAATACACCGTCCACTTCAAGGCTGTTGATTGCCCTGAGCAAGCCCGGCTCAAATGAAGGTTCCACCGTGAGAAATTTGCCTATCGTTTCCTCCTGTAATGCTATTGCTGGCATCTTTACATCAAAAACTATGAAGTCGCAGCCAGAGCTCGTAAGCTTGCTCATCTTCTTCTCGCTTATACCCTTTACAAATACCCCCAGTGGGATATCGCCCACAGCTTTAACCATTTGCTTAATAAGCTTAGTATTAAAGCTTTGGTTTAATATCAACACAGCATCTGCCTTGATATCAGCCGCAACCTTGGCTTCTTCGACATCTGCCCCGGACAGGCCAACAATAAGTAACATCGCTGAGCTTTTTGATTCATTAACGGTGGGATGAAAACCTATAGGTGGTACTGAAGACTCGGAAAGCTGTTGTAATTTATCGCTAAATTTGCTCATATTATCCTCATCCAATCTTATTTGCCCAAACCGAAGTACTCTCTTATACGTTGGATATGTTTATCTCGCACGCGTTGGTATCTTCCTATCCTGCTTAGCGCTGGTAAGCCCAGAGAATTCTTAAGATCCACCATGAATTCGGCCATCTTGAAGCTAATGGTCATAACATCCACTATGGGAATATCGCTCTCCAGCTTGACGAGCCCGGCTGCGGTGCAAACAGGGCCAAACAAGCTGCAGCCAACCACTATAACCTCGGCTCCGTCATTGACTAGCTCTTTTGCTTTCTCCTCCACGGCCCGGACGATAACACTGGTATCGGCCATGCCCTTGGTAGCGGCATCATAGCTAGATAAATTTACACCCCGCACCGGGTTGGCGATGGCTTTACTGTGCAAGCCGGAATTGAAGACGAGGTCGCTCCATGCTTCAATAACCCCTTGGTCCTGCATGGTGACCACCCCGAATGTCCTGCCCAAAAGGCTGGCATAGTGTATGCTGGTTTCTCCTGGAGCAATAACAGGGATATCCACCAGTTCCCGGGCTTCTCTCACCCCGGCATCGCCAGAGCAGGTTGTGACCACAGCATCAAAGCCTTCCTGCTGAGCCTCTATGACGCTTTCACAAAACTCTCTGCTATTGAGCAATCGACTGTAGGCATATGCCAGGTCACTCAGCCTGGCCACACCTGGGCTAATACTCCTGATAGTCAACTCAGTGGAGTCCTTGCATACCTTATCAAAGCACTCATGCAAAACACTATCAAAGACCTCCCCTGTTGCCTCCGTAATGTTGACCAGCAAGATTTTCATTTCTTCCCTTACCTTTCTGCACTTTCAGCCCGGACTAATTGGTACCAGCTTCGGTGGAGCCAGCGGTCGGATTCGAACCGACGACCGGCGGTTTACGAAACCGCTGCTCTACCCCTGAGCTACGCTGGCATGGGATTAGTATAGCTGAAATTGATGATAGTGAACAATGACTTGACTTAAACTGCCAAGGTTGTCCGGAAGGATGGGCATACCAGTATAGCCGGGACCGGTTATTTTTCCTCTATGGTTATTCGCTTTATGGTATCACCTTTCTCAATTTCTTCCAGGACATCCATTCCCTCTATCAAATGGCCGAAGACTGAGTGTTTACCATCAAGGTGAGGCTGGGGTGCATAGGTAATGAAGAACTGGCAGCCGTTGGTATTGGAACCAGAATTGGCCATTGATAAAGCACCGGCAACGTGGGTATGCTCGGTGAATTCATCAGCAAAGCGATAACCGGGGGTACCGGTTCCTGTTCCAGTAGGGTCTCCTCCTTGAGCCATAAAGTCAGCTATTACGCGATGGAATGTGGTACCGTCGTAAAACCCCTCACGGGCGAGGAAGACGAAGTTGTTCACAGTTATGGGGACATCACTGGCGAACAGTTCCAGCACAAGATTTCCCTTTCCTGTCTCAATGGTAGCAATGTATTGCTTGCTGGTATCAATTGTCATCGAGGGTGGCGCTGAGTAAGTTTTGGGCTTTGGTTCCTCACCAGCGCACGACGCCGAAAAAGCTGCCGCCAGAACCAAGATGGTGCCACCTATCCGAAACAAACCGCCAGTTTTCATAACTTACCTCCTTCTTTCTAATTGAATCCTCTCCCTTGAAGGGAGAGGATTCAGGTGAGGGTGAATTTCTCCCTCTCTCTAACTCCCGTCCACCTGGGAAGGGAGAACTATAAGGAACCTCGTGTTTGACTATGTATTATAACACTTAGCTGCATTATCAGGGCGAGTAATTCTGGTCCGACAGTCTCTTCATGACGGAGAGTCCGTTTACTTTTTGCTACTATTATCAATGCATAAAATATGTCTTCAAATGGCGCTCAGGCATATTAGGCAAAGGTATCGTCAAAAAGCGTGGAAATAGCTAGTGGTAAAAGACAACAGGAGGAGGGGACTCACCACAGTGGGAAAGCTAAGCACAATTTTGTTGGGCGCCCTGGTGTGGCATATGGCAGACTATAACTGCTACAGCTCCGTCTTCTCGTCGCATAGCTTTGCTCGACGAGCAGATAAACTCGTACGAATTTACAGCACCTGCCTGGTGTAATTTATGCTTCGTTAGGGTGACCCTGATAAAGCATGCTTGGGACTAAGCTAAAAGTGCTCTGGCGATTACCATCCGCTGGACCTCTGATGTCCCTTCGTAGATTTGCGTTAGCTTGGCATCGCGGAAGTAGCGCTGCATCGGGGAATCCATCATATAGCCATAGCCACCGAATATCTGGATACCTTTTATAGCTATATCCAGGCATGCCTCACTAGCATAAAGCTTAGCCATGGCTGCTTCCTTGGAAACACGCATATTCTCGTCAAACAAGGATGCTGCCAGGTAAGTGAGCAACCTTGCCGCTTCAACCTTGGTGGCCATATCCACCAACATCCATTGGATTGCTTGATTCTGGCTGATGAGGGTTCCAAACTGCTTCCTTTCCTTGGAATAACTTATTGCACGGTCCAAAGCAGCTTGAGCAATGCCTACGGACTGTGCTGCAATGCCTAGCCTCCCCTCATCTAAGGTGGCAAGGCATATCCTCATCCCTTTTCCTTCGTCACCTAGCCGGTTAGATGCTGGCACTCGGACATCGTTAAACATCAACTCAGCATTGGTTGCACCATGCATACCGAGCTTTCTGTACTGCGAGCCTCTGCTGAATCCAGGGGTGTTTGTTTCTACAATGAAAGCTGTCATGCCACGTGGTGCCAATGCTGGTATGTTGGCGAACACAATCACGATATCACAAACGGGGCCGTTGGTAATAAACAGTTTCGACCCGTTGAGAATATATGAATCACCATCCCGTTCAGCTGTGGTTTTAATAGCAGATATGTCACTTCCAGCTTCAGCTTCCGTTATTGCAAAGGCACCTATTTTTTCCCCTTTGGTAAGAGGTGGCAAAAACTTTCTCTTTTGTTCCTCTGTCCCATAAAGGAATATCGGACGACCGCATAAACTTGTCTGTCCATCTAAGATATCACAAGTAGAAGCACAAGCTTTGGCAATCTCCTCCATAACAAGAACAAGAGAAAGCACATTACCTCCACTGCCTCCATATTCAGGTGGTATCGCCAGACCAGTGAAGCCCAGCTTGGCCATTTTTTTGAAGTTCTCCACAGCGAATTCCTCTGCTTCGTCTACTTTAGATGCCATAGGTTCAAGTTCTCTTTTGGCAAAATCTCGCGCTGCTGCTTGTAACATTTTCTCTTCTTCGGTTAAATGGAAATCCATAACAATTTACTCCTTCTGCTTCTTTTGCTTATTTTTTTAACCCAAAGCTAACCTCTTACTTAATGTGTTCTTCCCGCTACTTGCCTGAAGATTTGAGTAAAGTACTGGCCCAACCACCGGAATCAGTTTTTGAGCTCTGGCTTCTTTAGCCGGCCCAATGTTCAACTTGGTTCCCATGATAGTGAGGGCCATATGGACTCTTGATGCCGAGCTATCCCACAATAGGGATAGCTCGGCATCACCTTTCTGCGACCTTCCTGATTTCTATTTAACTCGATTTTTTGCCTTTTATTGTTTCTTGGTCTTTTCTTATTTCTTCCTGAAGACTTGGCAGGAAACCTACCTGAGCACCCAAAAATGTTAAGGGATACCTTACTCTATTTTATATAAAGTATCAAGTCCTTGTACTCGTTCAGGTGATTGGTGGCGCTTTCTCCTTTCTCTTATTTTGCCAATGTTGTTCTAAATATTCCAGTGGTGTAAGGTAGCCCAATGCCTGGCTCGGACGAACAGTATCATATACTACTTCCCATTTCAGCAGAGCTCGATTTAGCTCCGGCAGGTCAAAGCTGGTATCCGTTACCTCATAGAACTCCTCGGTGTGTGTTCTTTGCGTTCTCTCTACATGGCTGTTGAGCTTGGGAGAGCGCGGTGGCAGGACAAATAGCTTAATTCCCCTTCGTTGACATTCCGCCTCAAAAGCATCTTGAAACTCTGACTCCCCATCTACCTGAATAGCCTTGATGGGGAAGGGCATTCGCTCTAACAGGGTATCGATGAATCCAGAGGTAGTGCGAGAGCTTGCCCGGGTGTGGACTTTCAGAACATCCAATCTGGGAATGATATCCCTGGCAGTAAAGTGCTTGAGTATCACTCCCGGTAAAGGTCTTACACCTAGTGTATCAACTTCTACAATATCCCCAGGTTCTTTAGCCACATATCCTCTGGGCTTCCTTACTGCATAAGGCCTTTGCCATTGTCTTTTCCTGGCCGATATATGATTTGAGACTGGCTCCTGTAATACACCACGCTCCTTCAGCCTGCGCAGTATCCTGCCTGCCGTGGAGACAGAACAGTCAAGCCCTTCACGACGCAGCAGAATCACCAGTTTATCTTTGCCCCATCAGGGATATTCCTCTCTTAATCTAAGCACAGCGTTAGCCAACTCTGCTGAATAAGTAGGCTGCCTTACATGCTTGGGATGACGAGAGCGGTCCTCCAGACTCTCTAAATGCCTGGGGTCATAGCGCTCTTTCCAGCGATAGAAAGTTTGAGGGGAGATGTCGAAGTGACGGCAAGTGAGACGGGCATTGTAATCATGAGAGCTGTAGTAGTCAAACCAGTTTAACTTCTGCCTGGCTTATTTTGATAGTTTGGGGATCCTCGCCAGGCGTTTATATCCCGGCATTGCGCAATAAACATTCATAATGCAGTTATTATAATGCCCTTTCATAATCCATGTATGTGTCTCCCATCTATCTGAACGAGAGCAGAAGGACTTCCAGACAAATCAGGACACGTGAAATAAGGTTACAGGAAGCTGGCGCCAAGAACAGAGTGGGATAGCTGCAAAGACAAGTTACGCCCTCCGCTTTTATCCCTTGCTAACATGTGACATGTCTAAGAAAGCAGCTAGTTCACCGTAGTTTCTACAGGCGTTCTGGTCACTCGCTGTGCCAACAGAAAGAAAGATAGGCCTCAGCCGTTACTTACTCTGCCTTTCTACTTCGATTGCTTTCATCAGCACTTCAGAAAGTGTCAAGTCGCCCAAGACTCTTCCTTTACCATCAACAACAGGGATAATGTCTTCGCCAAAACTAATCATGCGGTCTAGGGCAGTGTACAAAGTATCATCTTCCTTGACCCCCAATGACCGCCTATCGCCCTGGGCCAAATCTTTTGCCGTGGTTGCCCCTATATACTGATAAATCTCCCTCAGATATATCATTTTCATTCCCTCCTCCCCCCAAAAACGGTACCGTGCCCATTTTAGAAGATCGGAGCGCGTTATTGTACCCGCAACCCGTCGGCCGGAATCTATGAGAAAAATCCCGCGAACACCCGGGCGTCTCGCCAATGTCGTGACAAGCGATTCCAAGGTAGCGTCCTCGGGAACAGATATCGAAGCTGACTCATACAATTGGTAGGCTTCCTTAACTAGGATTGTCTTCATGTCAAGAGCCCTCCTTTCAAATTTCCGACTTAGCGAACATGTGTCATGAATCCTGCTTCTGCCACAGCTAATCCTTCTCTATTGATTGTACCATATTGATTATACAATAGTTATTCCCTCAGGAGTTGTACCAGACTGCCGCAGCTATTATTACGAGGGTGCCTCACTGGCAGATGACCTGGATTTTTGGGGAAACGAGGCGAAACACTTCTGCTCCTGACAGGCGAAGGCCGTGAGGGTCGAGGAGTTTAGGGAATAGAAGCCAATCTCGCATGCTATGCATAGCTGATGACCTGAATAAGATAGAGGAAGTCCACGGCAGCTCGGCGATCACTGCTCTTACATACCAACACTACGGTATAAATAAGAGGTCAACTATCTTACCCTGCAGGTCTCGAGCCGATGATAGTCTATTGTAGCAGCCTGATTTGGTTTTGTCGTCCGTACCGCTCGTACTTATAGCTCGGTAGGCATTGATGATAGCCCTGCTTTGGTCAATAAGCCCCATATGGACGAGATTAATGTCCCACATCGGCCTCCGGCTTGCCCACCAGAACTGATCGCTCTGCAAAGCCCTGTCAAGTAATCCTCTAGCTATCCCAGCAAAGCGTTTGCTCTGATCGTTATCGGCTACCTGGCCAGCTGTTGAGCACAGCTCCATACATATGCTCATGTGTTCCCACTGCAGACGGTGTATTTCGCTGTCCTTGTCCCGCCACAAGGGGAACGGGTTATCCGCTTGTATATCTTCACCGCTGGTGCTCCATGACGATGCTTTAGGCTCAATAACCTGACCAAGCCGGAAAAGGTCAAGTAGCTGGCTGATAGTTACCGCCTGGACTTGCTCAGCTGTTTCGGCATCTTTTAGCAGGCTGGCATGCTGGGTTGCAAGGGCTTTCCTCTGCTGAAGATGCGCGTAGGTATCGCTACTTACCTGAAGTTCCTCGTATACTTCAGCAAGGAATAACTCCTCCCAGTTTTTAATATGATGCCCGTAGGTCTCTGCATCCATAGCCGTGACGACATAGATGTTCTCCTTGCCTCCTTCAAGGCCTTTAAGGTGTTCTAGAAAGTCCTTTGGCCCTATCTTTTGAAAGCTGATCTTATTGCTCAGGAGGTCATCCCGGAAGAATACTGCTAACCTCTTTCCGTCAAGTTCTACCTGGTAGATGGTATCTACCGGCCAATCAGCCGGGCAGGCTACGCCACTGAGAATAATCCAACGATGTCCGGTATCCATGACAGGCTCAATTATATCCCCGCTGTAAGCCATCTCCGGCGGGAAGAAGCCACTGGGCTGGTAGGCACTCCAAAAGAAGTAAGCATTCGTCTTATGATTAAGTTCAATCTGCCGCTTTACTTCCTGGGGCGGAATGAGCGGCAATATGGGGTGATATTTGCCCGTGCCGGTAATCTCTATCTGCCCTTTACCCACCAGCTCTTTTAATCCCTGTATAACATTGTTGTGACCGCAATCCTTCAGCATTTCGGTAAGGACAGCGTTGATATTGACTGCTGCCCTGGCCTGCGGATATTCGCGTAAAACCTCAATAAGTGGACGATAGGATTCGTTACAGATTTTCTCCAATACGGAAGGTAGTTGGGTCGGTGGTTGATAGAAATGAAAAAGTTGCGCCCAGTAAATCATTACACCTCCTTTTGACTACGAATCGTTCTCTGTGTTGGACACATACAGGTTAATATCTTTGTGGATACATTTCAACTCTCCTGCAATGAACGTACTCCGCTGAAAGCATTACATTATGCTACTATAGATGACAGAGTATCAGGAAACTGCCTAATGGTACAGATTTGGCAGTGCTGGTGGTTGCGCTTGACAGTCTGTAACGAAAGGAAGGCACGAGCCTGAGGAGAGATGCGTATGGAAGTTACCAACATTGGAAATTACACCGATGATATCGAGGCGACTCTAGCTGAGCTCAAGCAGCGTAACATAGTAGAACGCATCTGGAAGAAAGACCACAGCATTTGGAAGCCTGATCCCACCGAAATTACGAACAGGCTGGGATGGCTTACCGTTACTGACCTAATACGAAGGCAAGTAGCTGCCCTACAATCTTTCGCCAGCGAAGTACGAGAAGACGGTTTTCGGCATGTGGTTCTACTCGGCATGGGTGGCAGCAGCCTAGGTCCCGAAGTACTGCAGCAGACTTTCGGCAGTGCAACGGGATATCCTGGGCTTATCGTGCTGGACTCCACAATACCGACCAAGGTACTGGCTGTCACAGATATTATTAATCCGGCCCATACCTTGTTTCTGGTCTCTTCAAAGTCTGGCACTACAATAGAGCCAAACTCATTGTTTCTGTACTTTGAGAGTCTTGTAGCATCAGCGGTAGGCAAAGACAATACGGGAAACAACTTTGTCGCCATCACTGATCCTGAGACACCACTTGCTGAGCTAGCCTCTCAGAAAAGGTTTCGCAACACCTTCATAAACCCTCCTGACATAGGTGGACGATACTCTGTTTTGTCTTACTTCGGACTTGTTCCGTCAGCCCTGATAGGAATTGATATCGCAGTGCTGCTTGACCGCGCTGAACGTATGCGGAAAGAATGCACCGAGGCCAAATCACTTTCAGAAAACCCAGGCACCAAGCTGGGAACTGTCATGGGGACATTAGCCTCATTGGGGCTGGATAAACTAACGCTATTTACGTCTCCGTCAATTGGTAGCTTTGGGCTATGGATAGAGCAATTAGTAGCAGAGAGCACCGGCAAAGAGGGGAAAGGCATCGTGCCAGTTGCGGGTGAACCTTTTGTAGAACCAGTCAGGTATGGTGATGACCGGCTGTTTGTCTGTCTGCGTGTTTCTCAAGATGACAACTCAGCAATTGATGCAGTGATAGATAAACTAAAAGATTCGGGACAACCGTTAGTTGTGCTGAGAATAGAGGACAAGCTTGACTTGGGGGCCGAGTTCTTTCGCTGGGAGTTTGCCACTGCTGTAGCAGGGGCGGTTCTAGGCATTCACCCTTTCAATCAGCCAAACGTGCAGGCAGCGAAGGAGGCAACAGAGGCCATGCTGCAGGAACACATGCACACTGGAGAACTTCCACGAACTGATGTCACGGAGTCTTTTGCCGGGTTGCTATCAAAAGCAAGGAGCGGCGATTATCTGGCTGTTATGGTTTATGTTCAGCAGACCCCTGAGGTGGATGGCATGATGACAGAACTCCGCTGCAGAATCGTCGAGAGGCACGCTGTGGCAACCACGTTCGGTTATGGGCCGCGCTACCTTCATTCGACCGGACAGCTCCACAAGGGCGGGCCAAACACAGGACTATTCCTGTTCATTACCGCTGATTACGAAAGAGATGTACCCATACCCGGCAGGCCATATTCCTTTGGCGTGCTCGCTGGTGCTCAAGCTCTGGGCGACTTGAGGGCTCTAAAATCAGCGGGGCGGCGTGTAGCCAGGTCGCATCTGAGCAGGGGTGATACAGGTGCTATACCAGAGCTGCTCAGTGAACTGGGATGACATCAATTAAACATGTGTTAGACTTGAGCAGGCATGGTTAATTCAAGGAGGACACAATATGACAAAGCTGGTACTACTGAGACATGGTGAAAGTCTATGGAATAAAGAAAATCGCTTCGGTGGCTGGACCGATACGGACCTGTCAGAAAAGGGAATTACCGAGGCTAAGAAAGCGGGACAAATTCTCAAAGAGCAAGGATACACATTTGACGTTGCCTTCACATCGGTCTTAAAGAGAGCAATACGTACCCTGTGGATTGTACTGGATGTGATGGATTTGATGTGGATACCAGTATTCCGTTCCTGGCGGTTAAACGAGAGATATTACGGTGCATTACAGGGCTTGAACAAGTCTGATACTGCAGCAAAATTTGGTGAGGAGCAGGTCTTGATATGGCGGCGAAGCTACGACGTCCAACCACCGGCCGTGGATAGGGGGGACGAGAGATATCCTGGAAATGACCCCAGATATGGCAACCTTGATTTGAAAGACCTGCCTCTAACAGAGAGTCTAAAAGATACGTCGCAAAGAGTCTTACCTTACTGGCACGAAACAGTAGCACCGATGGTTCAGTCAGGGAAGCAAGTAATAATCTCAGCCCATGGTAATAGCCTGAGGGCACTGGTCAAATATCTTGATAACATAAACGACCAGGAGATATTAAGTCTTAACATCCCTACCGGCATTCCTTTAGTATATGAGCTAGAGGAGAATTTGAAACCAAAGCAGAGCTACTACCTCGGCGATCCTGAAGAGGTGAAAAAGGCAATGGAAGCCGTAGCCAGACAGGGAAAGACACGGTAATAGTTACTAGAACAGCAAAGGCAGATGCCTTAACCTAAAGCAACTCGAGGCAATATGAAAGCTGGCATCCTGGAGGCAATTGAGCACCTGGAGGTAAAGGAAGTGCCTGACCCACAATTGGAGCCGTGCTCGATAGTCCTTAAGGTGAAGGTGTGCTCCATCTGCGCTACTGACCTGCGAATCTACCATCAAGGTCACGCCAGAATGAAGCTGCCTCACATCTTGGGGCATGAGATAGCTGGTCAGATAAGTGCGGTCGGTAGTCAAGTGTCAGATTTTCAGGTCGGTGACCGGGTCGCCATTACGCCCCGAATAGGCTGTGGTAAGTGCTTCTACTGCCAAAAGGGGCAAGACATATATTGCCTTAATAGCCTGTCTTTCGGACATCAGTTGCCCGGCGGCTACGCCCAATACCTGTTGATTCCTGAATGCGGTGTGAGGTATGGGGTTGTGAACACGATTGACGACACAGTCAGCTTTGAAGAGGCGGCTATTGCTGAAACCGTGGCATGCTGTCTTAGAGCTCAGAAAACATCCCATGTTGGCAGTGGGGACACAGTTGTAGTAGTCGGTGGGGGCCCAGTGGGAATAATACACTGCCGACTGGCTAAGGCAAATGGTGCTGCCAAGGTAATACTCGTTGAAAGGGAAACCAGGCGTCTGGGGCAGGTAAACCTTGACTCAATTGACAAAATGGTGGACTCTCAGAAAAGCCATGTGGAGGCAGAAATAGCTGCTCTCACAGAGGACAATGGCGCCGACGTAGTAATAGTCGCCTGTTCATCAGCGTGGGCACAGGAGCAATCCTTATCACTGGCAGGTAGAGGAGGACGGGTAAACTTCTTTGGTGGTTTGCTACCTGACCAAGCCAGCATCTCGATTGACAGCAATTTGGTTCATTACCGAGAGGTTTCTCTTCAAGGCTCCCACAGTTCCACACCGAATGATAACAGAGAAGCTCTTGATATGTTAGCTAGAGGAGCAATAGCAATTGATGACCTCATCACGCACAGATTCCCACTTGATTCCATCAGAGAAGCGTTTCTCTTTGCTGAAAGCAGAAATGGAATGCACGTTGCGGTATTGCCTTAGCTTGTAAACCCCAAATATTAAGAGGAGTTGACAGATTCGTTTCAATGTATGAGAATGATAAAGTGTGTAAACTGCTAGAAGGAGATTTTCAACAGTTGAGCGATGGACCTTAAAGCTTTATACAAGCTGAGTTACGGCGTTTATGTCGTAACTTCGAAAAAGCATAACCGCATCAACAGTCAAATTGTCAACACCGTATCCCAAGCAACGTCTGAACCTCATAGTTGGCACACTATCACTCTAATTGGTCCTCATCCCAAGGCTGCCTACGCTGTCCCCCTGACAAACGCCCTGCGTCCGAAAACCAGATTTGCTTCTATCATTGGCTCATATGGTGGGTGCAGTCAAGCTAAGGAACAGATTATCAATATGATACCCAATCTTGAGGTAGAATTTCTTGAACCCGTGATTGTTAAGGGTTCGCCTAAGGAAGAAGGCTTCAAGGCTCTGGATGCATTAGCAAGCACCATAGCCCAAAAACATAAAAACTTCAGCGAAGCCGCTGCCTAGTATTAAAGAAAAGACAGCCGAATTACTATACATCAGGCTATATTTTGGGGAGGTGGAGTAATGGCAATTGATTTCAATGTAATGGCGGGTGGGGAAGCGGGACAGGGAGTGCAGTCGGTTGGCATGGTCCTAGCGAAGGTCATGGCACAGGGTGGTCTCTGCGTCTTTGCTGACCAAGACTATGAGAACAGGGTGAGAGGAGGTCACAACTTTTTCCGGGTCAGAGTGAGTGACAAAGAGGTACTGACTATATCAGAAAAGTTGGACATTCTGCTGGCACTCAACAAAGAGACGATTGATCTTCACCATGATGAGCTGAAAAGTAACGGTGTAATCATCTTCGATCAAGAGCAGACCAAAATCGAGGCTCGTGGGGATAACTACTTCAACGTGCCGTTCGCAAAACTGGCTGAAGAAACAGTCAAGAATAAGCTTATGACAAACACTGTGGCTGTTGGCGCAGCCATAGGACTTGCCGGGTATGATTTCGATATTCTAGCGTCTGTATTGAGAAAAGAGTTCACCCGCCATGGCGAAAAGATTGCCGAGGATAATGTTGTTGCTGCACGTGCCGGATTTGACTTCGCACATGAGCACAGTGTGAATAAACTGAGCCAGAAAATCAAGCCGATATCTGATAGTAGCAAAAGGATGCTCCTGCATGGTAACGAAGCTCTGGCTCTAGGAGCTATGGTCGGTGGCTGCAAGTTTATTGCGGGATACCCGATGACGCCGACCACTCCCATCTTGGAATACTTGGCAGACAAAGGCCGGCGTTACAACGTGGTAGCGGTGCATGCCGAAGATGAAATAGCTGCCATAAACATGTCTATTGGGGCAGCATATGCCGGAGTCAGAGCAATGGTCGCCACTTCAGGAGGCGGCTTCTGCCTGATGGTAGAAGGTTTAGCGCTGGCTGGGATAACTGAAACCCCCATAGTGGTGGTATTGGGACAGCGACCTGGCCCGGCTACAGGTATGCCAACCAGGACCGAGCAGGGCGAACTCTGGTTTGCTCTCCACGCTGGTCATGGTGAATTCCCCCGGGCTATACTGGCACCGGCCACGGCTGAAGAATCTTTCCACACTATAATAAAAGCATTCAATCTGGCAGAGAAGTATCAAACACCAGTGATTGTCCTGACGGACCATTATCTTGCAACCTCCTATGCCACAGTAAAACGTTTTGACCTGAAGCAGGTGAAAATAGACAGGGGCGAGCTTCTATCCGATGAAGAACTGGATAGATTAGCCGATTATAAGAGACATCTGGTAACTGAGTCTGGTATCTCTCCACGAGCCCTACCAGGGCAAGGAAAAGCCCTGGTAGTGACTGACTCCGATGAGCACAATGAGGCAGGACATTTGATTGAGGACGCGGAGACACGTAATCAACAGAATTTAAAGCGGCTGCGCAAGCAGAATGGCCTTAAAGCTGAGATAAGCAGCCCGAAGTTTCAAGAATCACCCGATTCGGAATTCACGCTGATTGGCTGGGGCAGTACCTATGGGGCCATAAGAGAGGCCGCTGATTTACTGAAGAAAGATGGGATGCCGGTTAACGTGCTTCATATCAGCGAAATATGGCCGTTTCCGGTAGAAGCGATCTCCACAGCGTTAGACAAGGGCACCAAGAACATCGTTATTGAGAACAATGCCACGGCGCAGATGGCGAACCTGATCAGGCGCGAAACAGGATACAAGGTCAATGGTACTATTCTCAAATCTGACGGTCGTCCCTTCTCGCCACAGGAAATTGTAGACCTCATCAAGAAGGAGGTATCTTAGCCATGATTACAGTCAAAGATTATGCGGAGTCAATGCCCATTGCCTGGTGCCCGGGCTGCGGTAATTTTGCTATTCTCCAAGCATTGAGAAAGGCACTGGTCGACCTTGGAATAGAACCACACCAGGTGCTCTTTGTATCAGGAATCGGGCAGGCACCCAAATTGCCTCACTATACACACGGAAATGTCTTCGATGGGCTTCACGGACGAACCCTTGCTACAGCTACCGGTGCAAAGATTGCCAATAACAAGCTTGTCGTTATCGGCATAGATGGCGATGGTGGTGCCTACGGCGAGGGTATCGGCCACCTGCTGGCCACCGCACGTCGCAACGTCAATATTACCTACATGGCGCACAATAACCAGGTATACGGTTTGACCAAAGGGCAGGCATCACCTACCAGCGACCTGGGATTTGTTACCAGGACGACGCCACTGGGAGCTGGCCAGCCGCTTAACCCTCTTGCTTTAGCTATAGCCTCCGAGGTGAGCTTTCTGGCAAGAGGCTTTGCTGGCGAAATTCAGCATCTCTCCCAGCTGCTAAAAATGGCCCTAGAGCACCGAGGCTTTGCCCTGATAGATATCCTGCAGCCCTGCGTCTCGTTCAATCACAAGAACACCTATCAGTGGTACCGTGAGCGCATCTATAAGCTGGAAGACGAAGGATATGACCCAAGCGACAAGATAGGAGCCTTTGCCAAAACACAGGAGTGGGGCGACCGAATACCAATCGGTCTCATTTACAGGAAGGAAAGGCCAGTTTATGAGGAGCAGCTTCCGGCTCTAAAGGAAGCGCCTCTAGTTAAACAGAAAATTGCCCCCACACAATTTGAAGCGCTATTCGAAGAGTTTATGTAGACATTTTCACTATCTCCCTTAAAGGGGAATTGGAAAATGGGTGAAAAGCATGATACTTTGAGTCTTGGCATTGACCTCGGTGGCACGAAGATACTAACAGCGGTTGCTAACGCGCAGGGCAAGATGCTGTCGCGCGATCACAGCATCACACCGGCAAAAGAAGGTCAGGATGTCGTGGTGAAGTCGATTCTGGAATCCGTAGGCCGCGCCCTTGACCAGGCCCACATAGCCGCCGCTGACCTTGCTGCCATAGGGCTGGGAGCCCCAGGCTTATCGAATCCGGAGACAGGCATCTTGTTTACCTCACCCAATCTGCCCGGGTGGAAGAATGTCCCCCTGCGCGATATTATCGAGAAAGAGCTTGGCAGGAAGGCTTTCCTTATTAATGACGCCAATGCAGCTGCTGTAGGAGAACTGTATTTTGGGGCCGGTAGAGGTGCCCGGGATTTCATCTATATCACTGTCAGCACAGGCATAGGAGGCGGCATAATCATCGACCGCAAAATTTACACTGGCTCTGCCGGGATGGCAGGAGAATTGGGGCACATGGTCATCGACGATGAGGGGCCCCAGTGTAACTGCGGCAATAAGGGATGCTGGGAGACATTGGCTTCAGGTACAGCGCTGGCCAGGGAAGCAAGACACAGAATCAAAGAGGGAGCGGTAACATCTATCCTGAGGTATACAGATGGAAATATAGAAAAGATAAATGCCGAGGCAATTCAGGAGGCGGCACAGGCTGGCGATAAACTGGCTAATGAGCTTATTACCCGAGCAGCTTATTACTTGGGCGTCGGTCTGGCAAATTTAGTCAACATCTTCAATCCAGAAGCAATCGTTATTGGAGGAGGATTATCCAACATCGGAGACATGTTGCTTAAGCCAGCTTTTGAAGAGGCCAAGCGCAGAGCATTCAAACAGGCTTATCAGGCAGTGCGTTTTGCTCGTGCTGAGTTGGGACGTGACTCTGGTGTACTGGGTGCCGCTGCCTTTGCATTGGATAAGATAAGGGCGACCGAAAACACATTGGAGCCGAATTCGGAATAAGGTAAACTCTTAATCATGACGAAGGAGGTGCAAAATGGCAACAAAAATCGGG
Organism: Dehalococcoidia bacterium; assembly: GCA_016933195.1. Taxonomy (GTDB): domain Bacteria; phylum Chloroflexota; class Dehalococcoidia; order GIF9; family AB-539-J10; genus JAFGBN01. The sequence goes on along the minus strand of JAFGBN010000122.1, from coordinate 12,121 downwards.
ATCAATGGCTTTGGACGTATTGGCAGACTGGTAATGCGAGCGATAATGGGGAAGAAAGCCGACATTGATGTAGCTATTGTCAATGACCTGACTGATACAAAAACGAATGCCCACCTGTTCGAGTACGACAGCAGCTATGGCATCTACCAGGGAAAGGTGGAAGCAACTTCAGACACCATCGTTGTTGATGGTAAAAGTGTAAAGGTCATTGCTGAGCGAGACCCGGCCAAGATTCCGTGGAAAGACTATGGAGTAGAAATAGTGGTCGAGTCAACCGGACTTTTCACCGATGCTCCCAAAGCGGCAGCTCATCGACAGGGAGGCGCTAAGAAGGTCATCATATCGGCACCAGCCAAGGGCGAAGATATAACCATAGTCATGGGTGTAAATGACGACAAATATGACCCCACCAAACACCATATCATTTCCAATGCTTCCTGCACCACCAACTGCATTGCGCCGGTGGTCAAGATTCTGCACGACAGCTTTGGCGTTACTCGTGGTCTTCTGACAACTGCCCATTCGTACACAAATGACCAGCGACTACTGGACCAGTTCCACAGAGACCTTCGCCGAGCCCGGTCAGCCGCACTAAGTATCATACCCACCAGCACCGGAGCTGCCCGTGCAGTTACCCTGGTCATCCCGGAATTAGCTGGAAAACTCCATGGCATCGCCCTGAGAGTACCAACGCCTACTGTATCTATATGTGATTTTGTGGCTGACCTGAATAAGAGAGTTACTGAAAAAGAGGTCAACGAGGCTTTCAAGAACGCAGCCTCAGGCCCCCTCAAGGGTATACTTGAGTACTGCGAGGAGCCGCTGGTAAGCATAGATTTCAAGGGAAATCCCGCTAGCTCCATTGTCGATGCCGAAAATACCATTGTGATTGATAGCAGTATGGTCAAGGTACTATCGTGGTATGATAATGAGTGGGGCTACAGCAATCGCATGATTGACCTTATATACTTAATGGTGAGCAAAGGACTTTAGCATTCAACTGGGGAGACAGCAATGCGAAAAAAGACGGTACAAGATGTAGATGTAACAGGCAAACGAGTTTTCCTCCGTGTTGATTTCAACGTGCCTATGGATAATGCAGGTGCCATCAGTGATGACAGCCGGATTAAAGCCTGCCTTCCCACAATTAAATACCTGATAGACCACGATGCACGGGTAATTATCTGCTCGCACTTGGGCAGGCCCGATGGCAAAGTGGTGGAGAGCCTGAGACTAACACCGGTAGCCAGAAGATTGTCGGAGCTTCTCAGTAAGCATGTAGAGGCGTTGGAGGATAGCGTTGGGCCTGAAGTAGAGGCTGCCGTAGATAAGCTAAAAAAAGGCGATGTTGCGTTCTTGGAGAACATCCGTTTTCACTCTGAAGAGGAGGCGAACGGCCCGAATTTTGCCAAAGCTCTTTCTCAACTTGCCGATGTGTTTGTAAATGATGCCTTTGGTGCCAGCCACCGGGCCCACGCTTCGGTAGTGGGAGTGGCAAAATATCTGCCGGCCGTATCTGGTTTCCTTATGGAAAAGGAACTTGAGGCTTTGAGTGGAGCTCTGGAAATCCCAAAGCGGCCGTTTGCAGCTATGGTAGGTGGTGCCAAGGTAAGCGGGAAACTGGCTGTCCTGGAAAATATTGTTAACAAAGTAGATGCCCTACTTATTGGCGGCGGCATGGCGGCTACTTTTCTGAAGAGCATGGGCTATGGTGTCGGGAACTCAATGGTGGAAAATGACTGGCTTGATTATGCTCGCCAGCTTATGGAAAAGGCGAAGTCCAAGAGCACCAAGCTTCTGCTGCCCCAGGATTCAGTGGTGGCACAGAATTTGGAAGCTGGTGCCAGCACCAAGACCGTGCCGGTTACAAAGATACCGGATGGCTGGACTATTGCCGATATTGGACCTGATACCATTCAGGAATTCTCTACGGAGCTCAAAAAGTGTAAGACCGTAGTCTGGAATGGTCCGGTAGGCGTATTTGAGATACCTGAGTTCGCCAAAGGGACGTACAGCCTTATGAAGGTTCTGGCTGACCTAGAAGCTACCACAGTCATCGGTGGAGGTTCTACTGCGGAGGCAGTAATTGAAATGGGATTAGCGGACAAGATGTCTCATGTCTCCACTGGTGGCGGGGCCTCGCTGGAGTTTCTGGAGGGCAGGGTATTACCAGGAGTAGCTGTATTGCAGGATAAATAGAAAGGGCAAGAAAGCAACTCCTCGTTCACAGGTAGGAGGTTATCATGAGAAAGATAGGTATCCTGACAAGCGGCGGTGATGCTCCTGGCATGAATGCTTGCATCAGGGGAGCTGTGCGTGCCGCATTGGTCAATCATTTAGAAATATTTGGCATAAGGTGGGGCTACTCCGGGCTGATTCGCGGTGATATTGTGTCTCTAGATAGACGGGCAGCTACCAATATTATCTACCAGGGAGGAACCATACTGGGCACCGCTCGCTCTGAAGAGTTCAGAACGAAGGAGGGCCGGGCAAAGGCTATCAAAATGCTTCAGGATACAGGTATTGAAGGCTTGATTCTCATCGGGGGAGATGGTACTTTTCGCGGCGGTACCCTTCTGTCGCAGGAGTGTGGTGTAAGCATCGTTGGTATACCGGGAACCATAGATAACGATTGCTACGGCACGGACTATACTATAGGCTTTGATACTGCTATAAACACAGCCCTTGAAGCCATCGATCGTATCAGGGACACCGCTACAGCCCACGACCGACTTTTCTTCGTGGAGGTGATGGGGCGCCACACCGGCTTCATTGCATTAGAGAGCGGTATTGCCGGTGGTGCCGAAGAATTCCTTATTCCTGAGGTCCCGATGAGCATCGACGAACTCAGCCGACGCCTCGAGAAAAACTTCAAAGAAGGTAAAAGAAGCGCCATTGTGGTAGTGGCTGAGACAGAGCAGCCAGGCGAGAGCTTTCACATCGCCCAGGAAGTGAAAGACAAGACAGGTTTCGACTCAAGAGTCTGTATATTGGGGCACATTCAGCGTGGTGGTGCACCGTCAGCCCGCGACCGGGTTCTTGCCAGCAGGCTGGGGACAGCCGCCGTTCAAGCGCTGATTGATGGTAAAGGTGGATACATGGTAGGTGAGATAAACAGAGAGATAGCTTACACGCCTCTTAAGGACACCTGGGAAAAGAAAAAAGCATTACACTCTGGACTCACAGATTTGTTGAAGGTATTATCTGATTAAAGCGATAAAGAGTGAAGAGTATTTCCGCAAGGGAGGCAAGGATATGAATCTACCTATCGGCAAGCTTAGAGGACTGCAGCAGATTGCTGACGATAATGCTTTCCTGACTATTTGTGCCATTGACCACCGGGGTGCACTGCAACGGGCCATGAATGAGCAAAACCCTGATGCAGTAACTTATCAGGACATGGTTGACTTCAAGCTTGACCTCTGCCGAGCGGTGGCACCTTACGCCAGTGCCGTTCTGCTTGATCCGGTGTATGGGGCAGCACAGGCCATTGCCGCCGGTATATTGCCGGGGCATATAGGCCTCCTCGTCAGCATGGAAAAAACGGGGTACTCTGGCGAAAAGACCGCCAGGATTACTGAGCTTTTGCCCGGCTGGAGCGTAGAAAAGGTGAAAAGAATGGGGGCTTCAGCAGTTAAGCTTCTTGTATACTTCCGTCCTGACCTAAAAGAGATTGCTTCACGGCAGCTGGACCTCATTGCCAGGATTGCTGACCAATGTGTCAAGGAAGATATTCCCCTGCTGGTCGAGCCGGTGAGCTATCCTGTTGAAGAAGGCGGTGTGTCTGCAGCGAAGTTTGCTGATATGAAGCCTGGGCTGGTGATTGAGACTGCGCGCCAGATTACCTCGCTACCCATAGACGTATTGAAGGCGGAATTCCCGGCTGATATGGAATTTGAGCAGGACGAGAAGAAGCTGCTGCAGTTATGCCAGGAGCTAGACCGGGCATCACGGTTGCCCTGGGTGCTGCTCAGTGCTGGTGCTGACTTCAAGACGTTCAAGAAGCAGGTAGAAATTGCCTCTAAAGCCGGGGCATCTGGCTTCCTTGCCGGACGAGCGCTGTGGCAGGAGGGAGTGCAGATTCGCTCCAGGGAAGAGAGGATGGATTTCTTCAACAGTACCGCTGCTCCCAGGCTCAAGGAACTGGCCGAGATGGTCAACAGGTATGGAAAGACCTGGTATACCAAGATGGGGAGCGATAAGGGAGATTTTGAGGCAGCAAACGAGGGCTGGTATGAGCAGTATTAACCTATTAGTAACTCAGTTAGGCAGAGTTTTGGTATGAAGCAGACTGGTTACTTCAAGAGACGAACCAGGATAGTATGTACCATAGGCCCGGCGACTGGTACAGCCTCAGTCATTGAGCGTCTTATCAGGAGCGGTATGAATATTGCCAGGCTTAATCTGTCGCATGGGACACACGATATCCATGCTCAATATATTCGCACCGTGAGAAGAATAAGCCAGCGACTGGGTATGAAGATGGCGATTCTCATAGATCTGCCAGGGCCCAAATATCGCACTGGCAGGCTCAAAGATGGTCAGGCGGTTTTGAAAAAGGGTGCTCCGTTAACGCTAACCACCAGAGACATTGAGGGAGATGCAGCTGAAGTGCCGGTCAACCTTCCTAATCTGCCGCAGGATATAAAAATAGGCGACACTATCCTGCTAGATGATGGTGCCATGCAGTTGAGAGTGCTTGGGAAGAATGGCAATGAAGTGAAATGTAGAGTAACAGTGGGCGGTGTGCTCACCGAGAGACGCGGGCTCGTCGTTCCCGGCATGCGTACTTCAGGCTCCTTCATCACTGATGCCTTGCGTGAACATCTGGCCTTTGCTGTCCAACAAAAGCCAGATTACCTGGCTATTTCCTTTGTCAGCAGCGCTGAAGACATATTCGCCATAAGAGCTGTATTGAGCGAGCACAATGCAGATGTTCCTGTCATTTCGAAAATTGAGCGGGGACAGGCAGTGAAGGATTTTGATGATATACTGTCGGCCAGTGACGGCATCATGGTGGCGCGTGGAGACCTGGGTGTGGACATTCCTCTGGAGAGAGTGCCGCTTATACAGAAGGAAATCATCCAGAAGTGTAACCGTGCTGGTAAGCCGGCGATCACCGCTACCCAGATGCTTGAGTCAATGGTTAATGCTGCTCGCCCGACGCGAGCCGAAGTCACCGATGTGGCCAACGCCATCTTCGACGGCACCGATGCAACTATGCTCTCGGCGGAGACTTCGATTGGGAAATACCCGGTACAGGCAGTAAGGACTATGGCCAAAATCGCTCAAGAAACCGAGAAGAGGCTCTCCTATGTGCACTTGATTGCCGAAAGGAGCACGTGGATTGAACACGAGACGGATGAGCTAATAAGCTATAGTGCCTGCCATACGGCAGAAAGCCTGGGGGCAGTAGCCATTGTGGCCTTTACCCAGTCGGGAAGCACGGCTAGGAGAGTTTCAAAATACCGCCCGCGGGTGCCCATACTGGCGATAACACCCAGTGATTTGATATCCGGCAGGGTATTACTCCATTGGGGTGTGTACCCCTTCCAAATAGGTCCAGTATCGATGGTAGACGAACTCTTCAGCAGTGGAGCCAAGCTAGCTAAGAAGACGGGACTGGCCAAGCTTGGTGATTTGATAGTGATCACCGGGGGTGTCCCTATAGGAGTGGCTGGTTCAACTAATCTACTAAAGGTGGAGAAGATTGACGAGCGATGACTGAAAGTGAGGAATGAATATATGGAGCAGTCAGACGGCAGAGCGCGAGTGATTATCAGTGGAGTGAAACCTGAGGTTGACAGTGGCTTGTTCCCGGCAAAAGCTGTGGTCGGTGAAAAGGTAGAGGTAGAAGCCGATATTTTTGCTGATGGTCACGATGTGATTACAGCTATGCTCCTGTATCGAAAAGAGAGAGAGACAGAGTGGACCGAAGCTCCAATGGAACTGACTACCAATGACAGGTGGAAGGGCTCCTTCCTGGTTATAGAACTTGGACGCTATCTGTACACTGTAACAGCCTGGATTGATAGGTTTAAGTCGTGGCGCAAAGATTTTCAGAAGCGTGTTGAAGCTGGTCAGGAAGACATAAACATAAATCTATTAGTGGGAGCAAATCTTATTGCCGAGGCAAGCGGACAGGCTTCCAAAGTCGATAGCAAGACAATGCAGGAGTGGGGGAAGACTTTAGAATCTTCGCAGACCTCGCAGTTAGATAAGGTGCAGCTAGCCCTGAGTGAAGAAGTTGCCAAATTAATGGACAAATATTCAGATAGGCAATTTGCCGTCACTTATCCCAGGGAATTAGTAGTGTCCGTAGAACGGGTGAAGGCTCGATTCAGCACCTGGTATGAGATGTTCCCACGCTCTTGCAGCAATGAACCAGGACGGCACGGCACCTTCAAGGACTGTGAAGCCCGCCTTCCGTATATAGCGGCAATGGGCTTCGATGTGCTTTATTTCCCCCCTATTCACCCTATTGGCAGAACCCTCCGCAAGGGGAAGAACAATGCGATCAAGGCTGCCCCAGATGACCCCGGAACCCCATGGGCCATCGGCGCAGAGGAAGGCGGGCACAAAACTATCCATCCTCAGCTTGGTACCCTGGAGGACTTCCGCCATCTTGTAGACAAAGCAAAGGAATACGGCATCGAAATTGCCTTAGATATCGCCATCCAGTGTTCTCCCGACCACCCCTACGTGAGAGAACACCCGGCGTGGTTCGTACGGCGTCCAGATGGTACCATTCAGTATGCCGAAAATCCACCTAAGAAATACCAGGATATTTACCCTCTTAACTTTGAGTCCGAGCACTGGCACGAGCTCTGGGAGGAATGGAAGAGTGTTTTCCTGTTCTGGATTGAGCAGGGAGTGCGTATTTTCCGCGTGGATAATCCCCATACCAAGGCTTTTTGCTTCTGGCAATGGCTAATCGCGGAGGTAAAAAAGGAATATCCCGACACTATCTTCCTAGCCGAGGCTTTCACCCGCCCCAAGGTTATGCATCAGTTGGCCAAGCTGGGCTTTACTCAATCATATACCTATTTTGCTTGGCGCAATACTAAGGAAGAGCTAACTCAATACTTGACTGAGCTCACCCAGAGCGATGTGTGCGAATTTTACCAGCCAAATTTCTGGCCGAATACACCTGATATCTTAACCGAATACCTGCAGTCCGGCGGTAGGCCAGCTTTCATGGCACGCCTGGTACTGGCAGCTACATTGGCATCCAACTATGGCATCTACGGTCCGCCATTCGAACTCTGTGTGAACACCCCCAGGGAGCATGGCAGCGAAGAATATCTGGACTCGGAGAAATACGAGATAAAGCACTGGGATATCAATAGGGCTGATAGCTTAAAGGATTTCATTGTTCGTGTTAACCAAATACGCCGAGAGAATCCGGCTCTCCAGAGCAACCAGAATCTCTGGTTCCATGCCATAGATAATGGGGAGCTGATATGCTACAGCAAGCACACCGAGGACCTATCTAATATCATACTTACGGTTGTGAACCTTAATCCGCACTACACTCACTCTGGCTGGGTTCATCTTCCCATAGAACCATGGGAGCTAGATCCGCAGCGACCTTATCAGGTTCACGACCTCTTAAGTGGAGCCCGTTATTTATGGCATGGCCCTGGGAATTATGTCGAACTGAACCCAAGTATCTGCCCGGCGCATATCTTCCGGATCCATCGGCGAATTCGTAGAGAACAGGATTTTGACTATTACATGTAGAGAGGCAAGGTTGAAATGTAATACTTAACTTATTAGAATTGGCTTTGTTTGAGCGTAATCCGTTCCAGAAAAGATATCAGGTAAGGCATAGGAAAATAAAAAGGGGGGGGGAGGTACTATGCAGCGTAAGCAAGAGGAATCAAATAAAACTGATACTCGTGTTTCTACAGGAGTTGCAGGACTGGATGAAATTATGAATCAGGGGTTTGTACTCCAGCGGGTATATCTGGTACGGGGAGGCCTTGGCAGTGAGAAGAGCACTTTGAGATTGCACTTCTTGGCTTCTGGGGCAAGCAATGGAGAGAAGGCACTATTTGTTGCACTGGGTGAATCTCTCAATAGGATACAGGGGATTCTTAGTGGCGGCATTACACTAGGTAAAATCTCCGGGGACTAGCTGGAGCAAAGGTATGAAAACGACAATTCTTTCTGTGGGCAATGACCGGGCAAACCTGGAACTCCTATCGCAGCAGCTTATCAAAGAAGGCTACGAGACATTGAATGCTGCCAGCCTTGAGGAGATGGATAGTTTCATTCAGGAGAAAAAGGATACTGCTCTAGCACTTATAGACCTTTCAGGTTTTGACCAGCGTATCTGGGAACGCTGCGAAGTGTTACGAGAGGCAAAGATACCGTTTATCGTGATTTCTCCCCAGCGCAGTCCCCTTATTCAGAAGGACAGCATGAAACACGGTGCTAGCGGCCTGCTGGTGAAGCCGCTCACTATAAAGGAGTTGATTGAATACATACATACATTACTTGGTGAGTAAGACATGGCAAGAAGAAATATAGAATTATGGCAAGTCAGCGATGACCCGTTATGGTACAAAGATGCCATAATCTACGAACTTCATGTGCGGGCATTTGCCGACAGCGACGAGGATGGCGTGGGAGACTTCCGCGGCCTTATTGACAAGCTGGACTATCTCATGGACCTCGGAGTCACAGCGATATGGTTACTCCCCTTTTACCCCTCACCACTTAAGGACGATGGCTATGATATTTCCGACTTCACTAGTATACAACCAGTCTACGGCGACATGCAGGATTTCAAGACCTTTGTTGACGAAGCTCACCGTCGCGGTATCCGGGTCATTACAGAGCTGGTGGTAAACCATACCTCCGACCAGCATCCATGGTTCCAGAGAGCACGAAAAGCACCACCTGGAAGCCGCTACCGCAATTTCTATGTCTGGAGTGACACTGCAGACAAGTACAGAGATGCCCGCATCATTTTCAAGGACTTCGAACATTCCAACTGGACATGGGACCATCTGACCAAAGCATACTACTGGCATCGCTTTTATTCTCATCAGCCTGACCTCAACTATGATAACCCTGCTGTTCGGCAGGCCATATTCAAGGTTATGGAGTTCTGGCTTAAGCTCGGTGTTGATGGTCTGCGATGTGACGCTGTGCCATACCTGTATGAAAGGGAGAGAACTAACTGCGAGAATCTTCCGGAGACCCACGCTTTTCTCAAAGAACTGCGTGCCCGTATTGATAAGAAATTCAAGAACCGCATGCTCCTGGCTGAGGCTAACCAGTGGCCTGAAGATGCTGTGCCATATTTCGGCAACGCAGACGAGTTCCACATGTGCTTCCATTTCCCACTTATGCCACGGTTATTCATGGCAATACGAATGGAGGACCGTTTTCCCATCATAGACATACTGCGTCAGACGCCGTCAATCCCGGAGCTATGCCAGTGGGCAATCTTCCTGAGAAACCACGATGAGTTGACGCTGGAGATGGTCACCGACGAGGAACGTGACTATATGTACCGCGTCTATGCCAGTGACCCGTCAGCCAGGATAAATCTCGGCATACGGCGCCGACTGGCCCCGCTTCTAAACAATGACCGTAAGAAGATTGAACTTATGAATGCTCTGCTCTTTTCTCTACCGGGCACACCGGTTATTTACTATGGCGACGAAATCGGCATGGGCGACAACTTCTATCTTGGTGATCGGAACGGAGTGCGTACACCTATGCAGTGGAGCCCAGATAGAAATAGCGGGTTCTCGCGTGCAAACCCTCAGAGGCTATACCTTCCACCAATTATTGACCCAGAGTATCATTACGAGGCAGTCAATGTTGAAACCCAACAGAACAACTCTGACTCTCTGCTGTGGTGGATGAAGCGTATGATTGCCTTGAGGAAACGTTTCAAGGCCTTCGGCCAAGGTGGTCTCGAGTTTCTTCAGCCAGAAAACCGCAAGGTCTTGGCCTATTTACGTCGCTATGACGAAGAGACAATTCTGATGGTGGCAAATCTATCCCATTTGCCACAGCAGACTAAGCTTGACCTCTCGCAATTTGTAGGATGGCGGCCAGTTGACCTGTTTGGTCGAATACAGTTCGACCCGATTAACGATAGCAAGTATTACTTTACTTTAGGTCCCTATGGTTTTTTCTGGTTCTCTCTTGAGCCGCAGCCAGCAGAAGCAATGCGTGTCCGTGCACTGCCTTCCGAGGAAGCCAGTGCCATGCCGACTATAGCACGCGAAAAAGACGAGCTCTTCGAGAGGGATAACTGGTTTCTCCTAGAGAGGACTTTGAGTGACTATATGAGAGGGCGACGCTGGTTCCGTAGCAAAGCACGAGTGATGCGATCAGCCGATATTGAGGATGTTATACCGATGCGCTTCGGTCAATCAACTACCTACATTGTCCTAATTCAGATTGAGTATACTGAAGGTGAACCCGAGACTTACGTGGTTCCCCTTACCACTGCGGTTAGCGATAAGTCTGGCGAACTTATGAAAGAATATCCACATGCGCTCGTCGCCAACTTGAAGCCGCGTAATATGGACAGCCAATGGATACTTTACGACGCCCTGGTAGATAAAGACTTCAGCAAGTTTCTCCTGCAAGCGATCGGGCGAAAACGTCACTTCAAAGGGAAAATCGGTGAGATATCAGCCTCACCAACCAAGGTCTTTCGAAACGCCCGTGGTTCATACTCGGATGCTCTGGAATCTATTCCTATGAAGGTTGAACAGAGCAATACTTCCGTAATGTACGATGACCGATTGATTCTGAAGCTCTTTCGTCGGCTTGAAGAGGGGATCAACCCCGACCTCGAAATTGGTCGATTTTTAACCGAAAAGACGCCGTTTGAGCACATCTCTCAGGTCGCCGGAGCACTGGAGTACAAGCGCAGAAGAGGTAAACCGATGACTCTGGCCATCCTGCAGGGCTTTATAGCCAATGAAGGTGATGCCTGGCAATATACCCTGGACTCCCTGGAACGCTACCTTCAGAGTGTGTTGGCGCATGCGACAGTTCAAGCACCGCCAATTCCCCGGAAGCATATGTTATCATTGCCCAAGGAACTGCCTCCTCTGGCCAAAGAGACCATTGGCCCCTATCTGAACTCAGCACAGCTCCTGGGACAGCGCACCGCTGAGATGCATGTAGCCCTAGCATCGGGGTTGGATGACCCGGACTTTGCTCCGGAGTTCTTTACTCACATGTATCAAGCGTCCCTCTATCAATCCATGCGAAGCTTCACCATCAGGACGCTACAGATATTAAGAGAGCAATTAACAAACATCCCCGAAGAACTGAGGGAGGATGCGCAGCAAGTTCTTGATTTGGAAAAGGAAATCATAGGACGCTATCAGCCGATACGCAAGCAGAAGATTTCGGCAGCCCGTATCCGTTGCCACGGTGATTATCATCTGGGGCAGATACTGTTTACTGGAAAGGACTTTGTCATTATAGACTTCGAGGGTGAGCCAGCCCGCTCCCTGAGTGAGCGTCGTCTGAAGCGTTCACCTTTGCTGGATGTTGCTGGCATGATAAGGTCACTTCACTATGCTGCCCACAGTGCTTTACTCCGCCAAGCGCCGCAGGCGCAAAGGCCAGAGGATGATTGGCCGTTACTCCAGCACTGGGCACAGTACTGGTATGTCTGGGTTTCGGTAGCTTTCCTAGCTTCATATCTCGACGTCATTAGTCCAGTTGGTTTGCTACCTGAGGATCCGGAACATCTAAGAATCCTGCTCGATGCCTATATTCTGGAGAAGGCAATATATGAGATCGGGTATGAACTTAACAACCGGCCCGACTGGGTGAAAGTACCTCTTCAGGGAATACTGCAGTTGATGGAAGCCGGAAGCTAGCTGAAAACGAGTGTAGCTGAGGAACAGAGTGAAATGGCAGAGCGCAAAGGTAAAAAGGCAAAGCAAATTGAGGAGGTTCAAATGGTTAGCTACGATGTGACGCTGCTCTCCGATGATGACCTTTATCTCTTCAATGAGGGGTCTCACTACAGACTCTATGAAAAGCTGGGAGCCCATACTACCAGCGTAGGCGGAGTTGAAGGAACTTATTTCGCCGTTTGGGCACCAAATGCCAGGCAGGTCAGCGT
>JAFGBN010000121.1 GCA_016933195.1 Dehalococcoidia bacterium | reverse complement strand
GCTTAGCAATGCTCGTCGTCTTGCCCGAGCCATTCACCCCCACTACTAGAATAATTTGCACACCCGCCGACTCCGGAATATTGCCTGCCCCACCATCTATCCTCAACAGGTTGACCATTTCCTCTTTTAAGGCCGCACGTACCAGCGCCCCTTCGCTCAGCTTCTCTGTTCTAACTCGCTGTCTCACCTTTTCGATTAGCTTCTGTGTTGTAGCAATCCCAACATCCGCAGCTATAAGCAACTCCTCAAGCTCATCCCAAACCTCTGCTTCCACACTGGTTCGGTCAAAAAGACGAACCACCTTGCCAAACCAGCCCTCCCGGCTACGTTTCACAGCTTTTTCAGTTTTATCTAACGAATCCGGCATATCAGCACAACAACTTCAGAAATATCAGCCATATTAGCACACAGACTGAGGATGGGCAAAACGATCAAACAGCGGCTATGGAACAATTCCTATCTGTCATTGCCAGCGAAGCGTGGCAATCTATAGCTAATGGCCCACTTAGTCATGATGATGCTGTGCACCACCCAGAAAGAGATGAGGATAAACTATGTCACTGACACAGCAAGGAATCCAAACTGCAAGAAATAGGAACAGGAAGATAAGAGGAAGCAAAGGCAGCCACTGTGCGGCACCAAACGCAGTGAAATAAAACAAAGATGCCCAAGTACTCAGAAATACATGTGCGGCATGCGGGAGTTTGGTGGTAGGTCGCAAATAACCTATGGCGATACCTAAAAATGCCAGGGGATTTACCAGCCACCACTTCTCAATGAACCCGATGTGGAACTCCATATTGATGCTAAGTGACTCTCCGCCCAGATAAGGAATTATAGAATCGCTCAGTGTCGATATACCCACCGAGCCCGTATAGCCGATTAAAATCGCTGCCCAGAGCTTACCTGTACTGTACCGCTTATACATCGCCGTGGTTACAATGGCACTAAACAACACATGGGCCGGGTGTAAGATGTAAAAAATGGTCTCAGAGACATTAGAAGGTGTCTTGACGAGAACTACAATAGCCATTATGACGATGCCGGAGACCGCTCCAGCAGCGGTAAACGGGGCATGCCTGGCTAGTTCAATTCCTATTCTTCTAAGCATGAGAGCCACCAAATAAGTACGGCATTAAGACCTTGCCGAAGCCATGCACTCAGAGCAAATGCCGGAAAACTCGGAGAAGTGCTGCTCAGCCCGAAAGCCAAATTCCTGAGCAATGGCAGTCTCCTCTTCACAAAGTGCTTTATCTGCATACTCTCGAAGAGCACCGCATTGACGACAAACTACGAAGCGATGACACCCATCCTCTGCTCCAAGCGTACATCTCACGAACCCACCCCCCAGCAACACCTTGTGAGCCAGTTTAAGAGAACAGAAAAGGTCAAGCACACGGTAGATAGTTACGTGGTTAAGATATTCACCTTTTTGTTGCAGAATCTCTTGTATTTCATAGGGCGATACAGGCCTCTGTGCCTCTGCTAAAACCTTGAGCACACGCTTGCGAGGCTCGGTTACCCTGTAGCCCCTGCTACGTAAGACCTGGAGTGCATCATGAGTCTGAGTCATAACATCAATTTTAAGATATTTCTATTACAAATGCAACAATATTGCATTAGCAATAACCTGTCATTGCGAGGAGCGTCAGCGACGTGGCAATCTCAGCCAAGGCAGACGTCGGTACCATGCAGAGATTACCACGCTTCGCTAGCAATGACATAAGGATACTAAGAGAATATATAAGGTAACTTAAAAACGGAATGGCCTCAGATTAACCTGAGGCCATTCTCTACTGTGTCTAAAAATTTATCCTGATTTCAATGGTTGCCATGGGCATGAGTAAGATCAATACGATTATCGAGATTCTTACAGGTCTTTTTCGCATTTACCATTTTAAACCTCGCCAGCAGACCACTGGCTTATACACTGAAGCTTTTACACTTCATGCTAATATCATAAGACTAAAAGAAAGATTTTGTCAATGCTTTGATTATTTACACTAGACACTCAGCAAGCCGCGCAGCAGTATTATTGCTGCTTCTTTATCCAGAGGCTCGTTGTTGTTGCCACATTTGGGCGACTGAATACAGCTTGGACAGCCATCCTGACACGGACATTCCTTAATCGCTTCCAGAGTTGCTAACCATAGCTTCTCTATCATTTCAAAGCCCTTTTCGGCAATGCCAACCCCTCCTGGATAAGCATCGTAGATAAAAATTTGTGCCCTGCCAGTGTCAGCATGTATAGGAGTGGACACACCTCCAATGTCATTGCGGTCACATAAGGCAAACAGAGGCAACATAGCAATAGCGGCATGTTCAACAGCATGCAGGCCGCCGGCAAAATCAAGCCCAGCTTCAGCCACCTGCTCAACGGTCTCCTCCGGCAAGTCGAACCAAAGAGCCCGGGTGAGAAAGCGCAGGGGTGGCAGGTCAAGGGGCTCTTCACCGATAACCTCTTCCGTAAACTGCATCTTTTTCTTGAAACCAACCACAGTATTGGTAACATCCACTTCGCCGAGATAGACTTTCGTACCCAAGCAACTCATTTCACGCTCTGTCTTCAGAATTCTGATATCGATTAATTCCTTGGTTTGGGTGTAATAATTGATGTCCGTCGGTACCACTATAGCCACACGATTCTCAAGGTCGAGCTGCTGTACCAGATATGACTCACCCTGATGAAGATAAACAGCTCCGGGATGTATCTGGAAAAAGGCAACGCTGGCCTCCACTGTCTCCATTAACTCATAGCCCTGAGAAGCATCAAGAATGGCGTAATTTTTCCCCGAAGTAGACCGTATATTGATTTCCTGAGCCGGATGAGCAATCTTAGGAGAAAGATACCACCGCCCACCACTTTTTCTAAGCTTGCCCTCGCCTTCCAGCTCGGATAATGCCCTGTCAAATACTGCACCGAAAAATTTGCCATCACCATCAGTCAAAGGCTGCTCCCAAGCGGCACAAAGAAGATGAGGCTT
>JAFGBN010000120.1 GCA_016933195.1 Dehalococcoidia bacterium | reverse complement strand
TTACCTAGGCTTAAGACTGTAATTTTGCCGCCTTGTTGGTCTTTGATTCGAAGTGCTGCCTCCACAGCCTGTTCATCGAAGGGACTAATGACAGGAGGTACCCCTGGTGGGGGGATAACCTTGTTGGTGGATGGGTCAATCTTGAAACTGGCTGGTGGTGCCTCCGGATCTAGCACTTGCTTGCAGCATACTATCATGTTCAGGGGCATCTTTTTCCTCCTTCAGAGAATTTTTGACTGTCGTATTTAACCAACCAAATACTTTAAGGCAAATCTCGTTTTTTGTCAACCTATGGGCTTTTACAAGTCAATTTTGACTACTCTATTGATTCCGTTCAAATCTGGCATGAATGTAAAGCTTACATTCTTAAGACAGCTATGAATTAGACTAATAACATCCTGTTCTTGATTTTGTCCTATCTCCAAAAGGAGACAACCCCGGTGGCTAATTTTCTCTTTGGCTTGCTCTAAAAGTCGGCGAATACATCTCAGTCCGTTCTCACCACCATCAATGGCTGTTCTTGGCTCGAATCGGGTTATCTCCGGGCTTAAATTCGCAAGTTCTGAACTTTTGACATAAGGCAAGTTGGCAACTATCAGGTTAACTGGTTCAGGTACGGGTTCTAATAAGTTGCCTTGAAGTAGGGTAACCTGTCTTGTGACTTTATGATGCTCGCAGTTTAACCTGGCAACTTCGAGAGCTGAATAAGAGCTATCCGTGGCGTAGATTTTGCTCTGGGGCAAATTCAGGGCAAGACTAATGGCGATAGCCCCACAGCCGGTTCCAATGTCAGCAATTAGTAGTGGGCTGGGTAGGCAAGTGCCGTTTTTAAAGAATTCAAGAGCCGCGTCTACAAGGAGTTCTGTTTCTGGACGTGGAATGAGGACGCGGGAATCAACATAAAAATCGATGTCGTAGAATTCCCTGTGGTTTACAATATAGGCTGTGGGTTCTTGGCGAAGGCGACGTTCGACCAGTCCGTGTAAAGCCCTCTCTTGTTCTTGGCTTAACGTTTGCTCGGTCCGAGTGTATATTTGGACTGGTGATAGCTTTGTTATATGCCCCAGCAGTATTCTGGCTTCGATGTGGCTATCATTTATGCCGTTTACGCTTAGGGTGTGGGCGGATTGCTGAAGCGCCTGTGTTAAGGTCATGTCTGGCTTCCTTCTAATAGCTTTACTCGTTCATCAGTAGCCAGGGCTTCGATAAGCTCGTCAATTGTGCCATCGAGGATGCGTGGCAAATTGTGGAAAGTCATGTTGATGCGATGATCGGTGATACGGTCTTGAGGGAAGTTATAGGTGCGAATTTTTTCAGCGCGCTCACCGCTGCCTATTTGGGAGCGGCGTTCTTCGGTTAGCTCCTCGGATTTTTTGCGTTGTTCTATATCTAAAAGGCGAGCCCGGAGCACTGCCATGGCTTTCATTCTATTTCTTAGCTGAGAGCGCTCGTCTTGGCAGGTTGCTACTATACCGCTTGGCAAGTGGGTGATGCGAACTGCGGTGGTCACCTTATTCACATTTTGCCCGCCGGCTCCGCCACTGCGGAAAAAATCAATCCTGACGTCATCGGGTTTAACAGCTATCTCTAACTCTTCGGCTTCAGGTAGGACTGCCACCGTAGCTGTTGAAGTATGAATTCTTCCTGAAGCCTCTGTGGCCGGTACGCGTTGTACTCGATGGACACCACGCTCATATTTTAGCTGGCTGAAAGCCCCTTTGCCTTTGATTTCGAAGATTATTTCCTTGAAACCACCGAGTTCAGTCTGGTTACTGTCGATGATGTCCACTTGCCAGCCTTTGCTTTGGGCGTATCGGCTGTACATGCGGAAGAGGTCGGCAGCGAAGAGAGATGCCTCTTCACCGCCAGTGCCAGCCCTAATTTCCATAATGACATCTTTATCCTGGTGGGAGTCTTTGGGCAATAAGGATAACTTAAGGTCGTGTAGAATACTATCCTGCCGCTTTTTTAGGTTGGCTATTTCCTCTTTAACCACAGGTATCATATTGGGCTCAAGACTGTCATCAAGCATGGCTTGAGTTTCCTGCAGTGCTTTGGAAACTGCTTTATATTGGCGATATTTGGTTACAGTATCTTCCAGATTGGCTTGTTCCTGAGCTAATGCTTGCAGGCGTGCATGGTTGGTGGATGACTCCGGCTGGGCTATCAGTTGATTCAGTTCCTCATATCGTTTTTCTATTGATTCGAGTCTATTAAACATGGCTTTTTTCAATAGGAATTATATCATAGCTATAAGGGAGATGCTCGGATTCGGAAAAAGAGTTGAATTATGCCCTTATATCTTGGGCAGTTTCGATATTGCCTTTAGGTATGCTTTCAAAATATCGTGTCGTCTTAGCACACCGATAAGCCGGGAGGGGTCTTTCCTATCAACCACTGGTATTCGTCCTACTTCTTTGGCTTCTAATTTTTGAACCACATCACGCAGAGATTCATCAGGATAGGCTGTGATCAGGCTTGTGGTGGCTATATCGGCCACGGTCAGTTCATGACTTTTTTTGCTCATCTTGGATTCCATGTCATCTAACGTGACCATTCCTTTAAGGCGATTATTCTTGTCGACTACTGGAAAGCCATGGTGCTTGCTCTTGGCAAACTTGTCTGCTATTTCGGCGAAGGGCATCTCTGCGGGAACTGCAGGAAAGTCCCGAGTCATTACTTCTTGGACTGTTACCTTCTCCAACAAATCTGCTTCTTCTCTTGTGCGGATAGATATACCCTGGCGCATTAACTTCATAGTGTATATGCTTTCGGGACTGAGCCTATAAGCTATCAGTGTACTGATAACAACTGCCAGCATTAGAGGCAGTATAATGGCATAATCCCTGGACATCTCGAAGATGATGATTATAGCTGTAATTGGAGCTCGGGCTGCAGCGGAGAATACTGCTGCCATACCTACCAGGGCATAAGCACCTGACGGAGCAACGATGTTGGGTAGAAGGCGATTAGCTGCTTCGCCAAAGAAGCCTCCGAACATCGCTCCCATGAATAGGCTGGGGGCAAAAATACCTCCGCTACCACCGCTCCCTAATGTGAAGGATGTGGCCAGTATTTTGAGCAGCAGCAAGGCCATGAGAGTGATCAGTCCAATTTGTCCTAAAAGGGCTTGCTCTACTCCATCATAGCCTACACCGAAAAGGCATGGGTTATATAGACCTATGAGTCCGACGGCTATGCCCCCTAACGCTGGTTTCATGTACACGGGTATTTTGGCGGCGTCAAAGATATCCTCGGTCTTGTATAGTGCGCGTATGAATAGTACACCTATTAAAGCGCATGCCGCGCCGAGTACGAAGTAGAGCGGTAGTTCCCAATAACTATGGAGAGTGTAAGCAGGTATGCTAAATGTTTGAAGGTTGCCAAGAAAAGCGTGTGCAATAACGCTGGCGATAACAGAACTGATGACTACGAAACCAAAGTGACGGGTTAGTATTCTCCCCAAGATTACTTCGTGTGCAAAGAAAACCCCTGCTATAGGGGCGTTGAAAGTGGCGGAGATACCACCGGCTGCACCACAGGCAACAAGTGTCTTTATCCACTCTTGAGAAAGG
>JAFGBN010000119.1 GCA_016933195.1 Dehalococcoidia bacterium | reverse complement strand
TAGTCGGCAACTACCTTGGCTGCTCCCTCCCAAGGGTGTCTGATGACAATTATATCGGCGTAACTCCCCACCACTCTTGCCATATCAGCAAGGCTTTCTCCTTTGGCCAGAGAGGTTGCCCCTGCCTCAACCGCACTTATAATCCCCCCCCCGAGTCTAAGCATCGCAGCCTCAAAGGATAGCCGTGTTCTGGTGCTCGGCTCAAAAAACAAACTCGCCATAATCTTTCCCTGGCACACTCCGGACTGGCTATTTAATGAATCCGACATTTCGTCTGCTAAGGAAAACAATGCCTCGATTTCCCAATTGGATAAGTCGCTTATGGTTACTACACTTCTACCCGCCAGATTCATCACAGCTCTTTTTTAATCTCCACCTTAAGGTCGAGTTTTGGCCAAATTTACAATTGTCACCGCATCCACACCATCGGTTCCCTTCAATTGAACCTGTATCTTCTCATCCTTGGAGCTCGGTATATTTTTGCCTACATAATCGGCTCGGATGGGAAGCTCTCGATGGCCGCGGTCAATAAGCACAGCTAGCTGGATGGATTTGGGACGCCCCAAGTCCGTGAGGGCATCCATAGCTGCCCGAGTGCTCCGTCCAGTGTAAAGAACATCATCAACCAAGATTACATGCTTATCAGTGATGTCCACAGGGATATCGGTACTCCGAACTGTTGACTCTAACTCCAAAGACGAAATATCATCACGGTAAAGAGCGATATCCAGAGCGCCTACAGGTATTGAGATTCCTTCGAATCCTTCAATTGCTTCAGCTATGCGTCTAGCTAGAGGAACCCCCCGGCTTCGCATGCCCACAAGTACAACACTTTCAGCACCTCTATTCCTTTCCACAACCTCACGAGCCATGCGAAACAAGGCGCATCTGATGTCCTTAGAAGTTAAGAGGACTTTTTCAGGCATTAAAAAAACCTCCTGCCTTCGAACTGGCAAGAGGTTTCAACTGCTGCTTCTATCGTGCTTTGCTTTAACATGCTTCCCCTTACCAGCCTCGCTGGACTGATTTAAAGGTCTGACAAATTATATCATCCCTACTAAGAATAAGGCAATCATATGTGCTTGAAATTATTCAGCAATTCTTCAAAAATCCTCTCTGCAAAGTTAGCCAAATAAGTTGAAGCTATTGTAGTTAGGCGAAGGCGAAGCAGGTTTATTACGGCTAAGTTAGTGCGTAAGGAAACGAGCAAGGATTGCTTCTGTGGCAATTCTTGCATGAGCAAGGAGTATGCAGAGGACAAGGATGAAGCAACCTTATATTTGCTTACAGGTGCATGTTCACGTAACTTAATTTACGACACCACAAGCCTTAAGATATGTTCCTTATCACAAAGCCATACCACCCCGTGCTATTCTCACTTGGGCTGACCAAAAGTTGAGTTTTTCTCACTCACTTGGAGGTAAAGTAAAGATAATGCTATTGACTTAAGCGCATTGGGTGGTAAAATAACGGCAGCAGTAAGAAGAAAGCGACAACTCGTTACTGGAGGGGGCGATGAAGCGGAGCCTATGAGTGGGCGCTTGGGTTCTGTGGAGTCAATAGCGAAACCGACCTTATGAGTCGGTTTTGCTTTTTTTGTGGGAGAAGATGAAGGCTCTGCTAGTCGGTGACTCTGAAGACTTAGCACAAACTGTCTCCCTCTTCCTGAGGGTAAGATGGCCCGAGCTGAGCTTATTCAGCTCCGTCGAAACAAGGGAAGTCATAGAGCTGGTATACAGGGAACGCCCCGACGTCGTTATGCTTCAACATGGCGTAGCGTCCGTGGACTGCTTTGACCTCATAACTCAGATTCGCAGCTTCACCGATGTGGCTATCATCGTTCTTGGCAGAAGCGACGATGTTATAGATAAGGTTAAAGTTCTGGAAATGGGCGCTGATGACTGGATTTCCCCCTCTTCCATGCCGATGGAATTCATAGCCAAGGTCAATGCTGTCCTCCGCCGCTCCCTACCACGCAGCAATGAGCGCATGGCCTGTTTCCTGAATGATGAGGTAAGCATAGATTGTGCCTCTCATGAGGTATGTGTCTTGGGAAAGCAGGTCAAGCTAACCCCTATCGAGTGCAAAATTCTCTGCAGATTAATCAGCAGTGAAGGAAGGGTAGTTAGTTGCACAGACCTGCTTCACTGTGCCTGGGGGCCAGATTACCGGGCCGACCCCGAGTTTCTCAAGAAATATATCTATCGCCTTCGCTGTAAGCTCGAAGATGACCACGGTAATCCCCAAATCATCATAACTGAAAGAGGCATGGGGTATAGCTTTGTTGCCCCGTGCAATTCCGACCAAAAGGAACCAATCTCCACCCGATAAAGACCTTTTCCTATCTTATTGCGACCTGTTTCTACCCCAGCGATAGCTTTTTCCACTGCACAGGCACTGAATTTCCTTCCCTCACACATTAGACTGTAGCTGCAAGCTGGTATTTGGATGCAGAAAATCTTACTCATTCAACATGACCTGGCGCTAAAAGAGCAGTTGACTTTTTTGTTGCAGCACTCAGGTTTTCGAGTCGTAAATGCTATGGGTAGTCAACAAGCTTTGTCTGAGATACACAGAAGCCCTCCTGACCTTATAGTCCTGGCTGAGGGTATCCAGGACTATGAGTGGGACTTAAGCGGAGATGAGTTCTGTATTTGCATCCGTGAGATATCCCAGGCTCCTATCATCATTCTGGGGAAAGGTTGTGGGGAGGCGGCTGGAATCGACCTGCTGGAAAGCGGCGCCGATGCTTATTTGACCTCTCCACTGAACCCGACGGAACTACTTGCCTGGGTTCGTTCCTTGCTCCGCCGCGCCAGGATAGCTGAAACAGAGCCTGAAGGAGGATAGCTAAGAATAATGATAATTACCCATGCCGAGATGCCCTTGGGCTTCCTGTGGATTATCATTGCGAGCCGAAGCTGCGAGCAAAGCAAAGTAGGCAGCGCGGCAATTTCATGTCGGGGATGCCGGTCGGTTCTGGGAGAAAAGGCACACCTCAAATCAAAGACGAGGTGAATGAAGTGCACGCTAAGCCGTTATGCCCGAGGTCGACGGGCGATAAGGCAAATTTGGAAGAAAGGAGAAACATGCAAATAAGGAAGACAATGTTTCTGATAATTGTGGCTTTGCTGCTAATTATGGTCATAGCTGCACCGGCGATGGCAGCGAAACCTTCCGCCCCGCCAGGCAAAACGATTACCGGTGGGTCCTTTTGGGCCGGGTCCACAACAGGTAGCTATGCTTATTCGTGGATAGCTACACATCCCATTTATTATCCGGAGGAGAAGGAGGGTGTCAGCCCGCCGACGGCTGCGGGTGAATTTGGGAACACCTATGGTCGCAACATTCGAGAATTATCATTTGATGAAATGCAAGCCTCCAACGTGACTCTACAAGGCACCGTCACTATGAGGGACATAGGACCGTGGGAAGAGACGTCCTACTTTGAGGTCGGACTGGGAGGTTCTCTGAATTCATGGCATCAACACTTTGGCAGCCTCGACGGCAGTGTGTATGTGATATTCCTTGCCAACAACCAGGGAGGCTATAACATCCATGTTCAGGACTACGCAACACATTATCCCGGCTCGGGTGCTGTGTATAGCACCATGGGTACTCCTGGTGATGACCCCGTTCCGCCGGCTACTTTCCATTTCGTAGTCAGGTTTGACCTCGACAACAGGCTGGCATACTTGACAGTAGATGGAGTTTCGGTTGACCCGGTATCATTCGGTAAGACAATACTGGCTCCTGACGGGGTCATGACGGAGGAGGTCTTCGATGTTCCAATAGGGGTGTTTGCGGGAATGGTGTCTACAGATACAGATAACACCGGTCGTGTCAGCATGTCAGCCCTTAAGGTAAAAATGTAGTAGCCCAGAAGGTGGGAATGTGCATGTCAATGTAGTTGAGTAACGGGAAGCAGAAGCACAGACAACCGATTACTGCTGTTCAAAGAGGCGTGGGGTTGGCGAAAAAAGCACCAGCCCCAACCTGACGCTTATGCCCGAGGTCGACGGGCGATAAGACAAATTTGGAAGAAAGGAGGGAAAAAGTATGAAAAAGCTAGTTTTTATCGTGGGTGTGATGGGGTTGTTGGTCGGATTACTGGTGCCTGCGGCAGCTTTGGCTGATGGTTCCGTAACCAATAGTTATAGCGATGTCACACTGAGCAGCTGGGGTAGTGGTAACCTTCCCGAGGTATGGGACCTGACCACGTGTGACCTGACGCTGTCCTACACAATTGACATGAGCGGCATAGCGAACGCTGGCTGGGCAGTCACTGAGGTAGGGCTTCGTGAGCTGTGTGGACCCAACATCGATCCGAATCTCCAAGGCGGCTGGATGCAGTCAAATTATGTCCTTGGAGCTAGCAACCCCAACTCGCTAAACAACAACGACATGCACCTGCTTAGTAAACATGGATGGTCGCTTCAGTATTACGACGCTGAAGATGCGGACAATCTAGTTTCTCCGTATTGGTCGGGCGCTAACTATGGCTTCTGGTTTGACAGAGACGGCGTTGACCAATGGCAGGCTGCAATGTGGGGTATGGTTGACGGCGACATATACAACACATGTGGCGAATATGAGATCGTCATCAATTACCATGCGATTGATAATGACAATGGAACGATGTTCGCCACTATTAACGGTGTTCAGCAAGGGTTGTATGTTGGTGGATGGAAAGACGCGGAGCCTGAGTTCTATCCTGCTGGGAGAAGCTTCGAAGGTGATATGACCCAGATGCAGGTTTTTTATGGGCGTGGTGGTGGCGGTGGTACTGTAGAGTTATCTGACATAACGGCCACAGGCTGCCTCCGCATGGTTATCATCGACGGCTGTGATACAGGCGTAGTTGACCAGGTATCAGATGGCTGTAACACCATCTCAGGAGAAATAGCGCAATGTGCTGCGGACGCCAGCAACCATGGCGAGTTCGTGAAATGTGTATCTCACCTTACAAACGAACTAAAGAAGGCAGGATGTATCACGGGTGAGGAGAAGGGCAAAATAGTGTCCTGTGCCGCAAAGGCCGACATCCCTTGACCGTCCAACTCCGGTGCTGAGCTGAGGTTTTAGGCCAGCCAAGCGCTAAGGGAGGGAGTCCTGTCGGTGATTCCCTCCTTTTTGTATAGCGTTTCTGGCGCAAACTCAGGGGGCATAGCCTTTCTCGGCTACAGAGGAAGCATATGCTCGCCATCATTGAGATTTGGTTATTTTGCTCTCCTACTGAAGTTCTGGCAGGACGTTTAAGGGAGGAGTTGGGTGAGGGAGTCTTCACTTTCTTGGGAACAGGTTTCTGAGATTGCTTCGGCACTTCGTGCCTCGCAATGACAGGAGGGGTGAGCGCCTCGCCATCAAAGAAAAGGGGCATTGACGAGTAAGGAAGTAATGTGTCGCTAATCATATAGACGAGCACGCCCTTTGCGGAGGCTGAGATACATGGGTAACACTCAGGTTATGATTAGTGATGATATTAACCTACCATGAGGAGTTATCAGGATGAGAAAGT
>JAFGBN010000118.1 GCA_016933195.1 Dehalococcoidia bacterium | reverse complement strand
CTCCATTTGCTCCCTTTTGGTTATGACCCAGTCTTCCCCTACAATGCGTTGTAACTCCTCCACATTTATCAACTCGAATACCTCCTTTTAATCTCATTTGTCAATTTTGGTATTACTTCATACAGGTCCCCCACGATTCCATAGTCGGCTACTCTAAATATCGGTGCAGAGGGATCATTGTTTATGGCCACTATAACATCAGCCCCTCTCATACCAGCTAAGTGCTGAGCACTCCCCGATACGCCACAGGCAATGTAGAGTTTTGGCTTAACCGTGTTGCCACTAAATCCTACTTGGTGCTCCTTTCCTATCCATCCATCATCTACCAATGGCCTGCTGCATCCCACCACACCACCAAGGAGGTCAGCTAAATCTTGCAAAATCCCAATATCTTGTGGACTTTTCAACCCTTTCCCACCACAAACAATCACATCCGCCTCTGCTATGTTAACCTCGCCAGATTTCTCCTTATTGACAATGGTTAGTAATGGGGCTACTAGTTCGGCGTCTTTTTTTATAATTTCTCCCTTTCTACCAGGATCCCGTTCACGCTTCTGCATGACCTTGTATCTAATTGTCGACATTTGTGGTCTCGTTGAGGTCTTTATCCACGCCAGTATGTTGCCACTAAACGCAGGCCGAACCTGAATTAAACTGCCTTCTTCATCCACGCTTAAGCCAATACAATCCGCTGTCAATCCCGTATTCAATGCCACAGCTATTCTCGGCCCCAGTGACCTGCCAAGATGAGTCGCCCCAAAAAGGAGAATCTCTGGCTTAACCTCTCTTATCAACTTCACGATGTTGTGTTTGTAGTTCAACAGGTCAAACTCCTTTAAATCCGGGCTATCATACAAGAATACCTTGTCAGCTCCATAATAGATGAGTTCTTTGGCCTCTTCCTCCATATGACTGCCTAATAGAACACTGGAAAGCTCCACATGGAGTTTATCCGCTATCTCTCCTCCCTTGCCTAACAGCTCGTATGAAACCGGGTGGATTTTACCATACCTTTGCTCAGCAAAGACCATTAACCCTTCATAGTCCTTCATTTTACGTTCTCCAGTATTCCTTCTTCTTTCAATGCATCTACAATCCTTACCGCTGTTTCTTCTGGGTTGCCCCTGACAATCTCTCCCTTTCTACCCTCTTCAGACGGCACTATGACTTTGGTAAGTCTGGTGGGCGAGCCCTTTAGCCCGAATCTACTCAGTTCGGCGACGGAAGAAAGGTCCTCAGCAGTCCATTTCTCAATTTGCGCCTTTCTTGCTTTCAACTTATCAGCGAAGGCCGGAAGCCGTGGCGTGTTAATATCCTTGGTTACCGTGATTAAGAGGGGGAATCCCGATTCTATTAAGTAGCGATCACCCTCCATATCACATACAACTGCCAATTTCTCTCCTACTTCTTTTATCTCAGATACATAAGCTACGTGGGGGATACTTAACCATTCGGCGATTTCCGGGCCAACCTGGCCTGTATCCCCATCAACAGTCTTCTCTCCACATAGAATCAGATCAAACCCCTCTAATTTTCTAATGGCACTGGCAAGGGCGTATGAGGTAGCCAAGGTATCAGCACCAGCAAACGCCCTGTCAACAAGCAGAATACCACGATCTGCTCCTCTGGATAGAGCGTCCCTCAGAGCTGATTCTGCTTGCGGGGGACCCATGCTTATCGTGGTCACTGTGCCACCTAGCTTCTCCTTTATTTGAACTGCCGCCTCTAAGGCATTTAAATCAAACGGATTAATTTCTCCTGCCGCTGAGCTTCTGTTCACCGTACCTGTCTCGGTGTCGAATTTCACTCGCTCCATGTCAGGGACTTGTTTGATGGGCACTATAATATCTGTCATACCAACTCCTCCAATTATACTAATTTATTTTGATAGAGGATATATACCTTCAATGACCGAGATAAACGGTCCCTTCAACTTCTCATGCAGGTGTGGTGTTAAGCCTTAAATCCTCTTCAAACGACTCTGAATATCCATCGTCTATGATAGATGCGGTTGTTTAGCTCCATTGAGCGCTACAAACACAGGTCTACTCCTATTTGCAAATCCTGGTCATATCGTCTTTGCTTTCAAAAAATCAATATTTGCAGTAACACCAAGGCCAGGTTTCTGTGGAATATCGATATAGCTATTTTGGAGTATAAATTTCTCATATGTTGCGTCTTCACGGAGAGGATTTGGCGAGCGATCGTACTCGAAGTAAGGTTCTGGAGGGTTTATCTTACCGGGTATGTTAGGTATTGCTGCATAGCAATGTAGCGCAGCAGCTACAGCTACATTCGTTCCCCAAACGTGCGGAATACACTGCATATTCCAGGCACTCGCCATAGCTACTATTTTTTGCATCTCAGTGAATCCACCAGCGATGCAAACATCGGGCTGGAGAATATCCACTGCGCGCCGCCTGATGAGCTCTCGGAAGCCATAGCGAGTGCACTCACATTCCCCTCCGGCTATGCGAATGTCCGTATTATTCTTTACCTCGATGCTGCCCTCGATATCCTCCGGCGGAACTGGCTCCTCGAACCAATAAACATCATATTGCTCCATTTGCTTGGCTAAGCTGATGGCTTCAGTGGCATCATAGGCACAGTTAGCATCAACCATGAGCTTTATGTCGTTGCCTATAGCTTCTCTGATGGCTTTGAGGATGTCTAGGTCTTCTTCAGGTGACGCGTGCCCAATCTTTAATTTCATGGCAAAAAAGCCATCCCTCTTATAACCCAGTGCTTCTTCCACTAGAGCATCCTTAACATTTTTGACATTTGGCCTATATAGGCCAGTGGCGTAAGCATGAGCCTTGTCCCGGTATGCTCCTCCCAGAAGTTTATACACTGGTAAGCCAACAACCTTACCCTTAATATCCCAAAGAGCGATATCGATAGCACTTAGAGCCTCAATCAATATCCCTTTCTGGGAATTCATCCGCAAGTACCCATAGACGGTATCCCATATGACAGAGCTATTAAAGGGGTCTTTGCCCAAAATCATGGGCGCGCAGTAACCCTCAACAGCTTCAGCTATAGCTCTAGCTGGGCCGAAGGATTCACCCACGCCCTCAATGCCCTCATCAGTGGAGATAATAACAATTGTTGTCTGTCTGGTGTTTATCCAACCTTGAGAAAAGCCGAAAGACATGCTCCCAAGTGTCTGCACAAGTGGGTAAGCTTTAACACCAGTTATGTTCAATTCTTCAACTACTTCGTTTGGCGTTAGCAGAAATGTGTAATATATCATGAATGGCACATCCTGTTAATAGCTCTAGGGCTCTTGACAAGGGTGGCAAGGTGCTTTAAATTGTACGGAGAAAATTGTAAAGGCAAACCGCCCACTAAGTGAGGTGTACATCAAGCGTCACAGTATGCAGTGTGCTTATTGCATCCCCAGCCTTACAACGACAGCGAAGGCTTTGTCATACAAGAATCCAACCCAACCGAGGTGGAAACATAATGAAGCCCTTACCGCTAAGCTATGGCGGTGGGACACGTATCCCGGGCACCTGAGAGCAATACTGAAGGCAGCCAAGAATCTTGATGGAGGATGAACAAAATGGAAATGGAAGCAGCAGGAGAATATCAGAAATTACAGACTGAAGGCAAATACCAGATTGAGGCGGATATTTCAACAATCTCTCTTAATGAGATAGGAAAACGTGGTATACGCCGTTTGGACGGATATGACAAGGCAAGCGGGGAGGCAATGTACACAAGAGATGTACAAGTTCCTAAGATGCTGTATGCCAGAGTGCTTATGTCCCCCCACGCTCGGGCAAAGATTAAGAGGATGGATACAAGTAAGGCTGAGGCACTTCCGGGTGTAAGGGCTGTAATCAGATATGATGACCCAGAAGTAAAAGATAGAGTGCTTAACGGAAGTTTCTTTGGTCCAGAATGGGTTTGTCCTGAATTTGCCGGTTTTGCAGTAAAACCAGTACATCCCGTCCTTGGTGACCAGGCATGGTATGAGGGACAACCGTGTGGCGTAGTAGTGGCTGCCGATAGCGAGGATATAGCCATCGAAGCACTCAGGCTGATAGACGTGGAATGGGAGGAGTTGCCATGCGTCTTAGACCAGGAGGAGGCATTAAAGCCAGATGCTCCCATACTACGCCCTGGGGCTGATACCAACCTGTTACCGGTCTGGGTCCCAGCTAAAATTGAAAAAGGTGATGTGGAGAAAGGCTTCAGGGAAGCCGACAAAGTAATCGAGTTTAAAGCCAGGCGTAACGCCCACACATGGGCGGGAGCAGAAGCAGCCAATGTTGTGGTTAGATGGAGGGGAGACAACCTGGAGATGTGGTTGCATCAGCAGCAACCCTACCACGGCAAAACACTGATATCTGAATGGTTGAACATACCCATGAACAAGATCAGCATTTATACCTTATATCAGGGGTGTGCCTTTGGAGGGAGAGGTAATCCGCCTAATAGTTCGGAGAACGGGATAAACGTTCTGGCGGCATTATTGGCCAGGAGGACTAGAAGGGCTGTTAAATTACTATATGACCGAAAGGGAGACTTCTTTGGTGAGGCCGGCGATATAATGGTTGGCTACTTTAAAGTAGGAGCCAGAAATGATGGAACAATCACTGCGGTGCAAATGAAAAATGTGTTTGCTGTGTTTGCGTGCACATCTGGTATTGACCACTTCATCGAGAACACCAGGATTCCAAACCTACTTTGTGAAATTATACAAGCGGATGTTAGTAAAGGACCAGCCTGGTGGGACCGTTGCGAGCAGCTCCCGAACACTTTGTGCTTTACCCTGATATTCGACCATGTAGCTAATGAGCTAGGTCTTGACCCAACAGAAGTTGCACTGAAGAACGATGGCTATGAGGGAAAAGATACGACGCAGCTTTCAAAATACAAGCGCGAGCATGGATTCCCAGATAGAGATAGTCTCAAGGAGTGCATAGAGGCAGGTAAAAATGCCATAGGCTGGGATGAGAAGTGGCACCCCGCGGGCACCAAGAGGCTTCCCAATGGAAGAATGCACGGCATGGCCTTTACCTGGACCCATGAGTGGGATGACGTACGAGGAGTAGGTTGTGCGGCGGTAATGATTGAGAATGATGGGACAGCCAGCATCATAGGTGAACAATCTGATATTGGACTCAACCCTTGGACTGCCTATTGCCAGATTGTGGCTGACGAATTGGGGATACCATACGAAGATGTTAATATTAAACCATTTAGCTTAGACCATGGTTTTGCTCTGATGTCACCTGATGGCTCCTGTGACCTTTGTTCTAATGGAAACGTCGTCAGGAAAGCGGCTAAAAAAGCTAAGAAGATGCTCCTGGAGTTGGCCGCACAGAAATTTGAGGGGGTAAAAGCTGAGGAACTGGATGTTAAGGGTAGGGAAATCTACGTTAAAGCAGCTCCAGAAAAAAGAAAAACAATAAAGGAAATTGTAGCCAAGGCGATGCCAATGTGCACCTCTGTTCCATTTTGGTCAGAGCCACCTATTATAGCTTGGGCTTGGCACACTCAAGGACTTTGGGGGCAAGCTATAGAAACTGGACGACCCCGTTTATGCCGGCAGGCACACTTTATAGAAGTAGAGGTGGATACCGAGACTGGAGAGGTCGAGGTAACCAAGGTAGTCAACGTCAATGACGTTGGCAAAGCAATATCTCCCGAGACAGTAGAGGGGCAGCAGTACGGTGGCACATATATGGGCGTGGGCAGGGCGCTTAGCGAGGAGATGGTCTGGGACGAGCAAACCGGAGTGTTGCTTAATGGCGATTTCCTAAACTATAAATTTGCCACAATACTTGACTGTGGGCCTATTGAGGCCATTGTCAAAGAAACGGGCATGGGGCATGGTCCTTACAGGGCATGTGGGGTTGGCGAAGATATTGCTACTGTTACCCCTGCCCTTTTAAGTCCTGCTGTGTACAATGCCATAGCCAGGTGGATCGATGATTTCCCCATCACCCCAGACAAGATTCTTCAGGCATTGGGGAAAGCATAGTGATTGAATGAAAGAGAAACAAAACGGCAATGGAAATAATACCCAATTCCTCCATTAGCCGGCCAAGCTGAGTTGGTTTCCTTTTCTCCTCAAGTTGCTCCTCCAGTGACTCTGGCTCTCTTTTGCAGCGCTCAAATACGCCATGGTCACCATGGTATAAAGCTACGGGTATACCATGGCCAGACATAACTTGGCGTAGCAAGAGAAAATAGCCCTGAGCATCCTCTTGTTGCCTGAATAAGTCGTAAGGGACCTTGCCTGTGGCGTCGTCCATGGCTCCTACGAGGGTGAGATAAGGGTCTCTGCTCTCAGCCAATCATGGCAGCTGCCATAAGTCTGTAATAGCATGCCTTCCTGGGGATAGCGTTGCCTGCGACTGCGATGTTTTGGTGCTCGCCTCTTTCTGGGACTCCTTAGCCCAGCTTTAAGGAGAATGCGGCGCACTGAGAAGTGAGAGGGCGCGACGCCCTCTCACTCAACCAGAAGCTCGGTGAGATGCTGATTGTTACAGCCGGCGTAGGTTGATTGTGCCAGCTCCAACACCTGCTTCTCCAAGCTAGCATCCAGAGCATGATGAAGCTTTCTTCCTCGATTGCCATGTGCTAATGCCGCGGCGCTCTCCTTTCTATACGCTGCTAAAATTATTCTTACCTGGCGAGGGGAGAGCTCTCATACCCCCGCTGCTTCTCTACAACTCATCTTTCCTGCCTCCACTTGATATAACACCACCAATCTCCTATGTTCTTTCTTGTACAATGTCACTATTTCCTTCATAAAGGTGACATTTTCTCAGAACAGTTAGATGGTGACAGAATCATAGAACATCAACAAATAGCTTTAGGAAATGGCTTTAGGCCTCTTGACAAGCCTGGCTAAGATGCCCTAAACTTAACCTTTGGTGAGGGAACTGCAAAGGCAAACCACCTGCGGGGTGAGGCGTAGTGCCTGGGTATGTATTATGGTTGATGCATTTTTGATTCCATAGCGGTAGTGGAGGTTTTGTCAGGCAAGGATTCAATGCAACAGATGTGGGAACAAAGCAAACCGCTACCGCGAAGTTATACCAGAGGGATAGGTATCCCGAGTATTTGAGCGCAATATTAAAGGCAGCTAAAAATTTCGAAGGAGGGTGAACAAAATGGCAGCAGAAGCAGCAGGAGAATACCAGAAACTCCAGACCGGAGGCAAATATCAGGTTGAAGCAGATGTCTCAACAACCCGTCTTAATGAGATAGGAAAACGGGGTATACGCCGTTGGGATGGTTACGACAAGGCAAGCGGGCAGGCAATGTACACAAGAGATGTACAACTTCCCGGAATGCTATATGCCAGAGTACTTATGTCCCCATACGGTCGGGCAACGATTAAGAGCATGGACACAAGCAAGGCGGAGGCACTTCAGGGTGTAAGGGCTATAGTTAGGTACGATGACCCTGAGGTAAAAGGTAGACGGCTTAATGGGAGTTACTTTGGCCCTGAATGGCTGTGCCCCAACGAAGCCGGTTTTGTACTGAAGCCAGAACGCCCTGTCCTTGGTGACCAGACATATTATGCGCAGCAACCGTGTGGTGTCGCAGTAGCTGCCGATAGCGAGGATATAGCAATTGAAGCGCTAAGTCTGATAGATGTGGAATGGGAGCAATTACCCTGCGTCTTAGACCAGGAGGAAGCACTAAAGCCAGATGCTCCCGTATTACGCCCCGGGGCTACTTCCAACTTACTTAATCCTACTGCATTACATGATCCTACAAAAAGGGAACCACTCAAGATTGAACAAGGTGATATAGAGAAAGGCTTTAGAGAAGCCGACAAAATAATCGAGTTTAAAGCTAGGCGTAATGCCCATACATGGGCAGGAGCGGAATGCTCCAATGTAGTGGTTAGATGGAGGGGGGATAACCTGGAAATGTGGGTGCACGAGCAACAACCCTATCATGCAAAAATGTTGATATCTGAATGGATGAAGATACCTATGAACAAGCTCAGCGTTCACACCTTGTATCAGGGGTGTGGCTTTGGTGGAAAAGGCAACCCTGCTAATAATTCAGAGAATGGCCAGAATATTCTAGCTGCATTATTAGCCAAGAAAAGTGGAAGGCCTGTGAAATTACTGTACGACAGAAGAGCAGAGTTCTTTGGTGAATCCGGTGATATTATGTCCATATACTTCAAAGTAGGAGCCAAAAGCGATGGGACTATCACAGCGGTACAAATTAAAAATATATTTGGGGTGACACAGCAAACATCTGGTATTGATCACTTCATGGAAAACACTAGAGTCCCTAACTTATTCTGTGAAGTCCTTATGGCAGATGTAAGCAAAGGGCCCGCCTGGTGGCATCGCTGTGAGCAACTACCAAACACTATGTGCCTTACTCTGGTATTCGACCATGTGGCTAATGCGCTAGGGCTTGATCCAACGGAAGTTGCGCTGAAGAATGATGGCTATGAGGGAAGTGATATGACGCATCTCTTGAAATACAAGCGCGAGCATGGATTCCCCGACACAGATAGCCTGAAGGAGTGCGTAAATGCAGGTAAAAAGGCCATAGGCTGGGATGAGAAGTGGCACCAACCGGGTACCAAGAGACTTCCAAATGGAAGAATGCACGGCATGGCCTTCTCATGGACACATGAATGGGATGACGTACGAGGAACAACTTCCGCAGCCGTGATGATTGAAAATGATGGAACAGTCAGTATTATAGGGCAACAGTCAGATATTGGAGTCAACCCTTGGACTGCTTATTGCCAGATTGTGGCTGACGAGTTGGGGATGCTATATGAAGATGTTAGCATTAAACCATTTAGCCTGGACAGTGGATTTGCCCTGATGTCACCCGATGGCTCTTGTAACCTGTGCTCCAATGGCGAGGTTGTCAGAAAAGCCGCTCAGAAGGCCAAAAAGATGCTCCTGGAACTGGCTGCACAGCATTTTGAGGGAGTAAAAGCTGAGGAGCTGGATGTTAATGGTAGGGAAATCTACGTTAAAGCAGCTCCGGAAAAAAGAAAACCAATAATTGAAATCGTAGCCAAGGCAATGCCAATGTACGACTCTGTTGTACTTTGGGCAGAGCCACCTATTATAGCTTGGGCCTGGCATTGTCAGGGAATTTGGGGGCAAGCTATAGAAACTAACCGACCCCGTTTGTGCCGGCAGGCACACTTCATAGAAGTAGAGGTGGACACCGAAACTGGAGGGGTCGAGGTAACCAAGGTGGTTAACGTCAATGACGTTGGTAAAGCAATATCTCCCGAGACAGTAGAGGGGCAGCAGTACGGTGGCACATATATGGGTATAGGCAGAGGGCTCTACGAGGAGATGGTCTGGGATGAGGAAACTGGAGACCTGCTTAACGGAGATCTTCTAAACTATAAGGTTGCCACGCTGCTTGACTGTGGGCCTATCGAGGCCATTATCGAAGAAACAGGCCTGGGGCATGGCCCTTACAGGACATGTGGCGTTGCCGAAGATATTGCTACCGTTACGCCTGCCCTTATAGGCCCTGCTGTGTACAATGCCGTAGGCAAGTGGATCGATGATTACCCCATCACTCCAGACAAGGTTCTCCAGGCATTAGGAAAAGCATAAGCATAAAAAATAGGTAAATAGCTGTACTTTTAAAAGCAGCCAAGGTATGTTTGGGCGCAGCATCTGGTGTTGCTGTGGTGCAGTTACAGCAAGGGGATCTACTGTAGGTAACTGGACAAATGGGCAAACTGCTTTGCTAGTTGGAATATGCACTCACAAGTAGCAAAGTAGATACCAGGTTCAATTAGCAAGGATATTGGTAGAAAATGACGCTGGCCTATAGGTAGCTAAAGCCTCCCTCCTTGTTTCTAGAACGTAATAAAATAAATCGTGGCAGTTATGCTAAGCAAATGGAATCAAGCGTATATGGAATTAACCGATTTCGTTACGGAAAATCGCGAGAGCGAGATCGGCAAGGACGTAATAGCAATACCTGAAAATGCGAGGCCTGAGTTCTATCGCCTGTTTGATATCGTTAGAACGACATTCCTAGAGGAAAACTTTTCAAATCTTCTCCGTAATTCCGAAGCTTTAAGCGATGTATATACCAAGGTGGAAGAAGAGGTAATAAAGCTTCTTATGTTGGATGATCTCTCCATGCCAATCGGTCTTCATAGGTTCCTGGGCAACCCCCAAAACCAATTGATACGAGGGCTATTTGACCCGCTCTTCGATTTGTTAAGAGGAAAAACTAATGTCGAGGCGTTTGCAGCAGAAGCTTCAAGAAGCATCGAGAATGCTTTCACGGACTTATACCAGTTAGGATATGGAAAGTGGGTTGTCCTTTCCTTGGTAAAATTACTTGAATGTAATAAGTGCTTCCACATCTCCCTTCGCCAACCTAGCTTTAAGGAAATGGTGAAGCGTTTACCTACACATAGAGAGCCAGTTCCCCTTCCAAGTGAGTCGCAGCATCTCTCATTTGAGCAAGAAAGGATGCCGATTCTAGTGGTTCCCGACTTCATAGTATACTCCCCTAAAGTAGGGGCATATATCGCTGTTAGATCGGGGTTCAAGAGCGCCACGTTGATCGCAGACGATATTAATGAGAGAAATGAATGGTACACATTTGACTCTATAAGAGAAAAAAGTGGCCCAGCGAGTCTAAAGTTTGACTTTGCTGTCTATATCGCCGGTCACCCAGAAGACCTTGCCTTGATAGCAGATTCGAGAATAGTTCTTAGGCCGGACTTAATCATAGAATGCATAGAGCAAAAGAACCGGCATGAAGATGAGTTGGAAAATGCAAGGCTCTGCCACGATATCCTTAAACCAAAACTGGGGACATATATAGTTTCCCAGGAGCCTGCGCCCCAAGACGTACGTGGAAAGCCAGGAGCGGATATCCATGTCCTTACAGTTGGTCTCAACCAATCCAAGCTAAGCCCCATTATTAATGTATTAGCGAACTATAAAAATTAGCGACCTTTTTACATTTGCGCCAGTATTTAGGGAATACCTTTGAGAGTCCAAGATTTTTGCTGAGACCTCCAACCTTATTCATTTCGATAGTTTTTATCATTGGTATCCACGGTTTAAATTGATTGCTTATATAATAGTTGCGCCCCTGCGAAAGGTAGCTACTTTGAATTAGCCGAGGATAGCCTCAGTTACATTGTGATATAAAACCACCCTCACACTCTGACCCTGTTCGGCCCTCTCCAGCGTAGTATAGCCTTCCCTTCTAATTAGCTGACTCAAGGTGGTAATAGTAATCACCAATAGTGTCAATATCTGCATTAATGCTCTCAGAGTCGATGGCAACCTCAAGGATATCATCGGGATGCTGTTTGATTATCCATCTGCCACCCACATCGCCTTTCAATCTCAGTAGCTCCTCCTTGTACTTAACAGAGAAGATAATGGGATTTCCCCTTGTAGCTCCGTATATTGGAAGGATAATGCCTTTGTCGCAACCAAGTGATTTCTCTATCAGCCTATTAAGGGTCTCGCTATTTACAAGGGGTTGGTCAGCCAGAGCTATCATAAATCTATGTGCTTTATCATCAACCAGATTTAGTCCGGCTACTATGGAGGTGCTCATTCCCTGTCGGTAAATTGGATTCACAACAATTTTAACTGGTCTATTGGCTATTGCCTTTATCATCTCTTGCGCCTTACACCCCAGTACCACGATAACCTCACCTATCTTGGAACTCAAAAGGTTATCAATAGTTTGTCCCAGAACAGTACCCTCTCCAAAAGGTAGTAGCAATTTTGGCCTACCCATGCGTTTTGATTCACCGGCGGCTAGAAGTATCGCTGACACCATAACACAATTACTCCTCTTTATCCTCAGACAGATGCATACACACCATAAAGCTTATGTTGCTCTCCAGCTTATCGATCTTGGGAACAGCATCGAGTTAAAGTATCACGCGACATCCACCTATTGTCAAGGTACAAAAGTTTGACTACAAGGCCTGTACTGAAGCACCCCACCAGTTAGCCGTTTGGGAATAAGATGGGGAACCACAGCCATAGAGACCCTGCTTTTAGG
Source organism: Dehalococcoidia bacterium (assembly GCA_016933195.1). Taxonomy (GTDB): domain Bacteria; phylum Chloroflexota; class Dehalococcoidia; order GIF9; family AB-539-J10; genus JAFGBN01. The sequence continues at coordinate 5,027 of JAFGBN010000118.1, read as the reverse complement.
AAGTCCCTTTTATATGCAAAAACATACAATCAGAAGAGCTCAAAATCCGATGTGGCGCTAATCAAGTGAATGAGTACAAGATATTGACATGCCACAGAAGACCTATTACAATTAGTGGACATAAAAATGTACATTAATTGGAGGGAGAACGATGTTAGAAGTAATCCCCATAACTCAAGCTAGAAAAAATTTCCTTCCCTCTATTGAGAGAGTTGCCAATGAGCTATATGAGTTCGTGGTGACTAAGCATGGCAAACCAGTGGCTGTTATCCTAAGTTATTCGGAATATTCCAGGATGGTGGAGACGTTAAAGACCTTTGAAGATAAGAAGCTGACCCGAGAGGTAAAGGAGGGACTGAGGCAAGCTGAACAAGGCGAGCTCATACCATTAGATAATGTGAGTAATAATGACTAGACTTTTTTTGAGCGCACAAGCTTATTCCAAGTGGCAGAGTCTGCCTCAAGAAGACCGCTCCCGTGTTAGCCAGTTTCTGTTTCGGCTGGAGAAGAACCCGCTGCTGGGAGTGAAACTATGGGGAAAACAAGATTTGTATCTTTATCAGAGCAGAGAGGGCTTGAAGATAGTTTACAGATTTGCTCAGGAGCAAGTCCAGGTGGTAGGAATTCGCGTTCCTCAAGAGCATCCTTTTACCACAAGTAATAGAATCTGTGCCATCATACTCGCCGCGGGCAAGGCGGACTATGAAGATATCCCAGCACAACTCTTTCCTATAGACGGTGTTCCCTTAATTTGCCGAGTGACTGAAGCTTTTCTGACTAGTGCCATCGATGACCTTGTTGTAGTGCTGGGCTACCAGGCAGAACGAGTCAAGAAAGAACTGACAAATAAAGATATTAAGACCGTTGTCAATCCCAATTATGAGCGGGGGTTAAGTAGCTCGCTGAGATATGGCTTGCGCATGGTCTCTAGGGATACTGCGGCAGTAATGCTCACCCTGGGAAGCCGTCCCTTTATCAAATCTGAGGTAGTGGGTACATTAATTACAGCCTACAAAAGAGAGAGGGCACCCATTGTTGCTCCAGCCTATCATCAAATAAGGGGGCATCCAGTCATCTTCAATGCTTCTTTAGTTCCTGAGTTGCTCAAGGCCAGAGGAAATGTTGGTGGAAGGGAGGTGATTCGACGCCACCGAGAAGACTTGATGGAGGTAGACGTAGGAGACGCTGGCATGTTTACGAAAATAGAAAATTAGTGAAAATGATGGCAGGGGGGTGCACCACTGAAGACGGAAGCCGCTCTGACATGGATAGAGTCAAGGTTTCCATCAAAATGAAAGGAAGAAAGGTGGATGAAAAAAATACTCATGTTGCTCCTGGCAGGGCTACTACTTATCATTCCCTTTAGTGGATGTGCTCCGAAAGAGGAGGCGTCTATTCATATGGCAGTGGAGTTTGTAGACCATGCTGCCTGTGCTCATATAGCCAGGAATCAAGAGTGGTTTGAAGCTGAAGGCCTAAAGGTCACAGCCTTTGAGGACTATATAACCGGCATGGCTCTATCTACCGCTCTGGGCAGGGGCGACATCAATGCTGCCTATATCTGCTTGATTCCTGCCATATGTGCCTATGCCAACGGCAAGGTGCCGCTAAAGGTTGTTGCTGGGACACATAAATATGGCTATGGTTTGCTTGTTGATGCTAATAAGGTAAGAAGCGTCAAGGATTTAGAAAACCCTGATATTCGCCTCGGATGTGCCAGAGAGGGTAGTCCTGTAGATGCTATTATGCATAAGATGATAGATAAGTATCAGCTTAACGAAAACAAGATATCGGATAAAATTCGGCGTATGCCTCCACCCGAGGTGCTTCTTGCCCTCAAAATGGGACAACTGGATGCTGGTTTTTGCTGTGAGCAGTTTCCCAGCATGGGTGAAGAGTTAGGCTTCAAAACACTCTTGAATGCCCAAGATGTCTGGCCCGGAATGCAGGGAAGCGTCTTAATAGTAACCGACGATCTTATAAGGGACCACCCTGACATGGTTAGAAAACTGGTAAAGGTGACTCAGAGAGGGACTCGATATATCCATGAACATCCCGAAGATGCAGCAACAATTGTGGCTGGCGAGCTAACGGTTGCCGGGAAAGAGGTTCTCCCTCTCGAGATAGGGAAGGTCGCCGCTGGGCTGGAAATTACCCCCGAAGCTATATTGAAATCTTTAACTACCAAGATGGAATGTACCACTAGCGTTGACCCAGCGATGCTTCAGGAGGAAATAGACTATTTGGCAAAGCTAGGTTATATCGAAAGCTTCAATGCTGAGGACATTCTGGATTTGAGTTTCCTCGAAGATTAATATGCTTAAGAAGATTAAACCTGGATGGGGGATAGTACCCATAGCTGTATTCCTGGCTATTTGGGAGATAGTCGCTCGCTTAAATCTTGTCCCTGGTCACTTTTTCTTTCCCCCATTTTCCACAGTGGTAGCAGAATTCTATTACCTGACAGTCAATGGGGTGCTGGGGCGTAATTTTCTGAGCAGTCTAGCCCGAGTTCTCATCGGCTTTTCTACTGGCTCTACTGCTGGATTACTCATGGGAACTATGATGGGGTGGAAAGATGTAGCCAATAAAGCACTGAGTCCCATAGTCAGTTTGCTCTACCCCATTCCAGCTCTGGGCTGGTTGCCTCTATTGATGCTGTGGCTCGGGGTTGGCGAGGCTTTGCCGATTACGATAATATTCATCTGCTCTTTCTTCCCTATCGCCTATAATACGGCCACCGGCATTAGAACAGTGGATAAGAATTACATTCAAGTAGCAAGAACATTGGGCGCCTCCGATATGAAGATTTTAGCTACAGTGGTCATGCCCTTAGCACTACCAAATGTTTTTACCGGGCTGAGGTTGGAATCAGGAATGGCATGGCGCGTGATAATAGCTGCAGAGATGGTGGCCATTCCCACCGGAATCGGAGCACTGATGATGAAGGCTGAGAGCCTAATCCGCATGGACATCATCATAGTTTGCCTGATAGTATTAGCAGTTATGTGCTTTGCCTTTGAAAAGCTCTTTACCGTTTTGGAAACCAGATTAACCAGCCAATGGAAATAACATGCCATCCATTACGCTTAAGGAGATATCCAAGTACGTCTGCCAGAATATCAATTTAGAGATATTCGATAAGGAATTACTGGTATTACTAGGGCCAAACGGTGCCGGGAAAAGCACACTGCTGAATATCATTGCCGGGCTGATCGAATATGAAGGGTCGGTTTTCTTCGATGGCGAGTCAGTAGACAAACTACCCGCTAGTAAGAGGAAGATAGGCTACCTGTTTCAAGAATTGAACCTGTTTCCTCACCTCGATGTTGCCTCGAATATAGCCTATAGCCTAAAAGTCCAAAAACAATTTCGGCATAAAGTAGAAGCTAGAGTCAAAGAACTACTCCAAATGATGAAGATAGAACATCTATCTTCTCGCTATCCCCGCCATCTAAGTGGGGGCGAGAAACAGCGGGTAGCTCTAGCTAGAGCACTTGCTTTGGCCCCCAATGTACTGCTCCTGGATGAACCATTGAGTAGCCTGGATACGCAAGCTTCAAAATATTTGCGAATGGAATTAAAGCAACTGCAAAGGAGACTGAGTATCACTACTATATATGTCACCCATGACCTGACAGAGGCTGAAGAAATAGCGGATAGAATAGCGGTAATCGAGAGCGGGCATATAGAACAGGTAGGCAGAGCAGAAGAGATATTCTTCTATCCCAAGAGCAAAAAGGTCTCTGACTTCATTGGAGCCCCCAACATTCTGGATTGTGCCTACTGCCATAGCTTGGGGAGGGGAGTGGTAGAAGTTGGTTGTGGGGGACTCCCCATAATTATTCCTGATGGGGGGAATACAGTAAAGAGAATCGCTCTACTTCCCAGAGACATTTACATCTCCGAGACCAGAGTACCTGGACCAGGGGTCAACCGGTTTAAGGGAATAATTAGTGACATCAATTCAACTGATGATATAGTCAGACTAAAGGTAAAGGCAGGAGAGAATGACCTAACGGCTGAAATGCCTCACCACATTTTTGAAGATATGAGCTTGGCATTGGGCAAAGAGGTATTTCTGATATTAAAACTGAAAAGAATAGCAGCTTATGAGGGTAAAGAGCAGGTGAAAGAAGATGTATGACATTATCAGAAAAAAATTTGCTGAGACTGTAAATAACAATGGGCTTGAGGTGGAGGAAATAACGATTAAGGCTGTCCCTCTCTCCCCACAAGAAGCCATTGGTAATCCCGAGGATAAGGATTATCCGCTGGTAATTGGCAAAGAGCGCCTGATGCAGGCAGAGTTTAAAGGCTCCTTGGGGCAAGCTTTCACCGACATGTACGGCGACTTCAGTGGCAGGCTGAGTGATATCGTGGAGATGAATTTAAAAAATAACTTCCGCAGAGCTATATTCATATCCAGCCTTAATGCAGTGATGAGGCATTTGGGATTGGTGGATAAAACGATACACTGTAGGAATAACGAGCCACGAGAATGCAGCCAAGAATTGCTAAAATACCTAGAGAGAAATTACGGTCATCCTAAAATAGCTTTCATTGGTTTTCAGCCCAGGATGGTTGAGGCATTATCTCAAAATTTTGATTTGAGAGTAACTGATATGGATCGTGGTAATATCGGTAAGAAGAAATTTGGGGTGATGATACGCAGTCCGGAGAAGACACAAGAGAACCTGAGCTGGTGTGATATAGTCCTGGCAACTGGCACTACCATAGTCAACAATACTTTTAACCAGTTTAGGCTATCCAAACCGGTCATATTTTATGGCATAACTATATCTGGTGCGGCTAGATTACTAGGCGCAAACCATTTCTGCTACTGCGGACATTGAAAAAGCTCTGGAATATCTAGAACAGCATTGGCAAAATAAGAGAAAGGAGAAAGTGTCACCAATCACCTGAACGAGTACACGAACTGCGGAGGCTGAGATACATGGGTAACACTCAGGTTATGATTAGTGATGATATTAACCTACCATGAGGAGTTATCAGGATGAGAAAGT
>JAFGBN010000016.1 GCA_016933195.1 Dehalococcoidia bacterium | reverse complement strand
GGAGACCACAAGGAAGCAAAACCAGTTTTTGACCTGGATTCCGTGCAATTACTGAGAATGATCAGAATAATGGAATCAGGTAAGGACCTGGGAGGGAACGACCTCAACCACGCTCCAGAATTCTGCATTGGTGCCTCGGTTCACCCTGCAGCGGATTTCATTGAGCCACAACTTATCAAGTTTGATAAGAAGGTAGAGGCCGGGGCACAGTTCTTCCAGACTCAGGGCATATATGACCTGGATTGCCTCCGCAAGTTCATGCAATATGCCAGACAATTTAACGTCAAAATCCTGGCGGGAATTATAATTCTAGCTTCAGCAAGGATGGCTCAGTATATGAACTCTAATGTCCCCGGGGTGATAGTCCCCCAGGCTGTAATTGATGAGTTAGCTAGCGCAGAAAAGGGCAAGGGACTCCAGAAAGGCATTGAAATTGCTGTGCGGCTGATAAAGACGATAAGAGAATTGAATCTATGCCACGGCGTCCATGTTATGGCGGTGGGGAGGGAAGGTAGCGTGCCTGATATTTTGGAGGCCGCTGGATTGGGGGTCAACGTGCATGGTTAGGTTTCGATTAAAAGGCAGCCGCAGGTCGAGCGAGCTAATTAAATCTAAGATAGGGAAGGGAGGTTAAAAATGGAAACCACCAAAAAGATTCTAATTGTGGATGATGAGCCAGATTTTCTGCTGGCTTTGCAAAGGACCTTAGAAGCCAAGTTATACCAAGTTGCCACTGCTAGCAACAGGGCAGAGGTACAGGAGAGCATCAAGACAATAGACCCTGATGTCATCATTCTGGGAACCATGACTCCTCGTGGCGAAGCATTCTCTCTACACCAATGGCTAAGGCAGCATCCTAAGACCAAGGATTTGCCTGTCTTGGTGATCGACGCTGCCCCGGAAAAGCAGCTTATTAAGGGATGGAGGAGAGATGAGGCTATGGTGATGGAGGCCGAGGACTACATAGCTAAGCCGATTGAGCCAGCTTCGATGGCGGTTCGAACTCAGGCGGTACTGGAGAGAGCAGCCAAGCGGATAAAGGTGCTTATAGTAGATGACCATTCTGTGGTTAGGGATGGGATTCGTGCTGTGCTCACGCTGCAAAAAGACATTGAAGTAGTAGGTGAAGCTGTGAATGGGAAAGACGCAGTGGAAAAAGTACGCCAGCTTTTGCCTGATGTGGTGATAATGGATATAGTCATGCCAGAGATGGACGGGTTAGAGGCAACCAAGCGGATATACAAGGAATATCCTCAAACCAAGGTCTTGATGCTATCACAGTACGATGATGAGGAGAACATACTTGCCGCTGAACAGTTAGGAGCCTATGGATTCATCCCTAAGAGGGCAGCTAGCTCCCAACTAATAAATGGCATAAAAGCTATATATTATATGGGAGAGCATCTCCAAAGGCCTGCCACAGCTTCTGACTGAAAGTGGGGAAGCAGATTCCTGGATAATCTGCTTTCCCACTTGCATTGCTCAGGATTAAAAGCTACTATATTCCCAATTGAACACAAGCAAAGTATCCAAGTTATCCCTATTTCCTTTAACCGCCGAGGTAGATAATAAAGGTCATCTCTGCATCGGCGGCTGCGATGTCGTCGACCTGGCTAGAGAATTCGGCACTCCCCTCTATCTTTTCGATGAGTTCACTCTTCGTTCCAAATGCCGTGAATTTAAAGATAGGTTCTCCAAACACTATGCCAACATTCTGGTCATCTACGCCTCCAAAGCCTTTCTGAATAGAGCGCTAGCCCTAATCCTTAAGGAAGAGGGTTTAGGGCTTGATGTTGTCTCCGGAGGAGAGCTTAGCATTGCCCATTCAGTAGGATTCCCCTTAGACAAAGTTTACTTCCACGGCAATAACAAGACGCCAGAGGAGCTAAAGCTAGCCCTGGATTGGGGCATTGGCCGTGTTGTGGTGGATAATTTATATGAGCTCGAATTGCTTAATTCCCTGACCAAGGAAAAGGATATTAGGCAGGATATCTTGCTTCGCATCACCCCAGGAGTTGACCCCCATACCCACCAATACACTACTACAGGAACGCTAGACAGCAAGTTCGGCTTTCCTTTAGCTACTGGACAAGCTGAAGAGGCGGTAAAACAAGCTATGTCAGCCTCTAATCTTAACCTTTTGGGGTTCCACTTCCACCTCGGCTCTCCAGTGTCTGAGACAAAGCCTTATGAATTAGCTATAGAGCTCGTTCTCCATTTCACCCGAGAAGTTAGCCAAAAATACGGTCCCCATATTGATGAGTTTAGCATTGGTGGGGGCTTCGCCATCCCATCTACCTTAGACTCGAAGGAGCCCACTGTGGACGATTATGCTAAGGCTCTAGCCTATAAGCTAAAGAGCTTTATCCCGGAGTCAGGACTGGACTACCCCCTACTCATCATCGAACCTGGAAGAGCAATTGTAGGGCAAGCTGGAATAGCACTATACACCGCAGGAGCAATAAAGGAGATACCCAAAGTGAGGAAATATGTCTGCATTGACGGCGGCATGACTGACAATATCCGCCCTGCCCTTTATGGAGCCAAATATGAAGCTTTAGTAGCCAATAAAGCTCTGGAGGCAGAAGGTGACATAGTCACTATTGCAGGCAAGCTTTGTGAATCTGGAGATATTTTGGTAAGGAATACCAATTTGGCTTCAGTGCAGTCCGGTGATATCATAGCCATTCCAGTTTGCGGTGCTTATTCTATACCCATGTCGAGCAATTATAACTCCTTACCCAGGCCAGCTATAGTTATGGTAGAGAAGGGCAAAGCGCGTCTTGTTCGGCGACGGGAAAGTTATCAGGACTTGATGAAACTGGATGTAATTTAGATGTGGCAAGTTATAGGGCAAGATAAAGTGCTAGCTTTGTTAGATCGCAGTCTTAAAGAGAATAACACAGCTCACGCTTATCTCTTTGTAGGACCACCTCATGTAGGCAAAAGAACCTTAGCCCTTAACTTGGCCCAGGCTCTAAATTGCGATGACCGCAAGCCACCTTGCGGTCAATGTTACTCCTGCCGCCGAATCCTTGAGCACAAGCATGCTGATGTTATCTGTATTGGCTTGGATTCTAAAACAGAGATTGGCATTGATGCCATAAGAGAACTTCAACGCTCGGCTAATCTGCCCCCCTACGAAGGTAAGCGTAAGGTGTTTATTATCGAGGATGCCGAGTATCTATCCACTGAGGCAGCCAATTCCTTGCTTAAGATACTGGAAGAACCTCCCCCTAAAGTAGTTTGGCTTTTGTTAACTGCTGAAGAGGCACACCTCTTGCCCACAGTTATATCGCGATGCCAGAGGCTAGAATTGAAGCCTATGCCATTAGAGCAAGTGGAGCAAATACTTATTAATGGATATAACGTTGATGCAGATAAAGCAAACCTTCTGGCTCGGTTGTGCCATGGTTGCCTTGGCTGGGCACTATCCTCCTTGGCTGACGACATACTAGAACAGCGATCTCAAAGGGTAACTAAGCTATCTTCTCTAACAAGCGCCAGTTTAGAGCAGAGGTTTGCCTATGCCCAGGAGTTAGCAACCCAATTTAGCCAGAACCGTAGGCCCGTAGCAGAGGTGATGGAAGTTTGGCTCGGTTGGTGGCACGATTTGATGCTTATCAAAGGTGGTTGCAAGGAGGCCATCGCCAATATAGACTGCGCAATGGCTTTGGAAAAACAAGCAAAGAGCTTGAGTTTAAACGAGATTAGAGGGTTCTTGGAAAATTTATACCAGGTACAAGAAGAAATTTCTAAAAATGTTAATCCCCGTTTAGCGGTTGAAGCGCTAATGCTCAATTTACCCAGGAAAAATAACTGCTTTCCCTGAAAACCAAGAGGTTATTAATGGCTAACATAGTTGGAGTCTGTTTTAAGCCCAGAGGCAAGCTGCTTTACTGCGATGCTGCTGATATATCACTGCAGTTCGGCGACTATGTAGTTGTAGACACTAGTCATGGATTAGACTTAGCTAAAGTCGTCGCTCCCGAAGCTCGAATTCCACAAAGCGACTTGAGCGAGCAGTTAATGAGAGTAGTACGCCTGGCTAAGATTGAGGATTTAGAAAAGGCTCGGCAGAACCAAGAAAACGAAGCCCTGGCTAAGTGCCATGAAATGGTGACCAACCTTGGCTTAAAGATGAAGCCTCTCGCAGCTCATTCTGATCTCAAGGGTGGTCGCGTAACTATATTCTTTAGTGCTAAGGAGAGAGTCGACTTCCGGGGATTGGTTCGGAGGTTAAGCCACAGCCTGGAAACACACGTTTCATTAAGGCAAACAGGACCAAGGGATGAGGCTAAACTGATAGGTGGCATAGGTAAGTGTGGTTATCCTTTATGTTGCCAAAGCTTCATAACTGACTTTCCCTCAGTGTCCATTAGAATGGCCAAGGAGCAAGGTTTAGCCCTAAACCCTATGAAGGTATCAGGCGTTTGTGGACGGCTCCTTTGCTGCCTGGCATACGAAAGCAAAGAGTACTCTGATATAAAGGAGAGGATGCCTCGGCTGGGTCAGGAAGTATCAACACCCTTTGGCAAAGCTAAGGTAGTGAGTGTCAGCCCAATAAAAGAAACCGTGTCAGTTGAACTTAAAGACCAGACCATTAGAGAGCTGCCTCTGGATCAACTGGCCTGAGGGAAGGCTTGAGGAGGCAAATATTTTTGCCACTCACGGTGGCTATTAAGGTAGTAACATGGAATGTAGAACCCATTACTATGAGGTGAGCGTGGCTGGCGCAGCAGCCTCATCCCGATTTCGTGTGGTGCATTCCCACCTTTGCGACGATTGCAAGGAATGCAAGCGCTAACTACATTCTCCCAAGTATGTTCCCCCCCCCCACCGCCTTGGAATAACATGGTCTAAGGTAAGCTCTCTAGTCCGTCGTCCACAATACTGGCAAGTATATTGATCACGATTAAACACTTCAAATCTGGTCAACTTCCTTTGATGATGCGGCCGCTTAACCATATAAACCAGGCGAATCACTGACGGCATTTGAAAAACTTGGTTAATAGAATGGAGCTCACCTCTGCCGTTTTCCAGCACTTCAGCTTTGCCACGGAAAACTAGTACTATGGCCCGACGGGTACGGCACAAATTAAGGGGCTCATAACCTTGATTAAGAACTAAAACCGGGGAATTTACCATAGCTAGGCCTTCTGCATCAGCGTTGGCTCATTTTAACAATCATATATTTCATTTGCAATAATCTGGCATTCAGGAATAATGCCTTCTGGGAACGCTAGCTTGCCTTGCGGGTTTCACATTGCCACGATAATCAGGAGCAATGATATTGAATACCAGGCTTAGTCGTGGGTCTACCATTCGTGAACTGATTCGTGTTTCAATCTCATCCAAGGAAAGGCATGTGGTGACCACCATCGGCATCCTGGCATTATAACGGTAATTAATCAATTGATATAGCTTCTCCTGAGCCCATAATGTGGCTGATTGCTCTCCAAAATCATCGAGTATCAACAATGGAGTTTCTTTAACTCCCTCGAAAAATTCGTCGTAGGATATTTTGCTATCTGGGCTGAATGTAGAGCGCAAATGGTCAAGAAGGTCAGGGACAACTACAAAGAAGACTGGCTGTCCTTGTGCCAGCCTGCTGTTGGCGATAGCTGCTGCCAAATGAGTCTTACCACAGCCATTATCGCCTGTAAAGATTAACCAGCCCTCTGGGGAGCGAGCGAATTCTACTGCTAGGTGAAAAGCTTGGTGCAGATTTTGACGCTTCTCTAGAGGCAAATCCACTCTCTTATGGTCAAAGTTGTCGAAGGTCATATTTCGTAGTAGCTCCAATTTTAAGCTACTCTGGTACCCCAATCTCGACCTCTGTTCAATCTCCCATACTTGGCAAAATTCATTGCCGATAAAACGACCACGTAGGCGTTCATCAAGTTTTTCTAGCGGAACATCGGTGGTGATTACTGTTGCCAGCCTAGTGTTGAAGCGGTGGTTGAGGAGTTGTTCCAATTTTTCCTTAGTCCAAAGTGTAGCGCTTTCCATAGTAAGATCATCCAGCACCAGCAAAGGTATATTTTTTACTTGCTCAAATAGCTCATCATAAGTAATATTGCTTGTGGGACTGAAAGCAGAGCGGAGGTGGTCCAGAAGATCGGCAACGCCAATGTAGAATACAGGCTGCCCCAAACCAAGACGGTGATTAGCAATAGCACAAGCCAAGTGTGTTTTACCACAGCCGCTAGAACCTAAAAATACTAGCCAACCCTCAGGATTATCAGCAAAGGCCCTGGCAGCTTGGTAAACCTGAGTAAAGTGCTCCTGGGAAATAGCATCCTCCGCCTTCCCTTTAGGGGATAAATTATCGAAGGTAAGCTGCGACAGAGAGCCAAGGTTGCTATATTTCTCCAGGTATTCCGTTTTTTCTTTTCTTAGCTCCCCTTTGCTGCACTGGCAAGGTACTACTCGGCTAAAATCAGGCTGCCCTGAATCCAAAAGTGGATGAACGAATCCAGCCCCTTTGCAAATAGGACAGACTTCACTCTCTCCCTCCGAGGGGGTGGGAGTGCTATCTTTTGACCAGGTGCCCGTATTTCCCTTTGATATATTTGTCGGGGTCACCCTTTTTAATGTCTCTCCTATACTCTCCACTATCCTTACCTTCGCTGGCCCACCGCCCAAGAATGCGAGCGATATACTTCCAGCTGCGTTTATTCATCGTAACTGCTTCCTTAAAGGCCTCATTAATCCAGGGAGATGGATAAAGCCTCTCAGCCTCTTTAAGTTCTTCGGCAATCATTGGCGTTATTATGCCTATATTCTGCTCATACAGAGCAAAAATATTGTGCCGCATTTCCCCATTTTCAGGCATCATTTCTCCGAGAGGGAATTCTCCTGACTCGAAGTTCTCAACTTGCTTCCTGTTAGATTCCGTGTTAACAAAGTAAATATCCTTAGCTTCTTCACCTATATCTAAGGTCAGGTGTATCAGAGCGCCATGGTCTACAGCTAAGTCTAAAGCTTGACGAAGTATTCCTTCCTCCATTGCTTCCATTAGCTTCTGAGATAGCAATTCCTCATAGGTCATAAATGGGAGATATCCCTGTTTTCGTTGTATCAGGTAGGAGATATACAGCACTATCTTAAGTTCAGCTATGTCCTGAATTTTGGGCATCACTTGAGTAAAGAAAGAATTGGGTAAAGCGGTATAGTCTGTCTTTATCTGGGAACCTAAGGCTTTGCGATTTGCCATGTTTGTTACCTTTTAAGAAACGGAAACTGGCTCGGTACCTAAGCTATCAAATTTGGCAACCCTGCTCACGAACCGTAGCTTAACTTGATCTAAGGGGCCATTACGATGTTTAGCTATGATAATATCGGCGATACCGCGGGGATAAGGTTCCTTCTCAATATCATGCACCTTGCTCCATTCCTCGGGAGAAGAATTCATATCTTCTCTGTGGATGAAAAGAACGACATCAGCATCCTGCTCAATGCTGCCGGATTCGCGAAGGTCAGAAAGCTGAGGTATATGGGAGAGACGCCCTTCCACAGCCCGACTGAGTTGCGATAGGGCTAAGATAGGCACATTCAGCTCCCGGGCTAGAGTTTTTAAGGCACGAGTTATGTTACTGATTTCCTGAACTCGAGTTTCGTTTTTCTTACCACCGCCTTGTATCAGTTGCAGATAATCCACGATAATCAAATCGATGCCGCGTTCGAAGTGAAGTCGCCGTGCGTTGCTCCTTATGTCTACCACTCGAAGCATAGGGGAATCATCAATGTAGATGAGCGCTTCAGATAGAATGCCACTTGCTTCCATGATTTTCACTTCGTCCTGCTCACCAAAGCGTCCCAGGTGAACCAGTCTAGAGTCCACACCTGATTCACTAGCTAGACAGCGTTGAACTACTGCCTCCCGAGACATCTCCAAGCTGAACAGAGCAATGCAAGCCCCCTGGTTCATAGCGGCGTTTCTGGCGATATTTAGGGCTAAGCTTGTCTTCCCTAGGCTAGTCTTGGCAGCTAGAATAATTAAGTCAGACCTTTGCAATCCCCCCAAGAAATCGTCTAATTCAGCGAAGCCAGTTAGAACATGTTGTATCTCTTTTTCACCGGGGGCAGCACGTTGCCCAACATCCTCAAAATATTGACCTAGAACCTCACGAATCGGAACAAGGCCTCGAAGACCCTGCCTGGCTCGCACTTTAAACAGGATATCTTCAGCGTCATTAAGGCTAGCCTCAATATCTGGGGCAGCCTCATAGCCAATGGCAGCAATTTGCCCGGCAGCAGCAATCAACCTCCGCATTACTGCCATGTTAGATACTATCTGGGCATAATGCTCAACATGCAAGGAGGTGGGTACAATGGATATTAAATGGCTTAGATAAGCAGCACCACCAATTTGCTCTAATCTATCCTGGCGCATCAATTCGTGAGCTACTGTAATCTGGTTTATAACCTCATTTTCCGGACGTTGGTAAAGGGATAGGCAAGCTTGATAAATCGCCTGATTCGTCTCATCAAAAAAGTCCTCAGGTTTAAGAAAAGCGGCAACTTTTGATATAGCCTCAGGGTCGATAAGCAAAGAGCCAATCACTGCGTCCTCTGCTTCAATATCATGGGGCGGTAATTTACTCTCTGCCATATTCAGGTTTTCTCCGGCTCAATAATTACTTTGACCATGGGCACTAGGTCTTTAGCTAACTTAATAGCTATCTCGTAGCTGCCTGCTCGGCGCAGAGGCTTATCCAAGTCTATCTTCCTTTTATCGACAGGAACTCTCACAACTCGATTTAACTCTTGAGCTATGTCAGCAGCAGTAATAGAGCCAAATAAGCGATCTCCAGAACCGATACGAGCTTGAAGGCGAACTTCACTCCCTTCAATTTGTTGAGCTAGTTCAGCTAGTTTAGCTTGGTCAGCAGTTTCCTCACCTCTCTCCCTCTGGAGCCTTGATCCCGCTTCTTCTATAGTTGTTGATGTAGCCGCCACGGCTAGGCCCCGAGGGAAGAGAAAATTTTTGGCATAGCCCTTGGTCACTTCCATTACTTCGCCAGCCTTTCCCTCCCCAGGAACATCCTTTAGGAAAATAACCTTCATTCGCTCTACACCCTCTCCCACATATCGCAACGCCCCCCCCACCTAGCCAAAGCCTTGCCATCAACAGAAATTTGAGAGATTTCGCATAGGTTGGGACAAGCTTTGCATATAAAAGAGGAGACTTTGAATTCTGCCTGGCTAATACCAAATCCTTTGAATGCAGTCTTGTGGTGATTTTCCCCGGCTTCCATTTCTTCGTGCACTAAAATGGCAGCTCCTATAGCGCCCATAAGTTCATTGTGAGGGGGAACATAAACTTCTGTATGAAAGGCTTCATTAAATGCTTTAATTATCCCTTTATTAAAAGCAACTCCACCCTGGAATACTAATTTAGGCTGAATTTCCTTGCCTAAAGCAACGTTGTTAAGATAATTACGCACTAAAGATTGGCATAACCCGTAGATAATATCATCAAGAGGGTAGCCCATCTGCTGCTTGTGAATCATATCTGACTCAGCAAACACGGTGCAGCGCCCGGCAATACGCGCTGGATTTTCACTCCTCAAGGCACGCTCCCCAAAATCCTCAATTCTTATATTTAACCTTTCAGCTTGATGATCAATAAAGCTACCAGTGCCAGCAGCGCATACTGAATTCATGCCAAAATCAACAACCACCTTATCACGAATCATTATTATTTTGCTATCTTGACCTCCAATTTCAAAGATAGTCTGCACATCAGGCACGCGGTGCATAGCAGCAACGGCATGGGCGGTAATCTCATTCTTCATTAAGTCCGCACCAAGAATAACACCAGCTAAATATCTGCCACTTCCCGTAGTAGCTACTCCAGAGATTTCAGCTTCAGGCGGCATTTGCTTCCTTATCTCTTCCAGCCCTTGCTTTGTCATATTTACTGGATTACCTTGAGTTCCTAAGTAAACAGAGGCTAGGATTTCATGGCGTTCATCAAGCAAAGCTAGTTTGGTAGTAACTGAGCCAACATCAACACCAAGATAAGTCTTCACAATTCTCCTTTATTCCACCCTTTCAAGAGATGCTCCACCAAAGCTTTTAAGCCTGCTCTTATTAGATTCCTTTATGCTTTCCTGAAATTCCAGCGCTTTTCTTTGATTGCGACTTAAAATGGGGTGAAATAAAATTGTAGCGATAGCCGTAAGAATAAAGAAACTTATCATTTGTTTACTCCTGATAAATTTTTCTAGTGTTTCAAGCTCTTCTCCCATTTCCTCTCCTCCTCCTGAATTCCAGTAAATCTACAAAAGCCTCGAGCCTGGTCAACATTCCTGGCTTAGCCATTTGTTCATCACAGACGGCAGTGAGGACGGCTATATCTTCCTTGGTTGATGGCATAATATTCTGAGCCACTATCTCAGGCATACAGGTAAAAGGCGCCAGGTGAACTACCCCATCATATCCTTTACGCGCATAAAGCACTTTCTCCCCTACCGACTCCCAACCATCACCACCAACATCATGATCAAGGTAAGGCATAGCTAGTTTATGAACCTCCCTCCATTCATCTATACCTAAGTAATTAAGGAAGAGGCTATATTTGACCCATCGAGAAATAGTCATAGTCCGATGCACCTCTACTCCTAATTTGCCCAATTCAACCTCTATATCCATGTTAGCGAAAGGCTCTATAACGACATAAATTTCGCCAACTATAGCTACCTTGATCGGGATAGTTTTAGGATTCCTAGGAACCTTATTTAATTCACCGATATAATGTTTAGCTAGCTTTTTTACTTCCTTCCGATTCGGCGCTTCATCAATCGCCGTCATAGCTTCCCGGTAAATTCGGTTAGCCATCCCCTTCTCCAACTCCACCGCCCGTGTCCTCTGAACTATTTTTTCTATCTTATCCAAAGCAAATAATTTACTCATGCCGAAGAGAAAAGCCAGGATAATTTCATGCCAGGGGGCATTATCAGTCATGTACCTTATAAGGTGCAGGATGCTTCTGCCTTTGTGGTGAGATACATCGATCGTGAGAAAGCGAGCATTATAGCCTAAATCGCGAAGCATTTGTTCCTGCCCTTTGGCATAGTAGCCTAATCGGCAAATGCCAGTGCCTCTTGCCTGAGCTAAGGTGTCTGCCCCTAACTCACAAGTTTCAATCAAACTACCCAGTGTAAGCTTATAAGGTAGGCAAGCCTCCGCAGGTGAATATTTAACCCCAAGGTCTAATGTTTTTTGAGTCATCGGTGGAGGGACTATTAGCTTATTACCACCAGCATCTAGCCTCTGAGCCATAGCTTTCACGGGGATATATGCGCTACCAAAATGGGGGATACCTATACGCATATCCTTCCCCTCCTCTTAATCATATCAACAAAAGCTTCTAAACGAGTGAGTAAACCTCCTTCACTGCTATGCTCGTCTAAAGTAAGTGGTAAAAAGGGAATTTCAAGCTCTTTAGCCCGGTGCTGCACAAATCCTACCATCATTGAATCAGGGCCACAACCAAAAACAGAGACGTTAATCACACCATCAATCCCCGTTTCTAAATAATATTCTCCAGCACCAATTATATCAGCCTCAAATGACCAATGGGGATCTCCCACTAGCCTTTTGGCCGCAGCATTAAGTGCCTCCTGGGACACCATTTCTGGGGTGAAAATTTTGATTTCCCTGCTTTGTAACCATGAAATGAGCCGATGGTTAATATACTCATCATAGAGAACATAAGGGTGCCCAATAACAGCGATTCTAAATGGAGACGAATTTAAGCTAGGTTCAGGCTCATAATTTTGCTGGCATATCTCTTCAACAGCTTGATCAGGCATAATTCCTTCATCAGACATTTTGTTTCGGTAGACTAGGTTGCTTTCCCAAGCTTCTTCAACTGCTCTTTTGAGCTTAAATGGATTCGAGGTAAAATGGCATCCCAACTTATAGATATTCCGGTACAAGTGATAGCGCCCTTTCTCAACATTTATCTCCGGGCTAAGAATGAGGGGACACTCTGGAATTAGAGCCCTGGTTATATTAGGCAAGCCAATAACTTTAGAGCAATTATAAGTTTTCCCCCCCAAACTAGTAACAGCAGGAATAAATAGACAATCACATTTATCTAGCAGAGAAATGGCATGCCCCAATAAGACCTTTACCGGCAAGCAGGTATCGGCGACTGCTCGTGAAACACCTACATTTAATGCGGTCTTATTGGTTGGTGCCGATACCTCTACCTCCGCGCCTAGCGTTTCAAAAAAAGTCTTCCACATTGGATAATATTGATAATAAAGTAAGGCTCTTGGAATGCCCACCTTAATCATGGTTAAAGAACTCCTCTTTAATCTGATCCCACATTCCGGGTTAGCTAAGGATAGCAGGAATACAAGTTTTATTTCCCTAATTATACTTTAACTTAGCTCTAGTAGCCAGTAATGCTCCCTTAAAAGTGCAAACCCTTCACTTTCGTTTCCAATTCTTTTATACTCAACGCTTGAAGCTCTCGCAAATTGCTATTATAATAATCATACTTCCGTCCAATTTCCAGAATGTCAGCCATGAAATTAGAAGAACTTGAAGGGAAATGTTTTGATAGTCTGATAAATGTATCTCAACTATTGAAAGAACCTATTGGCTCCACCCGCAGCTATCATATAGAAGAGTTAGTTGCCCAACAAGTCAAAGATTCCTTCGAAGGAGAGCTGACGCTACTTCGCAGCGGTCAAGGGATTATAGTTCAAGGCCAGATGGTTGTTAAAGTAGAGCTCACGTGCAGTCGTTGCCTCCACACTTTCCTCTGTCCTATAAGTTCCAACATAGAGGAAGAATTCCTTTCAACAGTTGATGTGACTAGCGGTTTGCCATTTTCCTTGCCCGAGGAATCAACCAGTTTCATCATTGATGCCAATCACATACTTGACTTAGGCGAGGCAATACGGCAATATACTTTACTAAACCAGCCTATGAAGCCACTATGCCGGCCTGATTGTGCTGAAATTAAGGAGATAAGCTTATAATGGCTCTACCTAAAAAGAAATATGCTAAAGCGCGTCAAGGGAAAAGGCGCAGCCACCTCAAACTAGATTTACCTGCTTTGGATACCTGCCCTCAGTGCCACAGTGTTAAGCTAGCTCACCATGTTTGCCCTACTTGCGGTACCTACAATGATAGGCAAGTAATTGAGGTTAAATCCCCAAAGAAGAAAACTACCTAGAAGTATGGCTGAGATATCCAAGATAGCTTATGTTTTCCCAGGGCAAGGTTCTCAGAAAGCGGGAATGGGCTTCGATCTATACAACAGCTACTCCTCAGCCAGGGAAATCTTTGACGAAACTGACACTGCTCTAGGCTTTCCTCTTTCTCACTTGTGTTTTGAAGGGCCCGAAGAGGAACTTACTAAGACGAATAATGTACAGCCAGCAATACTAACGACTAGCATCGCTTGCCTTAAAGCAGCTCAAGAGGCTAGTAACGATGGTCTACCTGCCCCCGCATTTGTCGCTGGGCATAGTCTAGGTGAATACACCGCTCTTGTGGCTGCCAATGTGCTCAGCCTATCTAATGCTGTGATTTTAGTTCGGGAAAGAGGTAGATTAATGTATGAAGCTGGATTGAAAAGTCCCGGAAGCATGCTGGCCATAATAGGGCTTAGTAATGAGTCCGTTGAGGATATATGCTTTCATAGTAAAACTGAAATCTCCAATGTAAACTGCCCCGGACAGATTATAGTCAGTGGCGCTATTGATGCTTTGACTGAAGCTGGCAAATTGACCAAAATGAAAGGTGCTCGCGCTATCCCATTGAAGGTAAGCGGAGCTTTTCACTCTGTTTTAATGGACCCGGTTATAGCCGAATTCCGCGAAGTTATCTCAGGTTTCACGTTTCAGCCTCCCAAGATTCCTATTATGGCTAATGTAACTGCTAAGACATTAACCGATGCCGAGTCAATAAAGGAAGAGCTTTTAAAGCAGCTTCGTAGTTGTATCCAGTGGCAACGTTCCGTGGAAAACATGGTTGATATGGGGGTCAACACCTTTTACGAGATAGGTCCCGGGAAGGTGCTCAGCGGTTTGATTAAACGGACCAACCCAGGGTTACAAATCTTTAACATTTCAGGAGTTGAAGATGTCAAGCAGCTCCCTCAGTTTAACCCTCCTCCTTAAAGAGACAGCGGACAGCGGTGAAGATGAGGTACCATGGCTGGTATCAGGCGAAAGGCAAGAATTGTTGCTCTCCAGACACTTTATGAGCTTGATTGCACAAGGCATAAAGCAGATGAAATTTTAGCTCATCTAGCGACGGAGAAACCGTTGCCTCAAGAAGCTATAAGCTTTAGTGAAGAGCTTGTACAAGGAGTGGTCCAAAATAAATCCAAGCTTGACGGCCTTATTACACACCTTGCTCCAGCCTTCCCTACAGAGCAAATGTCCATCATTGATATAAACATCTTGCGTCTTGCCATCTTTGAAATTTTATCTGATAATAGCATCCCAGTTAAGGTAACCATAAATGAGGCCGTGGAATTAGCCAAGAGTTTTGGCAGCGATTCTTCATCTCGGCTAATCAATGGAGTATTGGGAGCAGTAGTAGCACACATGGCACCAAATCCAACCAGTCAGAAACTTGATTAAAGAGAATGGTAACCGCTTTTGAGTGAAAACTGACAATCCTGAATCACATCAGGACTACCAGTTGCTTCTATGCAACGACTTTAGGGGAGAATGCATACTGGGTGGTTGTTCTCAATATCTTCCTTAACAAGGCTAACTGTGGTTTATATATTCTAATCCTTCCTTGCTCGCATGTGACAGGCATATCAAGAATTTTTGATATAACCTTCTCCTCCATCTCTCCTTGACATATTACTGCCACCTCGGCTTGATTTCCCCTCAGCTCTATAACCATAGGCAATAATAATGCTTCTTGCTCGGTGACATTTACCATGCTTGCAAGATACTCCAGCTCTCTCCTCTTAAATAAATGAGTGCTGCCATCGCTACAGGCTATTTGAGGGTACTCCTCATGTAATAAGCTGGATAGTGTTTTTTGATTCCTTGGTAGCCCAGCATTCACCAACCTGAACTCGCCCCTCAAACATTCTTGAAGCATCCTTTCATAAGGTAAGGCATCAGGCATCCAGCTACCCTCCTGCAACCAGCATCTTCACCCGTTTCAGCCGTCCCTTCTCCTCCCTATCCCGTTCCTCAAATTTCATATTTAAGTACTTTATCGTCATCTGTAACCCAGGGATTATTATATACTCCAAAGCATTAGTTATTCTTTTCGTCCTATTTATCTCCATTCCCAATAATTCCAAGCCCCTCTGAAGCTCGGCCAATTCAACAGTAGCTTCAAGACATTCCTTAAATAGTTGGGCTGCGTGATCCAACCATGAAGAGGTATCAATCAGACTGTATCCTCTCATTGATTTTTCACCACCCATCAGCTCAAAAGAGGGAATTCTCACGCCGGCTATGTTTCTTAAGCCAGCAGTGAGTTTTAAATCAGCCTCGGCTGCTACAAGCTCCTTTTCCATCGCTATGTATCCATGATATCCAGTGGCAATTGATAATGCCTTGTACGCCTGAGAGAACACATCAACCAGTTTTCTTTTAGCTTCCACCGTCTCTCTCGTTGCCTGCAAGAATTCCATAGTCAGTATGGAGAGCCTGTCCTTGAGTATCTTTTGCACCCTCTCAGCTAGCGAAAGCCTGCGCTTCAGTTTTACCAGCTCAATTTTTGTGGGTCTAACTTTGATTAATTGTTGTGCCATTTGTCTATAGTCAAATCCTTAAGGAAATCTTCCAACACCACCTCTTACTTCTCGAATGGCGTGAGGTATTTTTCAACGAATTCCTCTTTAATTAGCTTCAGGGATTCCTTAGGCAACGCCGAAAACAGCTTCCAGCCTATATCCAAGGTATCTTCTACTTTCCTTTTTTCAAACTCACCTTGAGCTATGAATTTCTTCTCGAACTCGTCCGCATTGGTCAGGTACACTTTATCCCCCTCACTTAATGCCTCAGCTCCTACAATGGTCGATATCTCTCTGAGATAACACCCCTCAGCATAAGCAGCATATGACTGCATGAAGACGTTGTTGTGGTCCTCCCTCGTTTTACCTGGTCCGATTCCTTCCTTCATCATCCGTGAAAGGGACAAGAATACATCTATTGGCGGATATATTCCCTTTCTTTCCAGAGCTCGAGAAAGCACAATCTGTCCTTCAGTTATATAGCCAGTGAGGTCAGGTATGGGATGTGTTATATCATCATCAGGCATAGTCAAAATAGGCATTATAGTCACTGACCCTTCCATTCCGAAGATCCTACCCGCTCTCTCGTACATTGTCGCAAGGTCGGTGTACATATATCCTGGATACCCCCTTCTGGATGGTATCTCCTCACGCATAGAAGAAAGTTCACGGAGAGCTTCACAATAATTGGTCATGTCAGTAAGTATGACCAGCACATGCATATTCTGCTTCCATGCCAGGTAGTCGGCCGCGGTTAAAGCTAACCTTGGTGTTGATATCCGCTCAATAACTGGGTCTGATGCGGTATTGATGAAGGCCACCGTTCTCTCCAGTGCCCCTGTTCTTTCAAGATTCTTCATGAAAAAGGAGGCATCGTCGTAACTCACACCAATGGCACCAAACACCAGAGCGAATTTCTCCTCCTGGCCTTTGACTGCGGCTTGTCTGATTATTTGAGCCACAATTCGGTTGTGTGGCAGACCTGAGCCACTAAATATGGGCAACTTTTGCCCCCTAACCAAAGCGTTTAAGCCATCTATTGCCGAGAACCCTGTTTCAATAAACTCGGCCGGCGGCTGGCGGGCCGCGGGGTTCACAGGCTCACCGTTAATATCCAGGTAAGCCTCAGGAATCACAGGCGGCCCCCCGTCTATAGGTTCTCCCATCCCACTGAAGATCCTTCCGAAGATGTCAATAGATACTGGCAACTTCAAGGTCTCGCCTTTGCACCTTACCTTGCCTCCAATAAGGTCCACCTCGCTGACTCCGCCAAATACCTGAACTACGGTTGCCTCGTCACTGATGTCTATCGCCTGACCGCTTTTTACCTCACCATTGCTGAGTTGAACGTCAACTATCTCATTAAACTTTACCCCCGGAATGCTTTCAGCTATAAGCAAAGACCCCTTAGCTTTACTAATTGCTCTTGCTTCCTTAATATAAAGCGAAGATAAATCCATAACAGCCCTCCTTTTTCACCTGCAAATTCTGCTAATTTTTAGGTGACTCCTTTGCGAGTTACTAAGTCTTGTTCCATCTCTGACCACAATTCCTTGGTCCTTTGTTCAAAGGCCTCGTTGGATATATCCTTCATCCTGGAAATCTTGTACACTACCGGAGATGAGCGGATACTCTCAATACTCACCCCCGAATTTAACATTTCCCGGGCCAGTTCATAAAACTTTATTATAGTTTTAAGCATAAGGCCAGCTTTTGCTGGCACGCAGTAGGTATCAACTTCATGGTAGGCACTCTGCTGGAGGAAGTCCTCACGTATCATCCTGGCGATGAGTAGCAACAGTTTGTCCCCTTCAGGCAAAGCTTCAGGACCTACAAGCCTTACAATTTCCTCCAGCTCAGCCTCCTGTTGCAATATCTTCAAAGCGGTAGTTCTGGTATCTACCCATCCTGCATCAATCCTATCCCACCAATCCTTAACTGCATCTACATAAAGACTGTAACTAGTGAGCCAGCTTATCGCGGGGAAATGTCTCTTGTTCGCCAGGGAAACATCCAAAGAGTATAACGCATCTACTATCCTAAGTGTATTCTGAGTTACTGGTTCGCTAAAGTCAGCTCCCGGAGGACTTACAGCACCAGCCACTGTTACTGACCCATTTCTTTCTGGACTTCCCAGGCATTCAACCATTCCTGCCCTTTCATAAAAAGTGGAAAGCCGCGAACCCATGTATGAAGGAAATCCCTCCTCTCCCGGCATTTCCTCCAGTCTGCCACCCATTTCCCTCATAGCTTCAGCCCATCTTGAGGTTGAATCAGCGACTAGCAAAACATCATAACCCATGTCCCTGAAGTATTCAGCCATCGTGATACCAACGAAAATACTTGCTTCCCTAGCCACAACAGGCATGTTAGAAGTGTTAGCTATAAATATTTCCTTCTCTTGCAGCGGTCTCCCTGTGTTAGGGTCCTTGAGTTTCCTGAAGCTATAGAGCACGTCAGACATCTCGTTACCTCTTTCCCCACAGCCAACGTAAATATTGAGATGTGTCTGGGCCCATCTGACCAACTGCTGCATGGCAACAGTCTTCCCTGTGCCAAAACCTCCCGGTATGGAAGCTTTCCCACCAAGAGCCAAAGGGAACATGTAATCCAAAATTCGCATGCCGGTAGTGAGCAAACCTGAAGGGTCCTGCCTCTTCTTATAGGGCCTGGGCTTCCTTACCGGCCATTCTTGCATCATCGTGAGCTCTTTTACCCCACCATTATACTCCACCCGTGCTATAGGCTCCTCGACAGTATAGTCACCTTCACGTATCTCTTTTACTACGCCTTCAATGCCCATTGGCACCATTATCTTGTGCTCTATGAGTTCTGTCTCGGGAACCGTGCCTACTATATCCCCTCCATTAACTTCATCCCCAACCTTGACTTTGGGTGTGAACTGCCATTTTTTGTCGCGAGGAAGTGCTAGTGCCTTGGCACCTCGTTTTATGAACGACCCGGTATCCTCAATCAGAGTGAGCAAAGACTTTTGGAGTCCATCATAAATAGCCCCCACAAGTCCCGGGCCCAACTCCACGCTCAAGATTCTTCCAGTTCCCATAACCACTTCGCCAGTTTTCAATCCCAGAGTATCCTCATGCGATTGAATTATCGCCTTATCCTCTTCCAGCCCTATTACCTCTCCTACAAGCCTTTCTTCTCCTATCTCAACAATCTCATAAACCTGAGAACCTTTCATCTCATCAGCTATAACTAGAGGACCGGAAACTCTCCATATTTTACCCATAATTTTACCCTCCTACCCTTGCTGTTATTGCGAGGAGTGTAGCAGCAAACCAGTTCCAAATAGCCACAGATTGCTTCGCCTTGCTCCCTTGACAAGGGATCGCTTCTTAAATTTCTATGTCAAACCCAATAGATTCTCTAATAAATGCTTTATAATACTCCCTGATATCTCGATATTTCGTGCCAAATTTCGATGGAACCTCGATGATTACAGGAGTCGCCCCTTTCCCTTTTCTAACCTGAGCCACCAAATCCTCAACGTATACTGCATAGTCTTCCAGTAGCATTACTATGCCAACGCTAGGATCAGCTATCAATCCACTTAAAGCTTCCCTAACATCCTCGCGGGTATCATGCCCGCCTTTTATCTTATAATATCTACTAACCCCAGCCAGTCTCAACCCACTAACCAGGTCTTCATCTCCTATGACAGCTGTCTCTAGGTGTTTGACCAACGTCACGCTCCCACCAAATATTCTTTTATTTCCTCTAAGGCAATGCCATCGGCTATCATTTTTAGAACCAGCCTTAAGTTCCGGATTTCAACCTCTTTAAGGATTAAGTGCCAAGCCATCACCAAGGGGGATAGTATCCTTGGTGAAAGCACATCCCTAAGCAGCATGAACTTATGCTTATCAATGACTTCCTCTATCGCCGTGACACTTTTAGTTTTATCATAACTGCTTGATACTTCGCTTGCTATATCCCGATATTGAGCATTCTCCAGCCTCTGGGGCACGTCGATGAGCTTAAAGGATAATAAATCTCTAATGCTTCCTTCAGTAATTAGATACCCACCAGCAATGGTGCAGTCAGCAGCATCAGTCCCTATACCCTCGATTATAGCTCTTGCGACAATTTGCAAGTTTGTCAGGTCTATAGCAAGGCCGAAAGCTTTAGAAAGCACAGAGCCATCTTTTATACCTTTTGTCATGCTTAGCAA
The DNA here is from genome assembly GCA_016933195.1 of Dehalococcoidia bacterium. Lineage (GTDB taxonomy): Bacteria > Chloroflexota > Dehalococcoidia > GIF9 > AB-539-J10 > JAFGBN01. Next base: position 4,430 of record JAFGBN010000016.1, on the reverse strand, counting down.
GTTCTTGTAGTACTCACCATCTAATTTAGCTTCAACAAGGAGTTTTGACCTCGCTCCTCCATCTGTTTTATATTCCTTCAGAACAGAAGCATAATCCCCCAGCTCGCATTTGATAAGCAATCCGATAATGTCCTCTAATTTTCCAGCATTAAAAAGTTCATCCAGCAATCCACCGTTGCAGATAATCCCCACTGGTATCATGCGGGTTTTTTTACCAGTGGAAATACCCTGCAAAGCGGCTTTAATATTCGAGACATCATACTTCACTATATACGCCCTCGATACCTTTGATATATCTTTGGGCACGAACCTGAATGATTCTACATCTCTAATGCACTGCGCAAAATACTTCCACAACCATTCATCCACGTCGTCGAAGGTCTTGATGGGTAATTCCTCAAGATAGCCTCCTACATCAGTCTCTCTAATCATTGCCAGGGCATCCTGGACATCCGACGCTGCTGACATCCTGTTTATTTGGTCAGAAGTGGCAACTTTAGACTCTTCACCTTTGAGGTAAGCTGATATAAATGCGTATCTTGGATCAGGCAAAACCCCTCCTACAAAGCTTCAAAAAGTTCCTTGCTTATTTCCGGCAACAGCCTTGGTAGTAACATCTCAAGTCTAGTCTCGTAAGTATTATCTATCCTGTATTTCCCCTCCATATCCTCGGCTATAACCCCTCCGGTACAATTAAACTCCTTAACTTCCACTATCTTATTAGCTAACTCTTTATCTCCTTTAAGGAGTTTTTGTACACTGCTTATATCTTTAGGAGAAACGTAAATCCTACCTTTGTCCACACCAAGCCCATCCATGGCCTCCCTGGTTAAACTCAGAAGATGGCTTTCATCACTTGCGATTCCTGACAATGCTCTTTTCGCTTCCTCAATTATTCGGGCAATTATGTCAGATTTCACACGCAATAGTTCCTGGCGTGCTTTTATAGAAGCCTGCGCCATGATTCTAGCAGCTTCCTCTTCAGCCTCCTCCAGCATTTTCCGTTTCCCTTCCTCAAGTTTTGCTTCCTGCTGCTGCTTCGCCTTTTCTACCTCCTTATGTGCCTTTTCCTCAGCCTCTTTTATTATACTCTGTGCCTCTACCCTTACCTTGCCGACAACGGCTTCGCTTATTCTCTCCATTTCTTAAGACCCCTCTAGAAAAGTCCTAACATGGCTAATGCCATTATGGCGAATACCAGTCCCAGCACACCTATTAGCTCGACAAACACGGCTAACATCATGGAGTTAGTCAATATCCGCCCCTTTGTCTTGGGCAAAAGTGAGATACCCGAAGCGCACACGGAACCCTGGTACGCTCCCGAGAATGCTTCAGCAGCGGCAGTTATGACACCGATGCCCAATACCGCGAAACCCATACCACCACCATCAGTCATGGTAGTAAGTTTGCCAACTACTGTTGTTAGGATAAGTATCAGTGTTATGAGGCCATAAAAGGTCTGGGTCATCGGTAGCGACGCCAGGAGAATGACATTCCTGAGCTGTCCTGGTTCCTCGGACAGCGTAGCTGCCCCGGCCGAGCCAGCGATACCGATGCCTATTGAAGACCCTGCCAGACCACCGGCTAGTGCGATCGCACCTCCGATGATTGCCAGGGATTCGGGGCTGATTAACATCTTACACCTCCGTTAATTAAATATTTTTTAACTGCGTTCACACTTTGACAAATACAGGTCGAGTCCTTAACCGCAACGGACTATACATCCTGCCACCCCCTTCATAGAACTTGAACAGGAACTCTACAAAACATAGCCTGAGGGAGTGCACAAAACATGTTATGCCGCTAAGAGCTAGATTAAGCACATGTCCAACAAGCAAAACTATGACAAATATTAAGCCGCCAGCTATAACTTGAACCATACCAGCAGGCATCATGTGAGATAACAAATCTGCCATTAGGTTAAAGCAGTATGCCAGGTAATATGTGGCTAGTCCCACACCTGCTAGCCTGGCATATGACATAACATCGCCCAGCAGACCGGTGATATCAAATAGCCAGAAGATACCGCCCAGGAAAGCACCCTTCTCCATCAAGGATGAGACGATGATTAATACCAGTCCTATCATCGCAATAGATATCAAGACAGTCTGTATTTGCCCAGTTAACCAGGGAATATCTGCACCAAGTATTAAATGCATAATCAAGGGTATGGCACCAATTTGAAGCATAAATAGCCCAGCTTTGCTAGGCACTACCGCTTTCTGTCCCGCCTTTATTCCTTTAATAAGTGCGAGCACATGGGCTATGTTTACGTGAACCAGACCTATGATTAATGAGAATTGTATGAATAACACGGGGTCTGAAAACATTTCCTGAATTACTGTGGCAAGTGCTAAGCTCTCGATTCCAAAGAATTCGTAGAAGTTGCCCAGATAGCTTCCCGTAAGCACACCAATAACCAGAGCAACACCACCACTTGTGTAAATAATCCTTTGGAATAGCTTAAAACCTTCGGATTGGGGGTCATCAACGAGAAGTCGCAGGCCACGATATGCGAATAGCATGAGGAGGGCAGCATACACTACGTCCCCCAGCATGATGCCAAAGAAAAGGGCAAAGAAATATGCTGTTATCGGAGTGGGATCCCATTCCCTGTATTTTGGGATGGCAAAGAGATTCACGATGACCTGGAACGGCTTAAGCACGGTTGCATTCCTCATCTCGACGGGTGGTTCCTCTGCCTGTTCCGGCTTCCTCGTATCAACAAAGACATAGCCTATGTCTTCCTTGACTTCAGCAATTGTGGCTTCAGCACTGCGCTCTGGGACCCACCCTTCAATCAATGTGACATACTTTGCCTCGCTGGCTTCTTCTAAAACTGCTAACCTCTCATTTTCTGCTGACAATGCCTCTCTAAAAAGGACGAGCTTCTCTAAATTTTCCCTGGTTTTATCCTCGATTTCGGCATGAAGTCTTGTCAATTCCTCTTGCAAACCATGAATTTTGCCGTCGGCTGCTTCAAGGAATTCCCTCAGGGTCAAATCTTCGTCCGGTATCCGCTGGACTTTGCCTCCACCATCTTTGACTATAGATTCTATGGTATTTTGGTCTTCGACCCTGGCAATCACGTAGAAAATAGTTTCGTTTTCTATCGCGGCTACGCTGTCCCCGAACAGATAATTCTTAAGCTTATCCCGTAAAGGCTCATATACCTCACCAGGAAGCACAAAAATCCTGGAAAAAAGGTAAGTTCCAGAAAAAGCTAAATCTTTCAATCTAATATCAGGCTGCAGCTCAAGAGGACCAAGATACCTGCTTAGCTCTCCCAGCTCTTCGATCTCCTCGCTGAGTTTGGCAGCTCTCTGGTGCATATTGCCGAGCTTGGTACATAATAAGCTTACTTCACTATCAATTTCGTCGAAGGGTCTGGTATATATAACCTCAATATCCTCCCTCAGTGACACCTTCTCTCCCTTTGGTATGTAGGTCAACACATCGTCAATGCCGGTTAATAACTTGTTGACTCCCGCCCTTTGCACTTCAAGGGCTTCTCTATCTACAGGCTTCAAGTCCTCACTTTCCTCAACATGAAGCACACCAGCTCTATGTAAAGTTTTCAGAGCTTCGTTTAAATAATCCTTGGCAGTCATTACCCTGAGTTTAACCATAGGCTCAGGTGTATTGACAATTAGAGGCATCATGTCAACTTGGCCCCTGTTACGATACTCACTATGAGGTCCACTATCCCTTCTGCTTTCTTAGCGGCATTAGCGCTAACTTCAGAGGATTTTCCCTCAGAAGCCTTGATTTTCTCATCGCTTGCTATTCTAGCCTTAGAAACAATCTTATCACGCTCCGTTTTGACCTCGTCCACAGGCAACTCAGCCGAAAGGATTCTTCTGGTCTCCTCTCTAGCTTCAAGGAGAATTCCATTAGCTCTAACCCTGGCCTCCTCAAGTATCCTTTCAGCTTCGCCCTCGATGGCTTCTACACTACTAGCGATTTCCATAGACATAATATACCTCTTCTTCTAACTCAAATTATACACAAAGCCTGATACAGTTCCCCAAAATTCCGTGACTCATAAGCATCTATGCACTCACGCCTAGATGCCCAAATCGTTCAAGGTTCAAAACATGATGAGCTGTCCCAGGGCTATACAAGATGCCAAAGAAAACAACAATACATGTAAGGGAAGCAGCACCAAGAGCAAGAATTTGGTCTAACGCCATCGTTTATTCAGCTTCCCGTAGCAATTTGATCAGACTAAGCATCACCAGTTTAACAAAAATCCCGCCAAATATTATCCCATGCCATCCAAGAATACAAGCTTTGCTCAACTAAGCGCCAACTATATCAAAATGCTCTATCCTAATCAATATGTCGAATTGACTCATAATTATTGTTACCGAAGGGGGTATCGTTGCCTCAAAAAAAGTGTTACCCAAAAGGAGGGTCAAAATGACACG
>JAFGBN010000015.1 GCA_016933195.1 Dehalococcoidia bacterium | reverse complement strand
TGAAGGGGAAGATATGGAGTACCTTGCGGAATTCAAGCGTAAGCATGGATTTCCAGTCAGGGACAGTCTAAAGGAGGGAGTAGAGGCGGGGAAAAAGGCGATGGGATGGGATGAAAAGTGGCATGCCCCCGGCATGAAGAGACTTCCCAATGGGAAGATGCACGGCCTGGGATTTATCTGGGACCATGAGTGGGATGATAATCGGGGGGCAGCCGTTGGGGGTGTGTTGATTCAACAGGATGGTTCAGTCAGCATCGTAGGTCAGCACTGCGATATAGGAGTTAATGGTGAGAGTGCATACTGTCAAGTCGTTGCCGAGGAACTGGGGATGCGATATGAAGATGTCTTCATCAGGCAGCAGGATGACGTGCATTTTGCCCTGATGACGCCTGACGGTTCCTGTAACCTTATTACGAATGCATATACCTTAAAGAAAGCTGCCAGGAAAGCAAAGCAAAAGCTGCTTGAATTAGCTACCAGCACTACGCCTGTAATGGAAGAGAACATTCTGGCCGCTTTCCCGGACATGAAACGCGAAGACATGGACGAGAGAGATAGGGATATTCCAGCCGCTTTCCCGGGCATGAAACCCGAGGACCTGGATGTCAAAGACAGCGTGATTTATGTTAAAGCAGACCCGTCGAACAGAAAGACAGTGGCCGAAGTGGTTAAAGATGTGGGGGGGAGTATAAGTTTCAAAAATGAAATGGCGGCGATACAGAATACACGCCACGAACCTGTCTATGCCTGGGCCTGGCATCGTGCAGGAAGGTATGGAACGGAGCCCGGGCGACACCGCTTGTGCAGGCAAGCGCATTTCTGCGAAATTGAGGTGGATGACGAGACCGGAGAGATCGAAGTAACTAAAGTCGTCAACGTCAACGATGTGGGCAAAGCAATATCCCCCGAGGCAGTAGAAGGTCAAATGTACGGCGGTGCCTATATGGGTGTAGGCAGGAATCGAACCGAGGAGTATATCTGGGATGAACAAACTGGGGTGCTGCTTAACGGCGATTTTTTGAACTACAAATTTGCTACAATGAATGATGTTGGGCCTATCGAGGCCATTATTCAAGAAACAGGCATGGGTTATGGTCCATATGGGTCAGTCGGGATTGGAGAGGACATTGCCACTGTGACGACATTTCTGCTTCAGGGTGCCGTGTATAATGCTATAGGTAAATGGGTCGATGATTACCCCATCACCCCAGACAAAGTTCTCAAAGTTTTAGGAAAAGCATAGGAGGTGTAATGATATGAAAGAGTTCAAACATGTAAACGCAGCGACAGTAGAGAAGGCAGCTTCAGTCCTGAAAGAGTATAAAGGGAGAGCGAAGGTTAGCGCCGGTGGCACAGATTTGCTAGGCGAAATGAAGGACGAAATACTCCCGGAATACCCTGAAGTCGTAGTGAACCTCAAGTCCATTGAGGGATTAGACTATATCAAGGAAGAGGATGGTACATTAAAGATTGGTGCTCTAACCAGGCTTGAGGATGTGGCAAAGGACGCAGCAGTAAAAGGTAAGTATGCTGCGCTGGCAGAGGCAGCCCATAAAGTAGCTTCGCCACACATCAGGGAGATGGGTACTATAGCTGGAAATATCTGCCAGGGCAACAGGTGCTGGTACTACTGGGTTCCTGATAATAGGTTCTATTGCATAAGGAAGGCCGGCAAGATGTGCTATGCTCCAGTTGGAGAGAATAGATACCATTCAATATTCGGTGCCGTAAGAGTGGGTAGCACGCCTTGTTCCTCGGCTTGTCCTGCCAGCGTTGATATACCTTCATACTTAAGTAAAGTCAGGGATGGCGACTTGCTCGAAGCTGCCAAAATACTGCTTAACTCTAACCCGATTCCGTCGATAACGGGAAGGGTGTGCCCTCATTTCTGCGAGCAGGATTGTAATCGAGCAGAGTTCGATGAGGCCGTATCTGTGAGGTCCATTGAGCGGTCTATGGGTGACTATGTGCTCGAGAACGCCAGCAAGATATTCAAAGCGCCTGGAAAAGACAATGGGAAGAGCGTGGCTATTGCAGGCTCTGGCCCCGCTGGTCTCTCAGCTGCATATTATCTTAGGAAGTCTGGTCATCGTGTCACTGTGTTCGAAAGATGGAAAGAAGCCGGTGGGGTGCTCATGTATGGAATACCGGGGTACAGACTGCCCAAGGACGTCGTTAGAAGGCAGATTAAGGCCCTTGAGAGCACAGGAATCGAGTTTAAGCTTGGTGTTGATATAGGCAAGGATATGGATGTGAAGAAGCTCATGGATAGCTTTGATGCTGTGTTCTTTGCGGGTGGAGCCTGGACGGAGAGAGACCTGGGAATAAAAGGGGAAGAGTCAATGATGGCTGGTCTGGAATTCCTGAGAAACGTGAATTTGGGAGCCAGAGAAGCGCCTGGGCAGAAAGTTGCGGTGATAGGTGGTGGGAATGTCGCCATAGACGTGGCTAGGACATTGTTGAGGCTAAAAGCTGAACCTGTGATTCTATATAGACGTAGCGAAGAAGAGATGCCGGCTATAGCAGAGGAAGTTAAGAACGCCAAGGAGGAAGGCATTAAATTTGAGCTCCTCACCCTGCCAGTTGAAGCAACAAAAAAGGGTAGTAAGATAGCCCTTAAGTGTGTGAGGATGAAGCTTGGGGCTTTGGATGAGACGGGGAGAGCTCGACCTGTAGCGATAGAAGGTTCAGAGTTCACCACTGAATTTGATGCTGTGATTAAGGCGATTGGAGAGGGGCCGGACATGTCATGCCTTCCCGCTGAGTTTGTTGACGAGAAAGGAAGGTTGAAGATAGATCTCTCTACGCACGGAGTTGGCAAGAATGTTTTCGCTGGAGGAGATTGCGCTACTGGCCCAGCAACAGTCGTGGAAGCTATCGCTGGAGGTAGAGAAGCCGCGGATTCCATAGCTCAGTATTTGGGAACAAAAGTTGAAGATAAGGAAGTTATGGAACCCTCTGAAAACTTTAATAGCTCGTACTTCAAAAAGATGAGCAGGGTCAAGGTGCCTGAGCTCTCAGTATCCGAACGGACTAAGAGTCTGGATGTTGAGGATGTTCTTGGGATAGGCTCAAGTGAGGTGGATACAGAGGCGAATAGATGTTTTAATTGCGGATGTCTGGCAGTTAACCCATCCGATGTTGCACCAGCGTTAATAGCCTTGAACGCAAAAATTAAGACTACGGAGAGGGTTATTGAGGCAGGGAAGTTTTTCTCGGTAGAAGGTGATAAGACAACAGTTCTGGCTGACGACGAGATAGTGACTGAGATTCAAGTGCCAAAGCCTAGTGCTGCTACCAAGAGCAATTTCATCAAATTTGCGCTCAGGAAATCAATAGACTTTCCAGTGGTTAACTGTGCATCAGCGGTGGAGGTTGCAGGAGGCAAAGTTAAGTCTGCCACGATATGCTTGAATGCAGTGTATAACAATCCCTATCGAGCCACTAAAGCAGAGGAAGCCATTGTAGGCAAGCAAATAGATGAGGCAACGGCCGAAGCTGCTGGTGCTGCTGCTGTTGCTGATGCGTGCCCGTTAGAAAGAAACAGGTACAAGATTCAAATAGCAAAGACGTTGGTGAAAAGGACAATACTAGCCTGTAAATAGTGGGTGAATTCTTTCAAGGGTAGGAAAATCTGGGGCTAATTCTCAGAATTAGCCCCAGATTCGTAATGAGCTTGGCCGCTACAACTTGTGTAGCGGCCAAGCTGGTTACTCGGAATTGTTAATAGTTAATCGGCAGGAGAGGAACGAGTTGGTAGAACGAACTGTACTTCAGTTCTTATACTTTCTTACTCTTTCTCAATTTCTCTATCGGTCATCATGGTGCTGCGGTGAAAAAATGAGATTTACCTATCGCCAAAGTGGGTGTCTTATAAGCTGGGTTATGTTTACGAGATTGTGCTCTTCTCACCACTGAACGAACATGGGCATAACTACGTGAGTATAGTTGTCTACCCCTATGGGGCGGATGACCCCTGGGCTTGAGGGGGTGGTAATCTCCAGGGCAACTTGAGTTTGGTGGAGGATGCTTAGAACGTCGGAGAGGTATTTTACATTAAAGGCAATTTTGGCCTCTCCACCGTCGACAAGAGCATCAATCTCACTGACATTGTCCCCAATTTCTTCAGCCTGAGCAGAAATGGTTATCTTTCCCGGGGTAAGCTCAGCGCCTGGGGTGATAACTATGCGAACAATGCCACTAGCGTCACGAGCAAATATGGAAGACATTTTGGCGACTCTCAGAAATTCATTAATATCTACTACTGCTCTGGTCGTATAGCTCTGGGGAATGACCTGGGAATAGTTGGGAAACGAGCCTTGAATAAGCTGAGAGACTATCTCGGCATTCTTGAGGCGGAAGAGGGCCTGATTCTTTTGTTGATCTATGGTAATTTCCACTGCTTCCTCTTGGTCAGCGAGAAGGCGGTTTAGCTCATTGAGGGTTCTTGCTGGAATGATTACAGTAATTTTCTGGTCAACTTCAGAGACGAGAGTTGTTTTGTGGACGGCTAACCTGAAGCCATCAGCAGCTACAAGGTTAAGTTGTGTACCCTCAAGTTCGGCGTTGATTCCGGTCAATACAGGGCGGGACTCTTCAGTGGCAGCGGCAAAGACAACTTGTGCAATTCCTTCTCTGAGGGAAGCTGCATCAATGCTGGTAGTCAGGCCATCGCCTATATTGGGGGTGGGTGGAAAGTCTTGAGCATCAATGCCATTTATATGGGCGTGGAAGCGGCCACTTTTAATCTCCACGGTGTGACTGTTAGAGGGAAGAGTGATTTCAATCAAATCATTAGGCAAGGAATTAACAAAATCAACGAGCAATCGAGCCGGAGCAGTTATGCTGCCTTCCTGTTCTACCTTGGCGCCAATCCAGTAGGTAGTAGCCATTTCCAGGTTGGTAGCTGCTAGTTTGAGACGTGATGGCTCAGCCGTTAAAAGGATATTTTGGGTAATAGGCAAGGTAGACCTAGCAGCCACAGCTCTACCAACTATTCCTAGCCCCTTACTTAGATTCTCTTGCAGACAAGATAATTTCATTACCTATCTCCGAAACCTTACCACGCTTGCCAGTATACTATTTAATTAGAGGGGCAGTCAATGGGTTCTACATTATGTAGTTCCGCCTTTTGATATCGCTCCCAGTGGCTTTTCCTCTATTGTAGTCAGGCCGCCTTCAATATTACCTTTGCCAGGATTTGTGCCCCTTATATCTACTTTGGCATCCAAGAAACGCTTCTCAAAACGCTCAGTGATTTCTATAATTCTGCGGCCTATTTTCAGCTCCATGACTTGCTCTGCGTGTCACTAGGCTAGGACCGACAGTAAGAAAGCAATTTGCATATATGTATAGCTGTGGCGCTTTGCTTAACTTATTGTTCTCGTTTTCTCCTTGCACTCAAAAGCAACGTGATTTTAAAACCTATAACACTGGAACGAACTTCTGCATGTCAAGACGGAAAGGTTTGTAAGTGCCATCCTCTACTTTTGCCTGATGTTTTGCTATTTCTACCTCATCGAGGTCTATTCCTAATCCAGGTGTTTTGGGGACTTCAATGCAGCCGTCGACGATTTTTATCCGCGGTTTAACTGCCCATGGTGCCATTTGCTCATGCTCAAGGATCAGGAATGAGGGGATGGCAGCCGATAGCTGCGCATTTGCCATGGCAGCAATGGGACCGAATGGGTTGTGAGGGGCAACTTTAATCTGATAAGCTTCGCACATAGCACATATTTTCACTGCCTCGGTTATTCCGCCAACTTTGCCGCAGTCAAACATGACGACATCCAAAGCCCCACTTTCAAGGTATTCCTTTAATTCTAACTTTGAGTTGAGCCTCTCACCCGCAGCAATGGGGATATTAATATGGTCGGAAACCTTCTTCATTGCCTTTACCATCCCTACGGGAACGGGCTCCTCATACCACATGAGGTTATATTTCTCCAACAAATTGCCTATTGTTATTGCGGTTGAGGCATTAAATTTGCCATGGCACTCAACAATTAGGTCAATATCGTCCCCGACGGCGTTTCGTATCGCTTCCACTCTCTCCACCGCTGCCATTATTTCGCTTTTCCTGTAACTGTGGTATCCATCCCTGCCCGGCTCAAAGGGGTCAAATTTGATAGCAGTATAACCCTCCTTGACCAGCTCCAAGGCATGTTCACCAAGCTCTTCCGGTGTGTATCTTACAGCACCCCACGGCTCAGAAAATAGGTCATCCATTTTCTTATCAGGATAAGAATTCCATGTTCCTCGAAGGTGAGGATAAACTCTTACATTCCTGCGATAAAGGCCGCCGAGTAATTCGTAGACCGGGACTCCTAATTTCTTACCCTTAATATCCCACAGTGCTATATCCACAGCGCTTATCATTGAATTTGCATGTCGAAAGGATGTGGCGTTCATCATCTTCCTCCATATCCTCTCTATGTTAAAAGGATTCTCACCTATGAGAATATCTCGTAAAAAACTGACTTGCCCTTCGAGAATCCCCCTGTGTTGGATTACGTTTTCGCCTACACCTGTTAGGCCCTCTTCACTAGTACAGACTTTTATAAATGGAATGTAACCGCACCAAAAGATTCTTATATCTGTAATTCTCAATTCAGACATTTTGATTACCCTCCAAACTGAATCTTAGGCGGATATTAACAGTAATGGTTGCTTTTATCAAGAAGGGCAGTGGGAAATAGCCAGAGATATTTTAGATGTAAAACATGGTTATTTTTCTGCGTAGAATACACTCAGGGTTGGAGGGAATCAGTTCAGTACTTGTGAAGAGGAAAGGAGAACGAAGGAGCTTAACTCTTGTTTGCAGTACAGCAAGCCAGTTCAGTTAGCTGATTAAATAAGTCGATGCGGGATTGGACGATTTCCTGAATATGCTATAAAAAATATACTATAGAATTAGTCTGGTGAGACCCTCTGGCTTCTAAGTTAGGCCCAGTATTAAACTTGGCGTGGCCTTGGAGGTGAGGAATGGCCACGCCAAGTATCTCTTCAGGAAACCATTAAACTATGCTGCCTATTTACTACGAGCAGCGCTCCACTCCTCATGTGTATCCCACAGACCACTTAGATTGAAATACTTGTAAGGCCGCTTGCTTAGTGCTTCCTCATTAATCTCAATCCCTAACCCTGGCTTAGTAGGCAACTCTACGAATTCATCTTTTATAACAGGGAAGGGGTCCTTCACAGTCTCCTTATAGTATGGCATATCTGGGGAGAAAAACTCGTGCATCAGGAAGTTGGGCATGGTTGCCTCTATCTGTATGGAGGCGGCAGTGAGAACGGGACCGCCGGCACTATGAGGTGTGACGCTCACATAATAGGCGTTAGCCATATCGGCGATCTTCTTGGTCTCCAGGATGCCCCCAGCGTTTTTGCTGTCGGGATTTATTATAGTAGCAGCTCTTTTCTCGAATAGGTCGCGGAAACCCCACCTGGTATATAGGCGTTCCCCGGCGACTACTGGAATGTTTATCGAAGATGCGACCCTGGCTAAATCGTCCATACTCGCATCGGTAGGGATAGGCTCCTCCCACCAGTAGGGACGATATTGTTCCACCGCGCGAGCTAACTTTATGGAATTGTCCGGACTCACTTTGCCGTGTACATCGATCATCAACTCCACATCGTCTCCGACTGCCTCTCTTACGAGTTGGATAGCCTCTACTACTTGCTTGAATTGCTCTCGGTCGATAAAGTAATCGCATCCTTGCAGTGGATCAAACTTAAGGGCTTTCGCTCCTTTAGATACCATGTCCTTGGCCAGTCTGGCGTAGTCCTTGTATGATTTAGCTAAAAACCACCATCCGTTATGATAAACCTTAAGCCGCGGATTGCAGACACCACCTAGCAGGGTGTATATGGGAACATTCAGGCTTTTCCCCAGAATATCCCACATGGCCATTTCTAGTCCGCTGATAGCGCTATAAAGAACGAGGGAAGGTCTCCAGTAGCTATTGCGAAGCATCGTGCTGAAATGTAGCTCTATCTGCCGCGGATCCTTTCCAATGAGATAATGCTCGCCCATTTCGCGAATCGCGATTTCGGTAGCCTTATCTACCGATTGGGTAGTTGCCTCTCCCCAGCCGCTAATTCCTTCGTCCGTCTCGACCTTGACAAGCAGCCAGTTAAACGACCCACGGTAAATAAAGGTCTTTACGTCTGTTACTTTCATTGTTTCTCCTTCCTACGTTTAAATTTTATAGTTATGCAGCTTATTCAGCTGTAACAACTCTAAATTAAATGCGAAAGCCGATACCTGTGTTGTATATGTCAGCTTTAGCAAGGCCAGTTCTCTGAATCTTATTGTGAGGTTCACGATTTCGCAGCATTGGGACAGGGTTAATTCTAAAGCGATTGAGGAGTGTTGTCAAGAGGTCGAATTGACTCATAATTATTGTTACCGAAGGGGGTATCGTTGCCTCAAAAAAAGTGTTACCCAAAAGGAGGGTCAAAATGACACG
>JAFGBN010000014.1 GCA_016933195.1 Dehalococcoidia bacterium | reverse complement strand
GTTGGCCCTCACGTCCTAAGTGTTTCCGTCCTTGAAGCAGAATAGCTACTCGGGTAGATGTTAGCTGCGAACAAAGTAAGACAATCTTAAAATGACAAGCATTGATTCGCTGCGGAATGTTCTTAAGCTAGAGTGTAAAAAAGCTTATGCTAATAGTGCGGTAATCGGAGGGTTGGATAAGTATCTGCGCAATCAGGTAGAGTCAATCAGACAAAGTATAGCCGACCCACAACTCTTAACCAGTTTCGATGGACTAAACTTGGCTAATTCCGATTACGGTTCTCTCAGCGTTAATGAACGCAGGGGGTGGGTAACAAGCGTTTTTGATTGGATAAGCAGGTTAGAAGAGGTAGAGAGAAATACCCGCATCTCTCCTGTCTCTTCAAGGGAAAGGAATAAGGAGGGAGCGCCGGGAGTAGCTAAGGTGCATCCCAAGAAGCGAAGTCTTGAACGAAGCGAAGGAACTAGCAGAGGATTAGATTCGCCTATAACGGTTATCAGAGGCATTACGCCTAGTATAGCTACTAAATTTGCTAAGCTAAATGTGAGGACGATTCATGATTTACTTTATTTTTCCCCTCGAAGGTATGTTGATTACAGCCAGAGTAAACTTATTGCTGAGCTTAAGGAAGGCGATGAACAAACTAGCATAGCCACAATATGGCAAGCCAGAGTAGCTACATTTGGCAGTAAGCGGGGAACAGAGGCAATCGTGGGCGATAAAACAGGAAATATTAGGGTAGTCTGGTTTAACCAACCTTATTTAGCTAAGAAGTTTCCTACTAATGCTCGGCTAGTGCTTAGTGGCACGGTAGGCATATTTAAAGGACAAAAGGTTTTCGAATCCCCTGAATGGGAATTGCTTGAGGGTAAGGAACTAATCCATACTGGCCGCCTCGTTCCCATTTATCCCCTTACTCAAGGCTTATATGCCCGGCGGGTGAGGAGATGGGCCAAGGAAGCCATTGATGGCTGGGCATGGCAAACAGATGAGTTCTTGCCCTCAGAGATAAGGGCTCGGTGCCGGCTATTAGACCTCTTTGGTGCCATCACACAAATTCATTATCCTGATAATCAAACAATGGCGGAGAAAGCAAAGGAGAGATTAGCTTTCGATGAGCTATTTCTTCTTCAGTTAGGTGTGTTAGCTAGGAAGCGAGATTGGCAAGAAAGCCAGCCGGGCAATGCTTTTTATATAGACCAAGAGATTATTGATAGATTCTTACATTGCTTGCCCTTCACTTTGACTCAGGCTCAAGAAAAGGTATTGCAGGAAATTTTATCTAATTTGAAACAAGCAAGAGCTATGTCTCGCCTTCTTCAGGGAGAGGTGGGTAGTGGCAAAACTGTGATTGCAGTTTTAGCTCTATTAATAGCTGTGTCCAATGGCTATCAAGGAGTGCTAATGGCACCCACTGAGGTGTTAGCTGAACAACATTTCGACAATATTTGTGGGTATTTGTCTAAAGTTGGTGCCAACTCTCTCTCAAGTATGGAAAGATGCTTGGAAGGACCCCTTCCTTGCCGAGAAGAGCAGGCTAGCAATATTAGATGCTGTCAAGGATTCCTTTCAAGACCGCTTGCCCTTGCTTTGCTCATCGGAAGCCTTAGCAACAGCGAAAAAGAGGATTTGCATTATAAAATTAAACAGGGCAAAATTGATATTGTTATTGGCACCCACGCCATCATTCAAAAGGAAGTGAAATTCAGTAAATTAGGCTTGGCGGTGATAGATGAGCAACATCGCTTCGGCGTGTTACAACGCTCTGCTTTACGCCAAAAAGGGTTTAACCCCCATGTGCTGGTTATGACAGCTACACCTATTCCACGGACTATGGCATTGACGTTGTACGGAGATCTCGACCTCTCCGTTATTGACGAGTTGCCTCCGGGACGGCAGGTGGCGAAAACAAAATGCCTTGAAGCACGGTATAGAGGGAAGGCTTACGACTTTCTTCGTCGCCAGGTTAGCGCTGGCAGGCAGGCTTTCATTATTTGCCCTTTAATTGAAGAATCAGAATCACTCGAGGCAAAGGCTGCCACAACTGAGTACGAGCATCTATCTAGAGAAATCTTTCCCGATTTGAGACTAGGATTACTTCATGGCCAAATGCATAGTAGTGAAAAAGAAGAGGTAATGCGCTGTTTCCGCGCCGGGCAGATTGATATCCTGGTGGCGACATCAGTGGTAGAGGTCGGCATTGACGTGCCTAAAGCCTCAACGATTCTCGTGGAAGGTGCTGACCACTTTGGTTTATCGCAGCTCCACCAATTCAGGGGGCGAGTAGGGCGGGGTAAGGAACAAGGCTACTGCATACTTATCTCGGAGAAGCTTTCTCCTGAAGTGAAGGACCGCCTTCAGCTAATGGAGAAAATTCACGATGGCTTCGCTCTTGCTGAAAAAGACTTAGAATTACGGGGGCCCGGGGAATTCTTTGGCACCCATCAAAGCGGTTTGCCTGACCTTAAAATAGCTAAACTATCCAATTTACGCCTTTTGGAGTTGGCTCGGCAAGAGGCGATAACTCTTTTTCTCCACGACCCTGATTTGAAGAAAGCTGAACATCAACTCTTGAGTCAACAACTAAGCCAAGCATTGTCTAACTATGCTGAATGGAGTTAAGAAATGTCGTTGCGAACTAAGCGAAGCAATCCCACGCTCAAGCAAAAACTAGCCAGATGTTTGCAACAAGCGGTGTTGGAAGCACAAAAACAAGGCGCCCTTGTTTCTGCATCGTTGCCTGAAGTGGTTATAGAACATCCTCAGAATCCTGAATATGGAGATTTTGCCTCGGGACTCCCTTTGAAGCTAGCTCGCTCTATGGGAACACCTCCCATGGTTATAGCAGAGAAGATGTCTGAGTATATATTACCCCCGCCTGAAATTGAGAAGGTCCTAATTGCTTCACCAGGATTCATCAACTTTACTTTGCGGGATGACTGGCTAGGCACGCAGGTGGAATTTATTTTGGATGCTGGTGAATCATACGGTGGCATTTGTCTTGGCAAAGGTAGTCGGGTTCAACTCGAATTTGTTAGTGTTAATCCCACTGGACCTCTCCATGTAGGTCATGGACGCGGTGCCGTTTTAGGCAGCACCTTGGCCAATGTTCTCACAGCCGCTGGTTATTCTATAGAGAAGGAATATTACATAAACGATATGGGCAATCAGATAGATAGTTTCGGCCGCTCTCTTCATGCTCGTTACCAACAATGCTTGGGAAAGGAAATCGCTATGCCCTCCGATGGCTACCTCGGTAATTATATGATTGACCTGGCAAAGGGAATCATCCAGGAACAAGGCGATAGATTTTTACCTTTGCCACGAGAGAAAGCTGCTTCAGAGTTAGCCAACGTTGGATTCGCCAAGATAATACAGGGAATTAAGGAAGACCTGAATCTGCTAAACATTGATTTCGATGTTTGGTTTAGCGAAAACAGCCTCTATCTTGGCGGCAAAGCCGCCAAAAAGGGAGAAGAGGGGGAGGGGAAATTGAATGATTCCTCTTTTTACGGCAACGCCGTATTTGCCGGCACAGCCGGCAAAGTAATGGCATTATTGCAAGAAGCAGGCTATGTGGCTAAAAAGGAGGACGCCATTTGGTTTGAATCCAGCGCCTTAGGAGAGGATAAGGATAATGTGCTAGTGCGCAGCGACGGCACTCCCACTTATTTTGCCTCCGATATTGCCTATCATTACAACAAGTTTATAGAGCGGAAATTCGACCTGGTGATTGATATTTGGGGAGCTGACCATCAGGGGCATGTTCCTCGAATGAAAGCAGTGATAAAGGCTCTGGGGCAGGACCCCGAGCGACTCAAAGTAATCATCTGCCAGTTAGTTACTCTGCGGCGCGGTCAGGAAATAGTCAGGGTATCCAAGCGTAGCGGGGATATTATTACCCTGCGGGAGGTGGTGGATGAGGTAGGTTCAGATGCTTGCCGCTTCTCCTTCCTTTCCCGCTCTGCTGATAGCCAGATGGATTTTGACATGGAGTTAGCTAAGAAGCAATCAGCAGATAATCCCGTGTATTATGTTCAATATGCCCATGCCCGCATTGCCAGCATCCTTCGCTTAGCTGAACAACGAGGAATAGATTATAGCCAGGGCGACGTTTCCCTGCTCACATCTGAGCCGGAGCTGACCTTGATTCGGCGCCTAATCCTTTTGCCCGAGATAATAGAGCAGGTTGCCACCATGCTGGAACCTCATCATTTGCCTTACTATGCCCAGGATTTGGCTACCGTCTTTCATAGCTTCTATAAGCAATGCCGGGTCGTTTCTCAGGATGAACAGCTGAGTAAAGCCCGGCTGAAATTAGTCAGGGCAACCCAGATTGTCTTGGCTAAAGTCCTTTCCCTCATGGGCATGACCGCCCCGGAGAAAATGTAAGATATTTCCTAAAGACTGTTGACAAATAGTACTAAGGTTCTTATGATTTGGAAAGGTGGTGGGGTGGTGGGGTTGTGGGATGGAAAAGAACACGGGTAAGAACTCAAAAAAGGGGGGATGAGATGAAGAAGGGAAGAGTGGCGATTGGTGTTTTGCTGGCGGTGGTGCTCACCTTGTTTGCTTTCCCCATGGCAGCCAGTGCACAGAATACCTGGCATGTATCCAAATGGACAAAATATGAGGGCAATCCCGTCCTCAACCCCGGCCCAGCCGGGGAATGGGATGCGGCCATAGGCGACGCAGCTGTTCTCTATGATGGCACAACCTATCATATGTGGTATGCTGGCCATAATACTCTAATCGGGCATATTGGCTATGCCACCTCACCAGACGGCATAACTTGGATCAAGTATAATGACCCGGCAACTACAACCCCTTATGCCGAGAGCGACCCCGTCCTCAATCCAGGCTCAGCGGGAGAATGGGACGTTTTTTGGGTATACAGCCCAGCTGTTCTCTATGATGGCACAAGTTATCGGATGTGGTACGGTGGTGATGGTGGGGCAGGCTGTAGTATTGGATATAGCATCTCCCCAGACGGCATAAATTGGACTAAATATGATGACCTGGCAACTACAACCCCTTATGCCGAGAGCGACCCCGTCCTCAACCGGGGCTCAGCGGGAGAATGGGACGATGCTTACCTATTCAACCTAGATGTTCTCTATGATGGCACCTATCATATGTGGTATAGTGGCTCTGCTGACAGCATTTATGGCAGGATTGGCTATGCCACCTCCCCAGACGGCATAACCTGGGGCAAATATGACGACCCGATAACAACGGCCTCCCCTTATGCCGAGAGCGACCCCGTCGTCAACCCCAGCCCAGCCGGGGAATGGGATGATGTTGATGTAAGGAGCGGAACAGTTGTCTATGATGGCGCAACCTATCATATGTGGTATAGTGGCCGCGATGGCACCTCCAGGATTGGCTATGCCACCAACAGCTACATAGACGCCGATTTTCTATCCATCCAGAATGCCATAGAATTCGCCGACCCTGACGACACCATCCTGGTGCACCCGGGGAAGTATGACGAAAAACTCCTCATAAACAAGTCGCTGACCCTGCAGTCCACGGGGGGTTGGGAGAATACCACGATTGACCCGGTAACGGACTCGGTAATTCAGATACAGAATCCGGTAGAAGTTACCGTGCAGGATTTCGAGATACGCGGCGGCTCCTGGGGGATACATGTGGGGTCTGCCGAGAAAAAGGTTAACATCCTGGATTGCTTCATCCAGGGCAGCGCTGCTGACGGCATATACGTGGCTGGAGGTGGCGACCTGCTCAACATCGAGAGGAATATCATCTCCGGCAACATTGCGTGCGGGATATACATAGAGCAAGCCTGGAGCACGGTGAATATCGAGGAAAACACTATTGGCGGCGTAGTGCTCACGTGGCCGGAGGAGGAGTTGTTTCTGCCTGGGAATAGCGGCGATGGAATATGCATTGACGATGTCCCAGCCGGGGCTGATGTTGCCGTTGAGGACAACGACATTGGCGGAAATGGCGATGATGGCGTAGACCTCGCCTCTGGCTCTAGCGTTGCTGGAAGTGTCAACATCAAGAACAACGTCATAGCGTGGGCGCTTGGTAAGGCGGACCCGTTTGGGCCGTTTATTAGGATCAGCAACGCCGACGATGGCATTCATATTGGTGAAGTAAGCGATACAGGCAGCATCACTATCGAGGATAACAAAATCTCGGAGAATGGCGATGATGGGATAGATTTTGGGCAAGGGGCTGGCGCTGTCTTTGGTGGGGTCGACATCAATAGCAACTTCATCGGCGGCTGGACCTGCTACCCCGAAGCCCCAGGTACGCCCGTGCGCTACTACGGCAATGGTGGTGAAGGGATTTATATCTTTCAGGTAGGCGACACCGGCATAGTCAACATCGAGAGCAATAAGATTTCGGAAAACGCTCTGGTGGAGGAGGACACTGGGATATATATTCAGAATATCTACGGAGCGGTCAGCGTGGCTGGCAACGACATCGGCGCCTGGGAAGATGCGCATGGCGAGACCTATCTCGGCAACGAAGGGCAAGGGATATTTGTTGTGGACGTATTCTCGGGAGCAGAATTGAACATCGGCCCCGATAACTCCATCAGGGAAAACACAAGCCATGGCATTGATGTGGCCTACGGACAGGAGACAGCCACCATTGAAATTCACCATAACTTTATTGATGACCCAGTAGTGGATGGCTGCGGTGTGAAATTGGGCTCGGGCGGGGTTTGTGGTGCCACCATCAGCAACAACACCATAGTCAACAACTATAAGGGAATACACCTGGATGAGAATTCGCGAAACAACATCATCCAAGATAATGAGATAAGAGATAATGCGGAAGGCATTTGGATCGAGGGCGATGATAACGAGGTCTGGGGCAACGACATCCTGAACAACGCGGGGGCAGCACCATCAGGCGTCCATCTCACCAGCACTGCCGGAGGAAATGTCATCCATTGCAATAACATTGCGGGCAACGATCCCTATGGTGTCTGTAATGAAAATGCCGATGAAGAGGTTAATGCTACCTACAACTGGTGGGGTTGTAGTGAAGGACCTGGAGTCGCAGGTTGTGACACAGCCTCTGCCTATGTAGCTTACACTCCCTGGTTGACGGCACCTGGTCCCGATGGAGACCTCGACCTGCTGACCTGTCGTGGTGAGCTTGAGCGTGGCACAGACCCTAACGACCCCGATACCGATGGCGGAGGCGTGAAGGATGGCGTTGAGGTCGCTAGAGGCACGGATCCGCTGGAATCAGCAGATGACGCGCCACCCCATCCCATAGGAGTAGGCGGCGAAGCTCAACCTGTAAATAAACTGGCTATTCTGGCTCCCTGGATTGTCTTAGCTGTAGCCATCATAGCTGGTGCTGCTATTGTAGTGAGGCGTCGCAGGACCCAAGAATAAACCTGGAAGGATTGCTACGGCACGCCCCCTGCCAGGTAAGGGGGAGTGGATTGGAGAGCTTCCTTTCCAGGGTGTCTTCACAGCTAACATATGAGGCGAGATGCAACAAAAGCTGCACCTGGTTCCTTGTCTAAGAGGCCAGGTACTCAGCCTATCGTTGCCTGCCTTTTGTCGCTAGCTCTCTTAATCGCCACGCTGTTGTTCCCGCTAGCTTGTTCTGAAGCTCCCAGCATTTCTGCAGAGCCACCCAAGGCAGCCATTATTGACCAGCTTTACAGTCTTCAGCCAAACGAGGCTTTTATTAGCGAAGTCGCCGGGGAGCTTGAGGATTATGGCTTTGAAGTTGCTCTCTATCAAGGTGACGAGGTTACTGTCAACCTTTATGGCCAGCTGCCGAGCTATGGATATAAGCTGATTATCTTCCGAGCTCATTCCGGCTTGCTGGGTAGCAAGGAAGAGATAATCGAAAGGACCTGTCTGTTTACCAACGAGCCCTATAGCCAAACAGAGCATGTTGCCGAGCAACTATCCGACCAGCTAGCCATGGCCAGAATTGATGAGCACCATCCCTGGGTGTTCGGCATAGGGGATAAGTTTGTTATTCAGAGTATGACAGTACAATTTGATAACACTGTTATCGTGATGATGGGCTGCTCTTGCCTTTATCTTGATGATCTGGCACAGGCCTTCATTGATAAAGGCGCCTCGGCTTATCTTGCCTGGGATGCCACTGTTGCCCTTGACTATGTGGATGAAGCTACTCCCTATCTATTGAGGCAGTTGTGCCTCGAAAAGGTAAGCATAAAAAAGGCAGTAACAAGCACCATGAATGTAGTGGGCCTCGACCCGCAGTACAAGGCAGTTCTGGGATATTTCCCACCATCAAGTGGCGGCAAAACGCTGGAAGAGCTAATCAAATGATGTACCACTTAAACAGAATTGCGCTATTATGCACAAAAAACGTGGACTTATTACCAATTTACCGTTCCAACCATGCTTACGTTATTGGGAAATAAAATAAAGAGTGCAGGTGTTTGATAAACACCGTGCCTTGATAGGAGGTCAGAATGGCAAACTTAAATCAGCTCAATGAGGCGCTAAATAGGTATGTGCGGCCTCAGACATCACCGGTGGCAGTCAGAATGGTGACTTCGCAGGAGGAGCTGCCAGAGCGAGTAAGGTTCCCCAAGCGAGACATGGGCTTGCTTATGCCACTATGTCAGGGTATGTCGCTTGCCCGACGGTATGGGTTCACCGTTGCTATGGGCGTGGAGGATATGAACTGTGGCATATGCCCGCTTGTCCTCGGCTTTCTTCCTCTCAAGAAGCGCTTTCTTGATGGCGACTTCTTTGTTCCGCCTCTGCCCTCGCAGGAGAACCGCGCCAGGTTCGTACGGAGCTTGAAGCCACTGGAGTATGGGAAGTACAGGTATGTTGTTATGGCTCCTATCCACAGAGCGCCCTTTGAGCCCCATTTTGTAGCGATATATGCCAGCCCTGCGCAGATAGCGAGGTTAGCAGAAGGAGCAGCATTTATGACTGGCAAGTCTCCACAGGCCTCGGCAGGACTAGCATTAAGCTGTGCCTCAATATTTGCCCAAACCATATTGGAGGACAATTATCAAGCTGTCGTTTCGGGCTCCGGGGAACGGCTTGTCGCGCTTGTCCAGGACTGCGAGATGGTGTTTACCGTCCCAGCTAGCAAAATAGATGAACTGATACAGGGACTCGCTGAGAGCGAGAAAACTGGCATTTTCAGGTATCCCTTTCCCGCCTGGCTCAGGTTCCAGGTTCAGATGCCCGAGGACCATCAGAAAATCATAGAGTATTCATCTCAGGAGGATGAGTAGAGAGCGCTGATATACGCTATCTAGAAACTGTGTCACTGCACAAAGAAAGTGCCACGTTTTGCGCAGAGAATGCCTCGAAGTGGCGATTCCCTTTAGGTGAGCGGAGAACTATGTAAAACTTCGGGGAGGTGGGTAAAGCTTAGAAAGAGCGCTTCGCTTTTTCAGGATGCAAAGGGATTGAAGGGGAGAGCTTCTGAATAGCAGGACCTCTCGTCCTTAAAGCCTTTACTCCTTGTATTGTTTAGCTAGCTTGGGATAAACGCCCGGGTTATCTCGGTTCAAGTTTGCGTTGGCAATCCTGTTGTGTTAGATTTACTGTTCAAATTTGTGTAGAATGTTCTTGTATTTCCAGTTAACTTCTCTACAGAATAAGAGGGTTATAGAGAAATGACTCAATTAGAGCTAGCTCGAAAAGGCATTGCCTCACCCCAGGTAAAGCATGTAGCCGAAACGGAGGGGGTGGAAATAGACTTTGTCTTGCAGGGATTGGTTAATGGGACAATTGCGGTTCCAGCCAATGCTAATCATACGAACCTGCTCCCCTGTGGCGTGGGTAAAGGACTGAGGACCAAGGTCAATGCCAATATAGGCACTTCACCTGACTTTTGCGATAAAGATATAGAACTGAGGAAATTACAGGCTGCCATTGATGCTGGTAGCGATACAGTCATGGACCTGAGCACCGGGGGGGATATTTCGGGTATCAGGAGAGCCATCATTACATCCAGTCCATTACCTGTAGGGACCGTCCCTATTTACCAGGTCGGCATCGAAGCTATTGAAAGGCATGGAGCTATCGTGGATATGACTGTCGACGATATTTTTGATGTAATCGAAGAGCAAGCCCAGGATGGTGTCGATTTTATGACTGTTCATTGCGGGGTAACTCAGGCATCTGTAGCACGGCTAAAAAATCAGGGCAGAAAAACAGACATAGTATCTCGGGGAGGCGCCTTCCTTACCGGCTGGATGCTGCATAATGAAGGGGAAAATCCTTTATATCAATATTATGACCGCTTGTTAGACCTGGCACGTAAATATGATTTCACCCTGAGTTTGGGCGATAGCTTGCGTCCAGGATGTCTGGCCGATGCCACCGACAGAGCTCAGGTCGAAGAGCTGATCATCATCGGTGAGCTGGTAGAGCGTGCCCGAGAAGCTGAAGTTCAAACCATGGTAGAAGGCCCGGGGCACTTACCATTGGACCAGGTAGCTACCAATGTTCAGTTGGAAAAGAGCCTTTGCCATGAAGCGCCTTTCTATGTCCTGGGCCCTCTGGTGACTGATATAGGCGCTGGCTATGACCATATTACCGGCGCTATCGGTGGCGCCATTGCCGCAGCAGCTGGCGCAGACTTTCTATGCTATGTTACCCCGACAGAGCATCTTTCCCTTCCTGATGCGCAAGATGTAAAGGAAGGGGTGATTGCCTCTCGCATAGCTGCCCATGCTGGCGATATTGTAAAGGGCGTGAAGGGTGCCAGGGAGTGGGATGAGGAAATGTCCAGGGCTCGCAAAGCTCTTGATTGGGAAACTCAGGCTAGGCTATCTCTAGACCCGGAACTCTCGCGGCAAATCCATGGCAGGATTCCTAGTGCCGGAGCAACTTGTAGCATGTGCGGCGAATATTGTGCCATGGCGATAGTTGATAAATATTTAACTCGCCCCGCAGTCAAACACTAGATATCTAAGGTGAAGGCAGAGATAATTCCCATCGGCACAGAAATTCTACTAGGCAACATAATCGATACTAATTCTTCCTTTCTTGCCAGCCAGTTACCTTCGCTGGGAATCGACCTATATTTTATCTCTGCGGTAGGCGACAATCAGGAAAGGTTGCTCGGCACTCTGAGGAGAGCTTGGAGGAGGGCCAACCTTATTATCACTACAGGCGGATTAGGACCTACCCAAGATGACATAACGCGCGAGGCCATCGCTAAATTAGTTGGCGAAGAATTGAAGGTGGATGAGGAATTATGGCGAGATTTGCAAAGCTTGTTCAGCCAGCATCATTGGAGAATACCTCAAGGCAATATTAAACAGGCAGCTATTATTCCCTCAGCCCAGGCAATTTCCAATTCTGCGGGCACAGCTCCCGGCTGGTGGCTTGAGAAAGAGAACCATATAGTTGTAGCTCTACCTGGGCCAGCAGATGAGATGAGAATAATGTGGGAAAAGGGCATTCTGCCTAAATTACAGCAGAAGGTAACGGGAGCAGTTATTATCTCCAGGACAATCAAAACCTTCGGGCTGCCTGAAGCCAGGATAGACGAGCTGTTAGCTCCCTTGCTTCGGCTATCCAACCCTACTCTGGCCACTTACTTCAAGCCAGATGGCATACATTTGCGTCTTACAGTCAAAGCACAGGGAGAAATGGAAGCAAGACAGATGATTGCTCAAAGGGAGACAGAAATTCGCGATATTATCAATCCTCATATTTGGGGGGTAGATAACGATACTCTAGATTCTGTTGTTGGAACATTGCTCGAAGCCAAGAACTTAAGCTTAGCCACAATGGAATCCTGCACTGATGGGCTTCTGAGCAATTCCATCTCCGATAGCTTGGAAAGCTCAGCTTATTTTATGGGGGGATTGCTAGCTTGCCGCGACGAAGCCAAAGTAGCTTTCGGCGTCGATTCTTACATCATGAAACACTATGGCAAAGGAAGCAGCCAGGAAGCCCAGGCGATGGCTGAAGTAGCACGCAAGAATTTGAGAGCTGATATCGGACTGGCCATTAGTGGTAGCATAAATCCGGGTGAAAATTCAGGCAATGTGTTTATTGGGCTGAATAGTGACAAATTTGAGCGAGTCACTCCCCGTACCTTCATAGGAAATCGCTCGAGGATAAAGCAAAGGGCGGTTTATGCCGCTCTTTTCGAACTAAGAAAAGCACTGCTAGAGGAGGTCTGATGCATCTGATTATTGATGGCTATTCCTGCAATCCAGAAATTCTGCAGGATGAAGATTATCTTCGTAACTGGCTGGAAGCTTACCCTTCCAGGATTAGCATGACCAGGATTTCGCCACCATATGTTCTCAAATACACAGGTTCAAAGCTTGAAGATTGGGGAATATCAGGATTTGTTTTTATTGCTGAAAGCCATATTGCTGTTCATACCTTTGTGGAGCGGAATTACATCAATATAGATGTTTTTTCCTGCGAGGATTTTGATACTGATAAAGCAATTGAGGATTTTCAGCAAGGATTCAATTTATGTAAATCGCGGACTTGCTTAATTGATAGAGAATGGCCACTCACAGAAGCTGCAGCTAGCAGCCCGCTAAATTTTATCAGCCATGGGAAATGAAAGGGAGATATTCCTGCCACCACGAGTTTTCGCTGGGTTGACACCACCTTACTCAGATTTGGGAAAAGCCAAGGTGGTGATTTTGCCTGTGCCCTATGACGGGACCACGGAATGGCGAAGCGGTACTCGCGATGGCCCACAAGCTATTGTTGACGCCTCCCAATATCTGGAACTTTATGATTTAGAACTAAATCGAGAAATACACAAAGTTGGTATTCATACTCTGCCGCAAGTAGAACCTCTGATGAGCAACCCTGAAGGTATGATTGAGAGGGTTTACCAGGTGACCAGGGGTTTAATACAAAAGGGCAAATTCGTGGTAATGCTGGGCGGAGAACATTCACTCTCCCTGGGCACGGTTAAAGCTTTCAAGGAAGCATTCCCCGAGCTTTCCGTGTTACAGTTGGATGCTCACGCTGACCTCCGTAATGAATATTTAGGAACCAAATACAGCCAGGCCTGTGTTATGCGTCGTATTTCTGAGCTTTGCCCTATTGCTCAGATGGGAATACGTAGCCTTAGCTGGGAGGAAAAACAATTTTTGACCCGGCATAAGATGACGCCCTTCTATATGTCTAGGCTGAGATCAGACATATCTTCTACCGAACAGGTAGTTCGCTCGCTTAGCCAGGATGTTTACGTGACTATAGATGCAGATGTTCTGGACCCTTCAATTATGTCTGCAGTAGGCACTCCTGAACCTGGTGGTATGGAGTGGCAAGAGCTGTTGGACATAATAAAATCGGTAGCGCTGCGCAAGCATATAGTTGGTTTTGATTTAATGGAATTCTGCCCCGGGGAAGGTCCGGTAGCTTGTGCTTTCCTCCTGGCTAAGCTGGCTTACAAGCTTATGGGTTATGTTGTGCCATGAATATGAGACACAGTATAGGCTTAGGTAGGATTTTTGGCATCCCACTGAGACTCCATTACACCTGGTTCATCATCTTCGTTTTGCTAACCATTTCACTGGTGGTCTATTTCCCGGGCGACTATCCTTTAGAACAGAGAATACTCTCGGGCATATTAACCAGTGGTCTCTTCTTTGCTTCTATAGTTGCCCATGAACTGGCTCATAGTGCCCTTGCTATTCATAACCACATCGCTGTTAAAGATATTACACTTTTTGTTTTTGGTGGTGTTTCGCAGATAACCAGGGAAGCAACACACCCTAGAACTGAGTTTTTGATAGCTGTAGTTGGACCCTTAGCCAGTCTAGCACTAGGTGGCATTTTCTATGGGGTACATCTTTTACTGGCAGCTCATCCACTTTTAGCTGCCTTTATGTTGTGGCTGGCCATAATAAATGTAATTTTGGCCGTGTTCAATTTAGTCCCTGGCTTTCCCTTAGACGGGGGGCGAATGCTTCGCGCTATCGTGTGGCAAAGGACTAATAACTATCAAAAAGCAACAAGCATTGCCACTAAGGTAGGAAGAGGCATAGCTTACGCATTCATCGCTGTGGGAATTGTCATTGCTCTTGCTTACCACTCATGGCTTAACGGTCTATGGCTCGTATTTATCGGTTGGTTCCTGCATGATGCTGCTAGAGCTAGCTATCAACAGGCTTTGTTGCGAGAATACCTTTCTGGTATCACAGTGCGCCACGTTATGGACCATGGTTGTCCTCTTGTCGCGCGTGATTTCAGTTTAAGGGATTTAGCCCAGCAGTATATTTTGCCTACAGGCCGGACTTGCTTCCCCGTAACCAGGGAGGCTGAGCTGGAGGGCATGATTACTCTACAACAAATAGGGAAAATCTCTAAAGCCAAGTGGGATAGCACATTAGTGCAGGATGTAATGACCCCGGCAAGTAAACTAAAAACAACCTATCCTGACCAGGATATCTTAGCCCTGCTCCAGGAAATGAATAATGAAATTGCCAATCACATGCCAGTGATAGAGAGAGGGAAGGTCATCGGTGTGCTAAACCGGGAGGACCTGAATCGTTTCCTTCGCACACGGACTAGTTTAGGAATGATGCGCTTAGTTAATTGACAATGCTTGGGTATTTGCGTTATTATTTAAATCTTAGTGGAAAGTATTTCCGATTATAAGTCTACACTGGTTGAAGTAACTGCTGATTTTCTGTTAGCTCTGCCTCCACAAGATAGAGCAAAAACACAGACCGAAGTCTACAAGTTTATCCGTTGGTTTGGCCTGCATAGAAAAGTAAATGAGCTTAGCCCTGTTGATGTAGCCAGTTACGGTGAACAGATTACCCCATCGGCAGCAAAACTGCTTAAGCGATTTCTCGCTTATGTTTGTAAGAAGGGATTCATCAGGGCAAATTTATCTCCCCATTTGCGAGCCAAAAGGGCCTCCTCGCATATAACTGCTTCGCGGCGGAGCTCCCAGGTCCAGGCTACTTTAAGTGCGCAAGGTTATGCTGAGTTAAAGCTAGAGCTAGCTAATCTGAAAAGCCAGCGCTCCAGTGTTGTTGAGGATATGCGGAGAGCTGCTGCCGATAAAGATTTTCGAGAAAATGCTCCCCTGCAAGCGGCTAGAGAACAAAAGTCGCATTTGGAAGGGAGAATAGAGGAACTGGAAACGACCTTGAAACTGGCGAAAATCGTTGATGGAAACCAGGGCACATTAAGGATAAAACTCGGAGATATTATAGTCCTTAGCGATTTATCATCCCGCACAGAACTCAGCTATGCCTTGGTTGATCCCCGAGAGGCAAATCCGACTAAGGGCAAAATCTCTGTTGCTTCACCCCTGGGCAAAGTGCTTCTGGATAAAGAAAAGGGGCAGACAGTTGAGGTTGCTGCTCCTGCGGGCATTTTCAGCTACCGCATTGAAGACATTCACCAGGGATAACACAGTGACTCCGAAAATGGCACCATCACTGGTTATAGCAGTGGTGTTCGATGATGCTAGAAACCTGCAGCCTGTCCATCCTTCCTGGGGTCAGAAGCGCCGCAATAGCCATCAGCTAGCTTGCAGATTATCTGGGCCCCACCAAAGCACGAGTCTTCCCCGACCATCCTGATTCTGTGACCCCGCCTGGTCAGATCTTCCAGAACATCTGGTTTGAAGCCTGGCTCAAAAGCCAGTTCCATGTTCGGGAATACGACCCAGCGGGGAGCATCACAAGCTGCCTGCGGGTTTTGATGGTAATCAAACATACGCAGCATAATTTGTGCATGACCTTGTGGTTGCATCGGCCCTCCCATTACCCCGAAGCTCATTAATGGCTGGCCATCTCTGGTCACAAACGCTGGAATGATTGTATGGAAAGGTCGCTTTCCTCCTTCAACCTGATTGGGATGACCTCTCTCCAGGCTAAAACATGCTGCTCGGCTTTGCAGACTGATTCCAGTATCGGGCACTACAATGCCTGAGCCAAAACCAAGGTAATTGGATTGTATGAAAGAGACCATCATGCCGGCAGCATCGGCTGTACTCAGGTAAACAGTGTCCCCGTGCTCTGGGGTGCCGTAGCCTGGATTCTGAGCTTTGGCCAGGTCAATCAGCTTCGCTCGTTGGGATAAATAGTCCGGGTTCAGCAAGTCTCTATGGTCTATGTCCATGCTATCCGGGTCGGCAACATACCGATATGTATCTGCAAACGCCAATTTCATAGCTTCAATCTGGAGGTGTAAGCTGTCCGCAGAGTCCACAGGATAGTCTTGAATATCCCGGTGCTCGAGAATGCCCAACATAAGCAATGCTGCTATGCCCTGTCCGTTCGGAGGGACTTCATGTAACCTGAACCCATGATAGTTGGTGAATATAGTTTCCACCCAGTCGGCCTTATGTTCCGCCAGGTCTTTTTTGGTAATCAAACCTCCGGTAGCCCTGGAATAAGCAACTATTTTGTCTGCCAGCTCCCCACGGTAGAAAGCTTCACCATTTGTTTCTGCAATCTGTTCCAGGGTCTTTGCTTGAGCCTTAAGCTCAAATCTTTCTCCGGCTTGAGGTGCTCTGCCATTAGGCAAGAATGCCGCGGCAAATTCGGGGAAGCCCTTGTATTTTGGGGAGGCAAGACCCCACCCCTCAGCGATTTTCGGGGAGACCAAAAAGCCGTTATAAGCATATTCTATTGCTGGTTCAAACAGGCTCTCGAAGGGTAAATGTCCAAACCGTTTGGATAATTCCACCCAGGCTGATACGGCGCCAGGAATGGTTACTGAGTTCCAACCCAGTTTCGGCATAGATTCAAACTGGGAGAACTGGCTAAAGTCCCAGGCAGCAGGAGCTCGACCTGAAGCATTGAGGCCATGTAATTCATTCCCATCCCAGACAATAGCGAAGGCATCGCTACCTATGCCATTCATAGTGGGCTCTACTACTGTTAAAGCTATAGCGGTAGCGATAGCAGCATCCACGGCATTGCCGCCTTTGTGGAGCATCTTCAAGCCAGCCTGGGCTGCTAAAGGTTGAGATGTGGCAACCATATTGCGGGCCATGACAGGCGCGCGTTTTGAGGCATAAGGGAACTCCCAATTAAACCGGGTCATCCTGATCATCTCCTATATAGTTACCCCAGCCAGCTCGAATTCCATCCAATCACCATATGGGCAAGCTTAAGATTCATCTAAATTCGTTCCGGCTGGTAGAATTCTACCAGCCTCTGTGATAGCTCTCAAGACTATCATAAACTTGGGACTCTCCAGATGGGGGGATAGGAAACCCGTGTTTCTTAATCCACGGGCATTCAATCATCTAAATAGTGCCGGGCATATGTCTACCTTACTAGAAGAAAGATTCGGATCGGAATACCTTGAATATGAACAGAGGATGCCTTCCCTGCTGCCCCGCCCATGGGTCTGGTTCCATATGGGGACACTCAATCAGTGAGGTGCATAGACAACCATAGGAATTGAGCGTCTAGCAACCCAAGGTTACAGTTCAGCGGACGTGGTGAGTGCATAAGTGCTGTTGGAGCAAAGCTGGAAAAGACTCCCTACTTCAAGAAGATGGAAGAGTGGAACATGTCGAGCCTTCCGAAGCTTGGTTCGGTTTCCTATCTAGGCGGCCTCTTCTCCCAATACCAGTTTGAGCAGCTTTTCCTCAGATACTCTGTACGGCGGCACCTCGGTCGTGATTTTCCCTTGCCGCATCACTAATATTCGGTCGGAATTGCTAATGACCTCCCGCAGATCGGACGACAATAACAGCACTCCCCCACCCTGCTCCTTCTGTTTCTGTAACACTTTATACAGCTCCTCGCGAGCTCCAATGTCAACACCGCGTGTCGGTTCATCCAGTATGAGAAGTTTCACCTCGCTGGCCAACCATTTCCCGACAACTACTTTCTGCTGGTTGCCACCGCTTAAGAACTCCACTTGCTTATTCGGGTCTGGCGGCCGCAAAGCCATTTGCTTAATGATTAAGCTAACCATGCCTTCAGCTACTTTCCTGATAATCACACTCCAGCGGCTTATTCGTGACAAAGCCGGCAGAGTGATGTTGAAATGTACGGACTGAGCGTTGATCAAGCCTTCCGCCTTGCGATCCTCTGATACAAAGCCTATGCCCATCTTCCGCGCTTTTGCTGGGCTGAGAAACTGCGCTTTAACCTTCCTACCATTGAATATGTACTCTCCGCTCACAAGATGCACCTGTTTCGGCAAAGCGCCAAAAATAGCTTTGCCCAGCTCCGTTTTTCCGGCTCCAGTCAGGCCGGCTACCCCGACAACCTCTTTCTTACTCACTGTAAGATTGATGTCGCTGAATAATCCTTTGGCTTCGAAATTCTTAAGCTGAAAAATGCTCTGCCCTTCCTTGGCGTCAGTTCGGCCTCGTCGTTCCAGTTCCCCGCTGATTTTTTTGCCCGTCATTCTATTGATGAGAGTGGCGACACTGATATCCTTCACTCTATTCGTGGAAACCACAGACCCATCCCGGAGTATGGTAACCCTGTCGCAAATCTGCCAGATTTCTTCCAGATGGTGAGTTATGTATACAATGGAAACACCTTGATTACTCAGTCTTTTTACCAGTTCATGTAAATGCTCTACTTCTTCTAGGGACAAGGCCGCCGAAGCTTCATCCATAATGAAGACCGATGGGTCATAGGAAAGCGCCCGGGCAATCTCCACATCCTGCTGCTCCGCCACCCTCAGCGAGGATACCGTAGCCTTGGGGGAAATAGATGATACTCCCAGAGCGTTAAGCAACTGCTCTGCTTTCTTATTTGCGCTCTTCCAGTCTATGAAACCATTTTTCCGTGGCATACGACCCATCAAAATATTTTCGGTCACGGTAAGAAAAGGAACTAGCCCAAATTCCTGGTAAACCATGGAAACATGCTGGCGTTGCGCTGCGGCTGGGCTGGAAAACCTGACCACGCGACCATCGATAAGATATGTACCGCTGTCTGGTTGATACACGCCCATTAGTGTCTTCATAAGCACACTTTTGCCAGCCCCGTTCTCACCGGCAAGGGCGTGAACCTCGCCTTTATGTACTTGGAAGGAAATATCGTTCAGAACCTTAGAAGAGGCGAAAGACTTGTTGATGCCAATCATCTCCAGAGCAATGGCCGGCAAGCTATCATTTTTACCGATACTTGTGTCCATCAGCTCATCTCCAGGATGTGTTGCATGTTAAGCTCTCTTTCTCGCGCTCTGATCAAGAAACGCGACATCTTTAGCCGGCTATTTAGGCCAAGGGCCACCAACTACTTTGTTGGGAAATGCGTCCCGAACATATTCCCAAAGTATCCGTTTCACGGGAATTCTCCGTATCAACTCGTACGGAGCTGATTTGGTTCCTCTTGAGTCTTACAACGATGTTATATCCAGCGCATACTATTGTCAATACCTCGAATTGACTCATAATTATTGTTACCGAAGGGGGTATCGTTGCCTCAAAAAAAGTGTTACCCAAAAGGAGGGTCAAAATGACACG
>JAFGBN010000117.1 GCA_016933195.1 Dehalococcoidia bacterium | reverse complement strand
CTATGATATGAATAAAAAGTATGTTAAGTTGATAGGGAGGCGAATCAGAAGGTCTGGCTATGTATATAATATCGCTGCCCTGTTCGATTCCATGTTAAAGAATGTAGAACAGGCCGGGCGTTATGAGAGGGACAGCTTGAAACTAAAAAGCAAGGTTCACTAACATTGGAAATACTGATACAGGTGCCATCATCTCAATTCACTAACTCAATAATATGGTAGTATTCTGAAAGGAGAAGAATTATGGAATCAGCTATAAAAGAACTGGAGGAAAGAGGGAAGGCAGCCAGGGCAGCCTCGAAAAAGCTTGCTTTTCTCCCCACAGAAACGAAGAACAGGGCTTTGCTCGATGTTGCTGAAGCTCTTATTGATAAGCAGGACGAAATCCTGGCTGCCAATAAGGTTGACTATGAAGAGGCTAAAGCTTCTGGCATGAGCGAGGCTATGCTTGACAGGCTTATGCTATCGCCAGGCCGCCTGGAAAGCATAGCCCAGGACACAAGAACAGTGGCCGCGTTGCCTGACCCGGTGGGCGAGATATTCGAGATGCGAACTCTGCCCAATGGTCTGCAAATAGGCAGGAAACGAGTACCCCTGGGAGTTATTGGGGCTATATATGAGAGCCGCCCCAATGTCACCATAGATATATCATCTTTATGCCTTAAATCTGGCAACGCCGTTATCCTCCGTGGTGGCAGGGAAGCGGTAAATTCCAACAGTGCGTTAGCCAATGTAGCTCAAGAAGCCTGCAGTCAGGCTGGAGTGCCCCAGGGGGCAATCCAATTTGTTGAATCTACTGAAAGAGCTTTAGTCAATTATATGCTTAAAATGAAGGGGGTAATTGACCTGGTAATTCCCCGTGGTGGCCCCGGGCTAATAAAGCTTATCTCAGAGAATGCCACCATGCCGGTAATTACCGGGGGAGTGGGTGTTTGTCACACCTATGTGGATAAGAGCGCCGACTTCGGCAAAGCCGTAGCCATTGCCTATAATGCCAAGGTCCAGCGACCCACCGTATGCAATGCCCTGGACTGCATTCTGGTTCACAGTCAAATTGCCCCAGACTACTTGCCTGCCATTGCCAAAGAACTGGCCCGGGCAGGCGTGGAAATGCATTGTGACGAGAGAGCTATGGCCATCCTTGAGCATTCTGCTTCCCTGAAATTAGTCCCGGCAACTGAAGAGGACTGGGGGAAGGAATATCTGTCACTAAAGGCAGCTATTAAAGTAGTCGATTCCCTGGATGAAGCCTTAGAGCATATCGAGAAATATGGCTCAGGACACTCGGAAGCTATCGTCGCTGAGGGCTATTCTGCGGCCATGCGATTTCTAAATGAAGTGGATGCTGCCTGTGTCTATGCCAACGCCAGCACCCGCTTCACCGATGGCAGCCAGTTTGGTCTGGGCGCCGAGATAGGTATAAGCACCCAGAAATTTCATGCCCGTGGCCCTATGGCCCTTAAAGAGCTCACCAGCTACAAGTGGATTATCTTCGGCACAGGGCAGGTCCGCCCCTAACCCCGCTATCACTGCAAGGAGTGGAGCGGGCCATAGCGATGAGGAATCCCTTGAGGGACCTGTTTCTCAGGCTGGTCTTATACCAGTCGAGAGCGACGCCCATCGCCCCGGCTTATCCAGTGAGACTCACGCTGGAGTAACCAAGCTGGGGTAAGAAAGCACTTAACATGCTGAGCAGTATTATTAAGTAAACAATCTCAACACAAACTTGATATATACTTTTATTTTTGCTACCATTTAGACATAAGGAGGTGGGGCATGACAAAGAAACAAGCTTGGTTATGCCGATGGTTTTTGCCCCGGTGGGGCTCTCCGCCAGCATAAGGGGAGTGTGGGTTTGGTAAACCAGCTGAAATGTGCTGTTGGAGAGCATTAGGAAGCCCCAAGCTCTTCGTTTGTAATATAGGGCTCTCTGAATAGTAGAGCAACGGGCACTTATCCGTAATGTAGAGTGGAAGAGTAGGGGTGATGTAGTAATTGAATAAGGAGATTCAGGAGGAGCTTTAGTAATTAAAGCTCCTCTATTTTGTAGAGAGTGGTGAACTGACGCTCTATTCGAAAATGCTGGCAAGTGAGATGCGACTTATAGTTAACCGCATGAACTCTCACAGAAATTTCCCCTGTCATTCGATAAGTTGAAGCCCTTTACCTTTTGTCATTCTGAGGGAGAGGAACGACCGAAGAATCTCGTTCAGATAAGTTGTGACAAGGGGCAACGAAGCAATCTCCCTCTAGAAACATGCGTAAAACACGAAAACCCTGGCGAGAAAAACTGGAACACCCACCCAAAGGTCTGCCGAAGGTTGAAGATGGCCCGCCAGAGTGGGAAAAAATATTCGGAGGTAGAAGGGTGCTTGTACCTACGCCACTTCTTGTTGATGGATTGATTCGCAAAGTCCCAGAAAGAAAACTTGTTACTGCGAGAGAAATCAGAGAACGCCTTGCAAAAGATTTCAACGCTGATTCAACCTGCCCACTCACCACAGGGATACATATTCGGATTGCAGCCGAAACGGCAGAAGAGGACTTAAGAAACGGCAGGGAAGAAATAACGCCCTACTGGCGGGTAGTCAAGCCAGACGGCAGTTTAAATGAAAAGTTCCCCGGCGGCACGGAGGCACAAGCAGCTCACTTGAGAGCAGAAGGGCATACTGTCGAGCCAGGCAAAGGCAAAAAGCCACCCCGTGTAAAAGACTTCGAAAAATCATTGCAGAGGCTGTGATTGCTATGTGGTATAATTCAAAAGGTACAGGAAATGAACCGGACTGGTTCTGGGAGGTATATTGATGGCGATACGATTTACCCTTACTGAGTACATAAACCAGGCTCTAGCGTATGCTGTCTATGACAAGTTGGAGGATGGAACCTTCAGCGGGCGAATTCCTTTGTGCAAAGGAGTAATAGCTTTCGCTCCCATCCTCCGGGAATGTGAAGATGAATTGCGTTCCACTCTGGAGGATTGGATTCTTGTTGGTCTTAAATTGGGCCATCCTCTGCCAGTAATCTCCGGTATTGACCTCAATAAGGAGCCCCGCCGTGAGCCGGTGGAGGCTATGTAAGCGCCGAGAGTTCATCCGGCGTCTTGGAAAACTCGGCTTTGATGGCCCATATTCTGGCGCAAGACACCAGTTTATGCTCTGTGAACGGCATCGTCTGGCAATCCCCTCTAACACCGAATATTCAGTACCTCAGCTTCGAATGTTATTGCGAGAAGCAGAAGAAATCATAGGTCGTCAAATTACGGCTGAGGAATGGAATCGCCTGCGATAAAAGCCTCCCCGGGTGAGAGACTTCGAAAAATCCCTGCAGAAGCTATGATTATAAAAAGGGGGCCTCTACTTCTTTCTCACCGGGAACCTGACCTCGGTGAGTAACTCCTCAGGTGGTGTTTTATCCGGCTCACTGAGATAGACCTCCTCATAGGCGCCCACAATCTCGTAACCATTCTCCGCTATCCATGCCTCCAGAGCATGAATGGTGCCTCCCACCTGGTCATAAGGTCCCTTATGCATGGTGGCGGCTACTTCTGCCCCCTTCACCTTCTTGGTGCCCAGGCCCTGCTCATCCGGGCCGCTCGTGGCGATATCCCCCGCTATAGGAGAGCATATCTCCCATAAAAGCTCCCCAGCAGGCACCTGCTCCGGGGCATTAAAGAAAACTCCCAGTGGAGGACCAGCGGGAATGTGACCCTTCTGCCCAATCCAGCCATAGAGCTTGCCAAAGGCTCCGCTTATCAGGCTGTAAGGCCCCTTCATCGAGATAAAGGCCACCGTCATCGGCTCCGCCTTTTTTATTGTGACTTCAACCTGTGGTGCCATTCTTGACCTCCTTTCTTCCTGTCGATATCCTATCTGGCTCAAGTACAGGAAGAATTAATAGATAACATGTAATTCGCCTTGCGTCAATCTCCACTTGGGCGGGTAAAGGCAAAAAGCTCCGACAGGCTGTGTTGGAGCCAGATGCCTTAGGCAAGTTTGATAACTGCTACAGCAAATGCTAGAGTTTGGCGGAACAAAGCGGACCAGGCGGACTGTAGCCCGACTATACTTTTGTTGCCCGAAACCGCATGTCAGGAGAATTATACGGGAGAATTAAATGGCTAAACCGATGAGTAGCTTTCATTTCAAATTCATGTCTCTCGGCTACAAATTTCGTGACTTCTTCTTACCCCGCATGAATATCTTAAAAGAGCTTGGAATAAGACCAGGGTCTCATGTACTCGATTATGGCTGTGGACCCGGGAGTTATATAACCCCTCTTGCACAACTGGTGGGCAAATCAGGAAAGATTTACGCTTTGGATATCCAGCCACTTGCAATTCAGAAAGTTCAGCATATAGCTTCAAAAAAGCTAGTGGCAAATGTGGAAACCATTTGTTCCGACTGCAAAACGGGACTAGCGGATAGTAGCATGGATGCAGTTCTATTGTACGATACATTCCACAGCCTGGTTGACCCTGATGGCGTACTAAGAGAGTTGCATCGATTATTAAAGCCAAATGGAATCCTATCCTTCAATGACCACCATATGAAAGAAAAGGAAATAGTATCCAAGGTTACAAACACAGGGTTGTTCAAGCTATCGAGAAAAGACAAAAGGACATATACTTTCTCAAAAGGGGAATTGTAATACGCGGCTTCGCAAACACAGCGCAAAAGGTTCGTGCCTTACCCACTCAGCCAAGCCTTTCTTCACAAAAACCTTCTCTATGCTAAATTAAGAGAAAGCCGTGTATCAATTATGGAGGGGCGAAAATGCAGTACACGGATATTGTCGAGAGGCTAAAATCCTTGTCTAATCCCAATGCGATAGAGGGCATGGCAAGATACGGGATTACGCCACAGAAAACCTACGGAGTCTCAATTCCAAACTTGAGAAATATTGCCAGGGAAACAGGGAAAGACCACGAGCTTGCCCAACAACTCTGGGCATCTGATGTCCGTGAGACCAGGATACTTGCGAGTATGATTGAAGAGCCAGAGATGATAACTGCAGAACAAATGGAAAGTTGGACAAAGAACTTTGATTACTGGGAAATTTGTGACCAGTGCTGTAGCAATCTCTTTAAGAAAACTAAATTCGCCTATCAAAAAGCGGTGGAGTGGAGCACGAACGATAAAGAATTCACCAAAAGAGCAGGGTTCGTACTAATGGCTAGCCTAGCTGTCAGCGACAAGAAGGCTAACGATAGACAATTCGAGGAATTTCTGGAAATCATAAGTAGAGAAGCTCGCGATAATAGAAACTTTGTCAAAAAAGCAGTCAATTGGGCATTAAGGCAAATCGGGAAGAGAAATCTCACTCTGAATAAGAAGGCACTTGAAACCGCCAGAGAGATTCAAACGATGGATTCAAAGAGTGCCATGTGGGTTGCTTCTGACGCGATTCGAGAATTGACCAGTAAAGCGATTCAAGAAAGGGTGCAGGGCAAGAAGTAGTCCAGCACCGAGGAGCCCGATGAAGAGGCCGTCTCAAATCATAAGCTCATATATGTCCAAAACGACTGGCATCAGTGAACACTGTGCCCGGTGTTTGCGAACCGAACGATGGGATGGGAGCGTAGTACTGATGATTGTCGATGCAGCTTTCACTTCTATCGGCCTCAATTACTTTACTGCCGTAGTCCCCAAGGTGATGAAATTCAAGAAGGACTTCGTAGACTGCGGCAGGGTCAAAGACCTTGAAAGCTTGAGCAACCTCCCGGAAGAGAAAACGAAAGGCATCTGGAGAAACAGAAGGTCTTGGCAAGCAGCAAAATCTATCTCCTCTTACCTTTATGAACTTGGGAAAATGAAAGGCCTGGATGAGCGAAGAGCCTTCAGGTTCTGGGCAGCTAATTCTCAGCTCGATGGCTGGAGAGAAGACCCTATAGGTAAAATCAGCGGAGTGGGCATGGCTACATTCCAGTATTTAAGGATGATGGGAGGGGTGGATACAGCAATGCCTGATAAGATAGTAAGGAGAGTGGTCAGGCAAATTCTCGATGAAGCTGGGCTGGATATGCCAACCGAAAGGGAAATAGATTTGGTCAGGACAATTGAGCAATTATCAGAACTCTCAGGTTACAGACCTATCGAAATATGCTGGATGACATGGCTCATTCAGCCTGAGGGAAAGATGATAAGGATGAGCAAGTATCGCAATCTACTGGACAAGATATAGATGAGTAATCTGGGGAAAGAGTTCGAATCAAATTGTTGAAATCCCTCAAGATGCGCCCCACGAAACGCTATATATCCTCTTTATGAAGATTTTTGCGGTAATTATCCTAATCCCAGCTGCCTTTGTGCCACGAATACATAATAAGCCACAGGTAAAGGAGAGATGAAAGAACGATAAAGGCCGTGGTTTAAATAATAGCGATTGATAGCATCAGCTACAATCTCTATGAAGGCCTAAACTTCTTGTCCTTTTTTTCGTTTTTAATGTTAAACTAGTGAGAGGGGAGGTAAGTAAATGAATAAGTTGTTCAAACTTTCAATTCCCGTGGTGCTCATTCTGGGTTTAATGCTGACCACTGCCTGTGCGGCACCAGGTAAGATGCTAACAACGCCGACGGAGCCAACGGCGCCGGCGATGCCGGCGCCAGTGCCAAGGCCGCCATCAGCTTCAGTGGATTTTGTTGAAGAGGGAGGAGGATATCCGAGTGAAGTTCCCGGCGAGTCAACCATAGAGCGCAAAATCATAAAAACAGGCTACATAACCCTAGAGGTGGAGGACGTAGTTGAGGCTATGGATGAGGTTGCCGGGGTAGCTGGCGAGCTAGACGGCTACGTGGTTTCCTCCAACAAATACGAACATGAAAGGGGAATTTCGGGCAGTGTTGCCATCCGCGTTCCCGCTGAAAGTTTCGAGGAGGCCTTTGAAAGGCTTCGCCTCCTGGCGATAAACGTGCCGCAGGAGAACACTCAAGCAACGGATGTGACCGAGGAGTATGTCGACCTCGAGGCCCGGCTACGTAACCTGGAAGCAACTGAAGCCCAGTATCTGGCACTGCTAGAGAAAGCTACAAAAGTGGAGGAAATGCTACAGGTGCAGCAGGCGCTTTCCAATGTGCGAGGGCAGATTGAACAGATCGAAGGTCGTATGAAATACCTGGAACGCACTTCAGATATGTCGCTTATCGAAGTAACCCTAAGTCAGACCAAGGGGTTATTAGCTGAGCCCTCCTGGAGTGCCTCAGA
Source organism: Dehalococcoidia bacterium (assembly GCA_016933195.1). GTDB lineage: Bacteria > Chloroflexota > Dehalococcoidia > GIF9 > AB-539-J10 > JAFGBN01. Next base: position 5,617 of record JAFGBN010000117.1, on the reverse strand, counting down.
TGCCGTCAAGTCAGCAGTGCGTGGACTAACCACATTCGGAAGAGGTTTAGCCACTGCGCTCATCTGGATTGGCATCTTTTGCTGGGTGTGGATTCCGCCTTTGGTAATCTGGCTAAGGCGCCGAAGGAGAGCAAGGGGATAGATTTCTGAGGTACTCAGCATACTGGGCTAAGCGGGAGAAAACAAGTGCCGCCCGGTCAGGTTGAGTATAGTATGCGAGTCCTTTTTGCCCTGCCATTTTCTTTGCCTTAACATCTATATTCTCACTTTCAAGCTCTGTGGCAATGATGATTGGTTTATCGTACTTGGTGACCAGAGCCATCAACTGGTCAAAGAGCTGGCCCATACCATCCTCGAAGGCTCTAAGCTTTTCCTGTGGAACTGAGCCTGAGGCCAGGTCATCACGGAACAACACCCCGATATTTATTGGTAGTGCCACGATTAAATTCAGCAATATCATCCCATCAATGCTATGACAGCGAAGCAAAGCCTCGATAGCCTTCACCGCATCCGTGCCAAAAGCTCCTGCTGCCAAATCCACTGGATTGTCATGGTTCCACCAGGGAGGCAAGAGAGCATTCAGCTCCCCTATAGTATCCTCAGGAAGGTGAGCCACATTGAGGCCAGCATAAGCGCAAGCATCGGCAGCGAGAACCCCCAACCCTCCACCAGCAGTGAGTATCCCAACCCTCTTTCCCTTGGGCAAGGGCTGATTCAGAAGGGCAACACCAATATCCGACATCTCATCCACGCTTCGAGCCCGTATGATTCCTGTCTGCTTGCAAGCAGCATCGAAGGTGGTATCAGAGCCAGCTAAGGCTGAGGTATGCGACCTGGCTGCCCTGGCCCCGGCAGCGGTGTATCCCACCTTAAGCATAACGATGGGTTTTCTTCGAGTGACCTTTTTGGCTATTTCAAAAAACTTTCTCCCATCTTTGAACCCCTCGACGTAGCTGAGTATAACTTTGGTCTCTGTATCCTCGGCTAAATACTCGAGATAGTCTTCACAATGTAAATCAGCTTCGTTGCCATAGCTAATAAGCCTGCTGATGCCAAAGTCTTTATCTATCAACTTATGAGCGATGGTGACAGCCACATTACCGCTTTGCGAAAGTATGGCAAAGGGGCCCTGCTTAGGATATAAAGGAGGCATGGTAGTGGATAAACTGCAGGGTCTACTAATAATGCCAAAGCAATTGGGGCCCACTAAAATCATTCCACTCTCGCGAGCTATGCGGACTATCTCCTGTTGGAGCTTTTCTCCTTCAGCTCCCACTTCAGCAAAGCCAGCAGTAATGACGATTCCTGCCTTGATTCCTTTCCTGGCACAGTCTTCCAGCACTGACGGAATTTGGGATGAAGGTATTACAAATATAGCCAGGTCGGGGGGCTCAGGCAAAGCCTCAACGTCAGGATAGGTCCTTAGACCCAGTATCTCCTTCTCTCTTGGGTTTATTGGATAGACTTTGCCTCTGAATCCCCCGGTTATAATGTGGGACAATATGATAGAGCCCCATTTCTCCGGACTGGCTGATGCTCCGATAAAGGTAATCGACCTGGGATTAAAGAGGGGCTCAAATTTCTCAATTATTTCAGACATACCATTCCTTCCTGTAAGCTTCAATAGCTTCAAGATTTCTGGAGTATCGAACCAAGGCACAGATTATCTTAGCTGCTCTCCTCGGGACAGTGAGACTGCTGCAATCATCATGAGGAAGCCAGACAAAGTCCATTGGGCTTCCAGCCGGAGGAATTGAAAATAAGCGGGGAAAAGCGAAAACTTTTGTAGCACATCTCTCCATAGTCTCTGATATAGCCTGTGCCATGATAGCTATTACTGGCAAGTTAACAACTCTTACAGGGCGTCAGTGATACGCGGATAACCCCGTCAGCTCTGTAATCTCGGTCTTTGCTGGATTGGCTGGGCAGAGCTTACCATTGAAGCTCAGCTCGATGGAATCCTTTAAAGACATTCCCCAATATCCAGTGGACTGTTGCCGGCACCGACCAGCGCCAATAAACATGGGGGAAATAAGGACTTCAGTGTCCGCTTCATCTGATTTCAATTTTCCAATCAACCACCCATGGTATCCCAGTCAAAGGATGCTGTCAATTAGAATAAAATTCAACTGGACAGGCTATCTGACGGGGAGGCAAGTATATTCTCCCGTTAGTTTCATCAATTACTTCTATGGTATGGCTTCTGCTTGGTTTCCCTGAGGACTAATATTTATCTCTTTGCTGCAAAGTCGTGGTTGCCACAGGGCAGCTAAGCTTCATGGTTCTTGCATTCTTCGCTGTCTATACTCTTTGATTGCCAATCCCAAAGTCGTTTTGGCTAAGCGGGCACAATGGATTTTGGGCTCGGGTATCCCACCCAGGTAGTTTACTATATCATTCTCATCTATTTTTTCTGTTTGCTCTAGCGTTTCCCCCCTTATCATTTCGATGAGAGCGGAGCCAGACGCAAAGGCACCGGCACATCCTATAGCTTGAAATTTGGCATCCTTTATCACAGTAGAATCAATTTTTAAGAAGAACTCCATCGTGTCACCACAGGGGCCGGTATACGCGAAATGGGCATCGTGATCCTTCATTTCGCCAACATTCACCTTATTTACGTAGTATTCTATTGCTTTATCTGAATATCCTGACTGCTTCAACAAATCTATTACTTCGCCCATTTTAGCTCTTTAATCCTCCTCAGGAAGACTCCGGCTCAGTCTTTGAACTTCATCTCCCTGGTGGTCATGGATGGTTACTTCCAGAGGCATCTGCCCAGGCAGACTATGGGTAGCGCAAGCCATGCAAGGGTCGTAAGCTCTAAATGCCATCTCAACCATATTGAGAAGACCCTCGGAAACCTCCCCGTTGTGGATAAGGGATTTGGCTGCTTTCTCAATTGACATGCATATGGGAGCGGCATTATTTGTTGTAGCAACAATCAGGTTAACCTTGGTAAGAATTCCCCTCTCATCAGTCTGGTAGTGGTGGAAGAGGGTTCCCCTAGGTGCTTCTACCACCCCGATACCCTCTTTTGGAGTTTCGGTGGGCAGGTTTACGGTATCAGGAGAGGTAATTTCAGGGTCACGAGAAAGCTCCAACACCCGTTCGGAGGCATAAAGAGCCTCAATGAGTCGAGCCCAACTGAAAGCCAGAGTGCTGTGAACCGGTTTTCCTCCTAAGGTTTCATACATTTTTTCATAGGCTTGTTGAGCCAGTGGTGTCGCCATACCATCAGCAGCATTCAGACGGGCCAGTGGCGCTACCCGGTAAATACCGCTATCTTCCCCATCAGTAAATCCCTTCCAGCCTAAGTTCTTAAGATAGCAAAACTTCACATAACTCCAGGGCTCAACATGCTCCCTAACATGGTCAAGGTATTCCTGGGCTTTAAACTTGGCAAACTCTTTGCCATTGGGGTCAACCACTCTAATCATACCATCGTAGAAGTTCACCTTATTATTCTCGTCCACCAGCCCCATATAATATGTCCGATGCTTGTAGATATCACCGGTGACAAGCTCAACGTATTCTTTATTCTTGAGCACTGTATCATCAAAGAGCTGGAGAGCAAATTGGCAGAACCCCACAGCATATTCTCCCGTCTCTATCAGAGTCTTCCTCTCCTCCTCAGTAATCGCTTTTGACACGCCCCCAGGTAACCCGCAGCTAGGCATGACTGGCTTGCCTCCGATTATCCTCAGCACATTCCTCAGTCTTTTCCTAACCTCTATCACCTTTCCACCCGTTTCTATCCCAGCCTTGGCAATGACTCCCAAGATATTTCTTTCTCCTGGGGGCGCCGTTGGGCCAACAATAAAGTCGGGGCCGGCGAGATAGAAGAAATGCAATAAATGGTCCTCCGCTTGGAAAGCATTGTACATCAACCTTCTTATTTTCTTTGCCGTTGAGGTGGGCTCAACCTTCCAGAGGTCGTCAAGGGCTTTAGTCGACGCCATGTGGTGAGCGGTAGGACATACTCCACAGATCATGGTTGTTATTCTAGGCATCTCCTCTGCCGGTCTTCCCTCACAAAATTTTTCAAATCCTCGAAGCTCGGGTATTTGAAGGTAAGCCCTGTCAACATCCCCGGCATCATTGAGAAATATTTCTATCTTTCCATGCCCTTCAAGCCTGGTTATCGGGTCTATAGTTATCTTTCTCATTATATCCTCCTATTCCATCCTCTTCCTTCTCAGTAGAGAAGATGGTAGACTAAATCTGTAGAATGTCCCCGCCGGGTCTGCGATTTGGTCAACCAATTTTTGAGTGTCCTCCTCTGTCATCTTTTCTTCGTCTTCAAGTCCCAATATAGAAGCAATTGCCGAAAGCGCTCTTGCTCCCTGGTCAACAACTCCGCCCACAGGACCAAAACAGCCCCGACAGGGCATATTAGCCCTGATGCATGTCTCCCCACACCCCGAACGGGTGGCGGGGCCAAGACAAATTAGCCCTTGCGCCAGAAAGCATTTCTCAGGGTCAATTTTGATCTCCCAAGGTCTTTTTATTTCTTTTATTGATATTTTCTCCGGTTTCGTCTCATTCCTGGGACATGTATCACATTGCGCTTTATTAGGAGCAAGCACTGCCCCTTTCTCCGGTAGCTGCCCTGTGAGAATGGCATTTACAGCATTCATTACTAAATCGGGTGGTGGTGGACATCCAGGAAGGTAGTAATCCACAGGGATAGTCTGATTCAATGTCTTTACAGTATCATAGAATTCAGGTAAGGTAAGCTCGCCAACTCCAATATCTGTCTTCTCCTGTGGAACAGTCCCCTGCGGATTTTCAGTGGACGGGGTCTCTTTATAGACTCTTTGAAAAATTGTGCCCCTTGTACAGAAATTTCCTAATCCAGGTATCCCTCCTAAATGAGCACAGGAGCCAAAAGCAACCACAAGGCCAGATTTCGCCCTCAGCAGTCTTACCATCTCCTCTTGCTCCTCTGTCCTTATTGCCCCATTTATAAAGCTTACTGCTATCTCTCCATCGCTCAAAGCCTCAATGTCTTTTCTTTTGAAATCCAAGGCGACGGGCCAGAAGACAATATCCACAGCCTCCACCACTTTCAGTATATCTTCATTAAGGTCAACTACTGTCTCTTCACATCCACCGCACGAAGCATTCCAATAGAATGCGATCTTTGGTTTAGCCATGTTCGCCTCTCCTTCTTAGTTTTTCATGTATTGTAATTTACAGTTTTTTCTGAATCAATTTTTGTCGCTTCTCTCTGATTGGATTTGGCCCGAGGTTTTTTACGGTCTGGGTAAAATCGGTAACTACCTCTGCAAACCTTGCTCCTTCAGAGGCGGAAATCCACTCTAGCCGAACTCTTTCTTTCTCTATTCCAAGTTGCTCCAATACTTTCTTAAGTAGTAGTATGCGTCGTTCTGCCTTATAATTCCCTGAGATATAGTGACAATCGCCAGGATGGCATCCAGCGATGAGCACGCCATCGGCTCCCATCTCAAGAGCTTTGAGTATAAAAGCAGGGTTAACTCTGCCACTACACATTACCCTGATTATTCTTATATGAGGGGGGTATTGGAACCGTGAGACACCGGCAAGGTCAGCACCAGCATAGGAACACCAGTTACAACAGAACCCTACGATT
>JAFGBN010000116.1 GCA_016933195.1 Dehalococcoidia bacterium | reverse complement strand
TATAGGGCGGGGGAGTGTCGGAATTGGCAGACGAGCATGACTTAGGATCATGTGCCGCAAGGCGTGGGGGTTCGAGTCCCCCCTTCCCCAGTTTCTCGGCTCGCGGTGCCCAGATATAAAACTCATATCCGCCTTCTTCGAAATGCGATACCCCTATCCCACGATTGGTCTTCACAATACTCGGTTTCATGTTCCTTTATACCCCCGTATCTTAGTTAAAAGAGCTATAATGGGTTGTAATTGACATATACTTCGTATCCGACTTTCATCTCTAAGCTCATATGATTATTAAAAACCAGATATTGATTCGATATAAATGATAGAATTGAAATGAACCGGGGTTAATAGTGCGTGCACTGAGGTATTCCGTTCGACCTCTGCTGGTGCTGAAGTATTTCGGCCAGCTCTGCATTGTTCTGGCAGTGCTTACGCTGGTGCCGTTAGTTGTATCCATTCTACTCGGAGATTACCGTGTTACGCTCCGGTATGCCATTGTTGTAGCGGGTGTCTTTGTTACAGGGTTTTTCCTGCGAAGGCTGTCGGCCCCCAAACGCATCCAGACGAACGAAGCGATGGTCGTTACTGCTGTGGTGTTTATATTTGCGCCGATGGTGATGACGTGGCCCACCATGGCTTCTGGCTTAAGCTTTGCAGATGCGCTGTTCGAGACCATCTCCGGCGTAACGACAACAGGTTTGAGTGTTACGGCTTCAGTGGCAGATAAACCGGCTATTTTTCTATTTTCCCGTGCCTGGATGCAGTGGGCTGGGGGTCTGGGTATCGTGATTCTTTTCGTGGCAACCATGATTCGGCCGGGGCTGGCAGCCAAGCGTATTGGCGATTTAGGAGACTATGAGGAGGACATGGTCGGTAGTACCAGGGCACATGCCCGTCGCGTGATTATTGTCTACTCAATTCTGACCGGTTTCGGCATTGTCGCATTAGGGTTGCTGGGCGCGGGATGGTTCAATGGTGTAATATACTCTCTTTCCGCAGTATCTACTGGAGGGTTTTCACCTCATGATGCCAGCCTGGCGGGACTTAATAGTTCGTGGCTGCAAGCGATGGTGATATTGCTATCGGTGGCAGGCGCTATTCCTCTAGTTTTGTACTTTCGCTCATTTAAAGAGGGCGGAAGAGTGTTAATACGAGACCGCCAGCTGCAGGGGCTTTTTATAGCCGGTTTGGTGGCGGCGTTACTTATGGCATTGTTTCTCACCCGGGATGGTTTTAGCTGGATTCAAGCACTGCGCCATGGAGTATTAAATGCTTTTTCTGCTCAATCAACAGCAGGCTTCGCTACATTGGATATTTCTCAGCTCAACGCTGGTGCAAAACTTACGCTCATTTTTTCCATGTTTCTGGGCGGTGGTGCCGGTTCTACTGCCGGAGGCATCAAGATTCTACGTTTATTGATTTTGGTGCAGCTGCTCTATATTTTTCTACAGCGCCCCAGTATGCCCAAGCAAGCTGTTGCCGAAGCTAGTCTTGGCAGGCGCCGACTGGAAACAGACGAGCTACAGAATGCTCTAAGCATCGTTTTTGTTTTTCTGGCGTTCATTGGGATTTCATGGCTGGTATTTGTAGGCATGGGGCATAACCCGCTTGATTCGTTATTCGAGGTTGTCTCGGCTACTGGTACAGTCGGGCTATCGTCTGGAATAAGTGCTCCCGGCCTGCATCCGATTCTTAAAGGAGTTCTATGCGCAGATATGCTCCTTGGGAGATTAGAAGTTATCGCTTGGTTAGTGCTATTCTATCCTCGAACTTGGATTGGTAGAAGACTGGAGGAATAATATGAGGATTGTATTTTCAGGAGCCAGCCCGTTAACGATTATAACAGCTAAAACATTAATAAAACAGGGACACGAAGTGATTATTATAGAAGTCAATAAGGAAAAAATCGATCAGATTTCCGATGAACTGGATTGCAGCTTCCTGCATGGCGATTCGGCCAAGCCCGCCATACTTAGCCAGGTTGACCCCAAAAACAGCGATATTCTATTTTGCCTGACCAATAGCGACCAGATTAATATCATCACATCCCTGCTGGGACGCTCGATGGGCTTTAAGCGCGTTATAACCAGCATCGAAGATACGGATTTGGAGCAATTATGCCGTGAACTCGGGCTCGAAGATACCATTATCCCGGTATGGACGATGAGTCGGCACCTGGACAATATGGTACGCGGACTCGACAATATCAATTTATCTACGTTGTTAAAGGAAGACGCTAGATTTTTCACTTTTACGGCTGGTGAGGAGGACGCAGTTTGTGTTAGTGAACTGGGGCTTCCCAAAGATGCGCAGGTCGTTTTTTACTATCGTGACAATAAATTTCACTTTGCTGATGACGGCACAAAATTCCGCAAAGGCGACGAGATTGTCATCTTAACCCATAGCAAAAATCTTCCTGATTTTAATGACCGCTGGTATCCGAAGAAGGTCGAGAATAAGAATCCCAAGAAATGACTCCGCTTATTATGATGGGTATAGTAGGACTGCTTTCCCCGCCGAGTTATTTATTGGAAAAGCACAGAGGGACAATCCAGTCATCTGAACATAAGAAGGGCTAGACTTTGGCTGTAGCTCAATTGGGAGAGCGCCTCCCTTGCACGGAGGAGGTCAGGGCTTAGAATCCCCTCGGGCCTACCAAGGGTATCAATAGGTAGAATGCCCACTTGGTTCCTCGATGGTACATTTTGTGGTGCTGGTGGGTTTATAGTATATTGTGACTTGTTCTTTGTTCACCTCTACTAATCCCTTTGATATCAGCACTACGTTTTTCACGCACAGGCTTTAAGTGCTTTGTAGCATGCCTGGATCTACGTAGTTGTTGGGCCAAAGCCTTGTACCAGAAGCAAGTTTGCTTTCCTCGCCTACGGTAACATCGTCACCCAGAACGCAGTCATCAAGTATTTGACAGCTACTCCCAATATGGGTGCAGGAGCCGATTACGCAATTTCTCAGGACTGTTTTCTCCTCCACCTGTGTCCCCTCCCATAATACGACACCTTCCATGACTACACTTGCGGCAATCTGGCATCGCGGCCCGAGTACAGTGGGTCCCTTTATTTGTACGTTCTCTGCAATAAGACAGCCTTCACCAATTAGTACTGGCCCTTCTATTAGAGCTGTAGTGTGGATTTGGCTCTCTCCTTGGGTGCGGACGGCTCTGTCACTCCACCTCAGAAGAAGGTCATGGTGTGCCTTCAAGTATTTCTCCGGTGTGCCTATGTCAATCCAGTAGGCATCAGATGGATAGCTCAAGATGGGTTTGCCCATCTTGAGCATTTTGGGGAAAACGTGGTCCTCGAACATGCAGGGGGCTGAAGTTGGAATGTATTCCAGAACCCCTGGCTCCAGAATGTATATTCCAGCGTTTATCATATTAGTGGTGACTTTGTCCCAGGTTGGCTTCTCCACGAAACGCTTCACCATCCCTGTGGCAGTAGTCTCCACAACTCCATAAATAGTGGGATTATCCACTGGCGTCAGTGCCATGGTTACCTCTGGGTTAATTTCCCTATGCCGTTTGATCATGTCTGTCAGGTCTATTTCGGTCAGGACGTCGCCATTAAATACGATGAATGGTTCGTCGAGGAATGATTCAGCGTTCTTCACTGCCCCTGCTGTGCCTAAGGGTGACTCCTCTACCAGGTAACTAATTTGGACCCCGAAATGGCTACCGTCGCCTAAACGACTTTGGATGGGGTCGGGAAGATAACCCATGGCCAGAATAGCATCGCTTATGCCATGTTCCTTCAGATAGCGTAGTAGGTGCTCTAGAAATGGCTGGTTCAGGATAGGCACCATCGCCTTAGGCGTATTACAAGTAAGAGGGCGCAGCCTAGTTCCTTCCCCACCCACAAGGATGACAGCCTTCATTGTTCTTCCCCCAGCGCAGAGCACGTTCCCCTATGTTCTGCCGTGATATCGGGTAACTTATTCAGGCCGATACACTTCAGCGGAGCAATAAGCCACGGCTTTGGTGGTTCTGCAGTGGGCTTGGTGGCATAATTCCGCAGCAGCTCGTTAATCATCATTTCCTTGGTTTCATCTTGGCAGAGCAGCGAGTGATAGACAGCCCCGAGGCCAAGTAGTAGCGTCACCACTAGCAGGTGCTGTCCACCTTTCTCATCATGCAAGTTAGTATTCATGGTCTCTGTCTGGAATATCTCGATGTCATGCTTGGCTGCTGTTCGGTGTCCCATGGGTAAAAAACCACCAGACATCTCAAAGATGAAGACCATCTCTTGAGACTCTACAGCATAGCCTGAGGCGTAAGCGAATATCTCTGCCAGTCTCGTGCTCATGGTATGCTTCCCAGCATTCCATGTCTTAATGCTCTCTGTCTCAAATCCAGTTTTGTTGGAAATTAAGGAATTCATACATCTATTGGTCATCTCTGATGCTCGCCCTGACTTTCTGAAGAACATGTCTGCGGAAACCCTGGGCTTGTGGCGCCACGGCTAGTTCGTCTTCTGCCTTGTGATGTGGCGCAGTCTAACATTCTGCGAAGAGCTAGGTCAAAAGGGTTTCCGTCACCTGTAGACCCTAGTAAGCGTTTCTTCGGACAAACCAGTGGTTAACACTTTCACGAGCCTTGCTGTCCCGGACAAATGTCTGACAATGGCCTGCCAGGTTCCCCTCGATGAATCTGGTAGTTGCAATGGAAAGTATGGGGCTAGCGATAAAAGACAGTGAACCGATGATTTGAATCCACTGTGGCTACTGCGTTAAGTTTTGCAGTGTCCAGAATCAGCTAATCTCGAGGCACGCAAATCAGTCCCAAAGGTAATCCCTTGGTGTTTGAATAGGTCACAGTTCCTTAATAGAAGGAACTAGCTCTTAAGACGAAGCTAGCCAATTTTCAGGGAAGGAGTATTATCAGTCAGGAACTGTTGCCTCTCTGACCAATGTATCAACTACCGATGGGTCAGACAAGCTGCTAGTGTCGCCCAATTCACTGACATTTCCAGTAGCAATCTTGGTCAGTATTCTCCTCATGATTTTGCCGCTTCTGGTCTTAGGTAGAGCGTCGGCAAATTGAATCTTATCTGGCGTGGCTATGGGGCCAATTTCTGAACGAACATGGGTTACCAGCTCCTTCCTGAGGGCATCAGATTTATCCACGCCTGCTTTCAGAGTAACGTAAGCATATATGCCTTGCCCTTTTATTTCGTGAGGCATACCAACAACCGCAGCCTCTGCCACTTTCTCGTGTGATACCAGGGCGCTTTCAACTTCAGCTGTTCCTATTCGATGCCCCGACACATTGATAACATCGTCTATGCGTCCCATTAACCAATAGTAACCATCTTCATCTATCCTGGCTCCGTCTCCTGTAGTATATACACCGGGGTATTGAACAAAGTAAGTGTTTTTGAACCTTTCTGGATCGCCGTATACCCGCCGCATCAACCCCGGCCAGGGTTTCTTGATTACCAGGTAACCGCCCTCGTTCACGTCAACAGGGGAACCATTCTCCCTGAGTATCGCCAGTTCAATCCCTGGGAAGGGCATTGTAGCTGAACCTGGTTTAAGAGGGGTAGCCCCTGGCAGGGGAGAAATCAGTGCGGCACCTGTCTCTGTCTGCCACCAGGTATCCACGATTGGGCATTTACTTTTGCCTATTACTTCGTAGTACCACATCCAAGCTTCAGGATTGATAGGTTCACCAACTGTACCCAAAATGCGTAGAGAGCTTAAATCATGTTTATTGGGCCATTCATCGCCCTCTCTCATTATTGCCCGAAGGGCGGTAGGGGCAGTGTAGAGAATATTAACCTGGCGTTTTTCTACAATCTCCCAGAATCTATCCGGATGGGGATAAGTTGGGACCCCTTCAAACATGATACCTGTGGCCCCTAGGGCCAGGGGTCCATAGGCAATGTAACTATGACCAGTCACCCAACCGATATCTGCAGTGCACCAGAAGGTGTCTTCTTCCTTGATGTCGAATATCCATTTAAAGGTCTGGTAGCAATACAGGAGATATCCAGCCTGTGTATGAAGCACTCCTTTGGGCTTCCCTGTGCTGCCACTGGTATATAGTATAAAGAGAGGGTCCTCAGCATCCATCACCTCGGGCTCGCAATATGGCTTTATATCCTCGGCAGCCATCTCGTCATCCCACCAGTAATCACGGTTCTCTCTCATAGAGACTTGAATGTCAGCTCTCTTGACTACAATCACATCTGTGACATCGGGGCAACTCTCAAGAGCTTCGTCGGGGTTATCCTTACTTCTGAACATCCTACCGCCACGGTAGTAACCATCAACGCAAATGAGCAATTTAGACTTACAGTCCAGCATCCTATCCCTCAATGCATCAGCACTAAAACCGCCAAAAATTACGCTGTGAATAGCACCAATCCTGGCACAGGCTAACATGGCGATTGGCAGCTCGGGTATCATAGGCAGGTAAATGGACACACGGTCACCTTTCTTGACGCCATGCTTCTTCAACACGTTGGCGAACTTGCACACTTGGTGATGCAGCTCCTGGTATGTAAATGTCTTACTATCACCAATATCTCCCTCCCAAATCAATGCTGCTTTGTTCTTCCTCCAAGTTTTAAGATGCCTGTCCAGGCAGTTATAGCACACATTGAGCTTACCCCCCACAAACCACTCATGCTTCCCCTCCTTGAAATTTTCGACAAGCACCTTATCCCACTTTTTATACCAATCCAGCTGTTCTGCCATCTCTCCCCAGAATCCCTCAGGGTCATCAATAGACCTCTGGTAAATCTCTTTGTACTCTCTTAAGCTCTTTATATACGCCTTCCTGCTAAGCTCCGCAGGAGGGGGAAAAACTCTTTTCTCCTCCATCATAGAAGTAATTGCTTTTGCTTCTTCCATATCTATACCTCCTGCTCACAAAATATTTTTCTGTATTGCACTTACTGCTACCTCTCCTTACCACCCATTTGACCCAAGCGACCGCAGAGCAAGATCGAAGTGGTTCTTCAGGCAACATAATTGGTTCTGGTGCCACCAGGGCAGTTAGAAGTTATCTTATTGGTCCTCTGAGGTGACACCCACCAACTGTGTAAATGCGTGACGCAGCCTTGTTGCCAGCATACGTGCTAATCCCGTGCTTATTTTATAGCCCATCTCAGGGTCAGTACGACACAAATCACATAATTCTTGCCCACTAAAGGCCAGCACCATTGTCCTTCGTATGGCTTTTACCGTAGAAGTACGAGCATGTGGCTCTATCATAGCTGACCACCCGAAGCATTCAAAACTCGAAACGGATTGAAGTTGGCGTTGGGCCAGCGGTCCTACTTGCAGGATAACCGCCGCTAAGCCCTCTTCGATTACCCAAATCTTATCCGCTTTGCTACCCTGCTTACATACAACTACTCCCGGCTCAAATACTTCATAAGTGGACATTTTCTCTACTATGTTAAGTTGTTCATCGTTCAAATCACGAAACAGTTTGCATTTTTTCAGTACTTCTAACTTGTTCACTTCTTAACCTCCAATTGCTGTATGGTTGAGCACTGCACCAATCCTTAAGTTTTACCTGCAAACTATATACTAATTACAACATTTTTGCAATCCAATGTACTCGTTCAGGTGATTGGTGACACTTTCTCCTTTCTTTTGTTTTGTAGATGAAGTCGCATTTACAGCGATGCCTACGAGCAGACCCGCGTCGATAAGAATAGCTAACTCATATTGCAAGGCATTCCAGGCTTAATACCCAGTTAGGCATATACCAGCATGGCAATCGTTTCAGAGAGGACAGCGCCAATGCCGATCCATGATTTTGTACCGGCTGCCCTCGAGCCAACAAAGCCGGTGTCAAACAGCCAAGAGGCAGGAGCCCTGCATGAAAGACTCTTCATGTTGATTTGCTTAATGTTGAAGCGGATTGAAGGTAAGGGTTCATGGACTTCTCATAGCTATGGGTATCTCAATCAGGGTCATGCGCTTGCAGTCGTCTTCGGCTCAGTGGGGACAGCCCGCTGCGAACTGGCTCGAATCGTATTCAAACCTGCACTCAGCAAAGAAGCTGAGCGTTATCTTAGAGAGTTCTCTTGAAGGCGAGCGGAAGCCATGTAGCCTTTCCCCAATCACCGCTCCAGAGCTGCTATGCCTGGCTCAACCATTGTCCTTTGGTCTTCGGGTATCAGCGAATTTGATGGCTCGTGTAAATAGCCTTGATGGCCAATCTCGTGACCTGCGGCATGCTCAAGCCTTCTTGATTACTAGAATAATCACGTCTTGTGTCAGGCGATAGCCTTCAGGCTTTTTATTGTGAGATTCAAAATAGCGCCCGATTTCATCCTTGTATTCATTGAAGCGAGGGTCTATCAGTAGAAAGAGACCGATTGTAACCATGTCATCCAGATTCTCAGTCCATATCTCATTCATAAAATACCGCACTTCAATAGCGTCATCTCCATATCTCTGGATCAAATCTCGCCACAGCTCGAGGATTTTGACATCGTAACGGGTAAACTGATTGAAAAAGTCAGCCACCTCCCCTATCGGTGACTGGAGAACAATAGCAATACGCCCTCCAGCTTCGAGATGTGCATACATTTTCTCAGTTGTGGTCAGCCAGTGTCCCTCCTCAATATAGTAGAGAACATGGGAACAAAGTATAAGATCATAACGCTTCGAGCCAAGGTCAACCTTTTCCCAGAAATCGTTGTAGATTTTGAGATGGGGACACCTTCGCTTGAGAAAACTCGCCTGCTTCTCATTGGGCTCTACAATGGTGGTCTCGGCAAAGGATTGTGAGATGGGAATAGTCAAGTCCCCTCCGCCAGCACCAATGTCTAAGAAGCACCTCCTGTGAGGAAGCCCAGCAATAACCTCTCCGACCTTTACCAACTCGATGCCCTTCTCTGTCGAACATCGAACAAAGAGAGCAAGCTGCCGCTGGTACTCTGCATTCTCCTCCATCTCAATGAAGCTATTCTGATTTGATTGACCTTCAGTATTTGTAGCCGTCAGCTTCCTCCTTATAATCCCTCAGTGGTAAAAATACCCCGACGTATTCTATCAGCGGTTTTATTGATTCAGACCAGGTACATATTCTCTGCCTCTCTTAGCAGGCTATCTCTAAAATTGGGATGGGCAATGCTGATAATATCCAATGCCCTCTCCCTGGTGGACTTTCCTTTCAGGTTAATTACCCCATGCTCCGTGACAAGATAATGGGTATCCATTCTAGGAGTGGTAACCACGGTGCCCATTTCAAAGCGTGGCACTATGCGAGAAACCTCTCCGTTTCTTGCTGTGGAATAAAAGGCCAGGATTGATTTCCCGCCGCGAGAATTGAATGCTCCACGCACAAAGTCAAGCTGCCCACCCGTCCCACTAAACTGGGAGCCACCGAGAAATTCTGCATTACATTGCCCCAGGAGGTCTACCTCAAGGATAGAGTTGATGGAGATGAAATTATCGTTTTGAGCGATGACAGCGGGCTCGTTGGTATAGGAAACGGGGTAGCTTTCCATGCTTGGGTTATCATTCATAAATTCATACGTCTTATTGGTGCCTTGAGCCACGGTAAACACATTTTTCCTCGAGTGAATGGTTTTCCTTCGTCCGGTGACAACCCCCTTTTCTATCAGGTCCACCATGCCAGGTCCAAACACCTCCGTGTGGATTCCTAGGTCCCTATGTCCTCCCAGGTAACGAGTGATGGCATTAGGGATACCCCCAAATCCTAACTGGATGGTAGCTCCATCAGGAACCATCTCTGCAACATATTTCCCAATAGCGTCGTCTTCGAGCTTTGGCTCTGGGGGTGTCATTTCCAGAAGCGGAACATTGTTTTCCACTATGGCATCCACTTCGGAAATGTGAAGGAGGGAATCCCCAAAGACGCGGGGCATGTTTTTATTTACCTCGACTATGAGCATTTTGCAGTGCCGGGCGGCGGTGGAGGTGAAGTCATTAGCAGTGCCAAATGTGAAATAGCCTGCTTTGTCCATGGGAGAGACGGTAGTGACGGTGGCATCTATCTCCATGAAGTCTCGGCATATCCTTGGTATCTGATGGAAGTAATTGGGTACAAAATAGTTAAGCCCCACCTTGACCAGAGCTCTATCTGAAGTGCCTACGAACCAGGAATAGGCTTGAATGCAATCAGAAAGGTCCGGAGCGAGAACTGTTCTGGCAGCATGCTCCTGGGGGAGAAGAGAGAAGATATCAATATCTCTTAAGTCACCGCTCCTGGCCCTATCCGCGATAGCGGCCAAAAGGGCTGGAGGTTCTGCTATGCTCAAGCCATGGACAATGGTGTTACCGTTTTTTATCTTCTCAACAGCCTTCTGTGGCGTGGTCAGCTTTTGTTTGTATTCTGCGACATAAATATTCATATTTCCTCCTTAAACTTACGTACTTTTATTTTGCCTGTGCCCTTTTTCATTTCATCAGTAAAAAACTGGTTTCAGCCACTATTTTGGCTCATGCTTCATCAATGATAGCAGACCTTTGCTCAGTGGAATCGGCTGCTACTATTGCTATAGCCTGTATTTGAGGAGACTCGACGCAGATGATAGGCGCACATGCGTCCTCTTCAGCATTCGCAGCACCTGCGCGGCATACTTTATCAAAATCATCCTCCGAGCTCCCGGTTTCCAATATTATTACCTCCTTAACAGGCTATCTTTCTTCCCATCTGGGCATTGGCCAGATGACTTCTTCTGTAGCAAGGTCCCAGGGCCATACAGTGTGGTATTCCAGGTCAATTACCTTGCAGATTATGCCTTTCCCCAGAATGTTCTGATGCGTTTCCTGGTCAAACTTGACTCCATCCCAGGACATTATGAGCCTGTCGCTAGGGATATTTGTCTCCAGAAGAGCATTGCGGATGGCTGCTGGGTCAGTTGCTCCAGCCCTGTTAATGGCATCTGCTAGGACTAACACTCCGGTGAAGGCACGGGCTGAGTTGCCGTTCATATCCATACCATAGCATTGCTGAAACATTTCATTGATAGTCTCGACCAGAGGCCTAGCTTTAGCTAGATCCTTAGACCATGTTTCTCGTGTAAGTATATAGTTGCCGCTTTCTCCAAGAATTTTGAGGAACTCAGGCTCGATAAACCCGGCATCGTTGGCCAGAATGGCATCTGGGCTAAAATCCATTTCCTTGTAAGTCTGCATATAAAGAATTGCATCGTTAACATAGGATGCTTGCATCACTATATCAGGGTGGGCATCCTTGAGTTTCTGAACTTCATTGGTTACATCTCTGGTGTCAGAGGAGTAAGGGATATCCACGATTATTGAGTGCCTAAACTCCTTTGCATATTGCTTCTCATATTCACCAACCTCCAATCCCCAGACTGAGTTTTCATATACTATTCCCAGCTTCTTGACCTCCATACTCTTCACATTCTGAATATCTTGCAGAAAATCGAAGGAGTTTTGAACAAAGGTTTCCTCGCTGGGAGTGGTCCTGAAAAACCAGTTGAATCCTCGCTGGGTAAGGCTGGGAGCACTTGATAAAGCAGCCAGGAAAGGTATTCCCCTATTCTCAGCTGCTTCACTTGCCTCGGCAGTAACCGCGCTCCGGTAACATCCTGTTATTGCTACCACCTTTTCTTTATCAATGAGCCTCTCTGTCTCAGACTTACCTGTTGAAGATGAGCCCTGGCTATCCCCGAAAATGACCTCCAGCTTGGCCTCGTTAAGTGAGCTGATGCCTTTCGACCTGGCTAATGGGAGGTTCAGATTATGCTCACTATTAATGATGTCTATCGCAAAGAGGACTCCATTCTTAACATCCGCACCGGTTGTAGCCAGGGAGCCCGTCAGCGGGTATACGGCACCAATTTTTATTGTCTCTTCAGGCGTTTCTGCACATCCTGGCGACATACTGCTCAGAATTATCAATAACGACGCCAGAGCCATGCTTACGGCTTTAGTCGTTTGAGAAATCAAATTTCGTATTCTTAACTCTTTCTCTTCTTAGAATCTTGGGCATCTTACTTTTTGTTACTAATCGGGGTAGAGCTTATAGTCTCCCCACTTCTCCCAGGTTCGATAGCCTTCTCGGAAATCTCTTTGTGACTTAAGCACCCTGGCATAGAAGGGGTCTTTAGCTGCTTGCTCATCAGCCAGCCTATCTGTTATCTCCGTAATCCTCAGCATTGACTCTGTGTCCAAGATCATTAGTTCAGTGCCATATTGCTCAAATTTTTTGAGATATTCTGCGTTTGTCCCTTCAAGATGAGCCATAAAATCTACTATGCTTGTTTCCTTACACGCTGCCTCAAATATAGCCTTCAAGTCATCGGGTAGCTGGTTCCAGGCATCCCTATTCACTATTGTCTCCAACATAGCTGATGGCTGATGCCAGCATGGCAGAACAACATAGGGAGCAATTTCCTCGAAACCCAGAGGCCAATCTACAGCCGGGGTACTGAATTCAAAGCCATCTATGTCACCTCTTGCCATCGCTGAACGAATTTCTTCCGCAGGGACCAGTATTGTGGTAGCACCCAACTCCTCCACAACGCCGGCAGCCATACCGGAGACCCTCAGTTTTAAACCTTTAAAGTCGCTAAGGGATTGCACCGGCTTATTGGTAAAAAAGCCAAACTCTGGACCAATAAGTCCCCCGGGGAAGGGCATCACATTGTATTGAGCATAAAGCTCCTGCCATAAATCTATTCCCCGGGGAGGTCCATAAAGCCATATGACCCACTCCTGCTGCACCATTTGGTTGGGGATGGAGCTGAAAAGCTCAAAGCTAGGCTTATTACTACACCAGTAACCGGGCCAAGTGTGGCCACATTGTACTTCACCTTTGCTTACAGCATCGAAGACCTCAAGCGCTCCTGCTATTGAATCAGCGGGATAGGCTTCGAGCACCAGGCGTCCTCCACTCAGCTCGGCAACTCTGTCACAGATAGCTTTAGCGCTCTCTGTATAGAATAACATGTCGCTCGACCAGCTAGTCGTCATTCTCCACTTAATTACATCGGGGGTGGGCTTACAACCTGATATTCCGGCACCTGCCAGTAGCGATAAAGCCAGCACGATATTGAAGATCTTGCCTTTCATTGCTTATCTCCCTGCCTTTCTTTAATTAAACTACCTGCAATCACAGCAAAGATAGCTATGCCCACTGCATTCGCTAATATCATGGGCAGGCTGATTAGCTTGACTACCTGCAGGGCTTCACTATAGGGACGGGAGATAAGAAGTATTAAGCCCGTGTGCAGGGATTCCATCACCACACATGCTTTTTCTATTAAATCAGGTACCAGACCAGCAATTGACACTTCCAAGTTTGCCTGCCTTTCTTTTAGTACTCATGATTTTTGTCTCCGCGGCACCCTTTTTCGCATTATGAGCATGTTCCCTTTTTGAGTATCAACGTTGTAGTTGACCTTATCCATCAACTTTCTCATTAGGTGAATTCCCAACCCCCCAATCCTCCTCTGCTCCAAGTCTGTTTCTAAATCAGGTGGTGGAATCATATTGGGATCAAAAGGCTTGCCGCTATCCACGATGGTGATGATAAAATCGTTGCCTTGCAGTTCACAAGAAATAGCGATGACGCCTTCCTTGCCAGAGTAAGCGTACTTCATTATGTTGGTGCATGCCTCATCCACTGCTGTTTGAACTTCATATACTCCTTTTTCTATGCCAAGTTGCATCATTACTGTGGCAACGAAGTCAGCAATTACCGATAGGTTTTCCAACTTACTATCGACTTTAAGTTCAAATTGACCCCTCTTCATCTAATTAGCCTTCAGCGCCACCAGTGTGAAATCATCGAACTGCGGTTGCCCGCAGGCAAAGGTTGTCACCTCTTCCTTTATTCTGTCAATCAGGTCATTGGCAGGTAAATCAATATTCTTTCTTATCGTTTCAATCAACCTCTCCTGCCCAAATTGCTCCTCCTTTTCATTTATAGCTTCGGTCACTCCATCGGTATAGAGAATTACTATATCGTCACTTGCTATGTCAAGCATCTTCTCCTCGAGGTTAATATCATCCAGAACACCCAGTGCAATTCCTTTAGCTTCCAGTAGAACAATATCTCCACCGTTAGGCTTGAGCAGCAGAGGGGCATTGTGTCCGGCATTTACATAGCTTAAGCGCCTCCTCCTTGAATCGAGCACAGCATAGAATAGGGTTACGAACATTCCAGACCTGGCATCTTCTGAAATTAAGTGATTGGCTCTTTGTATAGCTTCGGAAACTGTAGAGTTAGCCGACACATTAGCTCGGACCAAAGTACGAGATAAAGCCATAAATAAAGCGGCGGGGATACCTTTTCCAGAGACATCGGCTATAACTAACCCCCACTTTTTCTCGGAAATGGGAATGAAATCATAAAAATCACCCCCTACCTCCCATGCCGGCAGGCTCAATGCTGCCAGATCGAACCCTTCTATTTGAGGCGGAGACTCAGGTAGAAAGCTCTGCTGAATCCCTCTGGCAGTCTCCGCTTCGAATTCCCGCCGTTCCAGTTCACGGCGATACTTCTCCTTTTCTGCTGCTGTCTTTCTCTCTGTTATCAGGTTGTGCACTATCATGGCAAAGATGGCTACGCCGCCTGCATTGGCGCCCATCATGGGTAGGATGACTTCCTTAACTGTTGCCACAGCCTGGACATATGGTCGAGCTATCAAAAGGACCAACCCCATATGGAAGAGCTCCATAAGCGCGGCAAATAGCGCTGCTTGCCAGACAGTGGCAAGCTTTCCCTTCCGGAGTTTATAAATCACACCACCCATCAACCCGGCTATAACAGTAGCTAGGGCACAGGGGAGACAGACAAATCCGCCAAGGAAGTAACGGTGTACGCCACCAATTAGACCCACCCCTAAACCGATTACCGGTCCACCGATAAGACCGGCAACCATAGGGGCGAGATCCCTGATATTAGCGATGGCACCTGAGGGTAACCTTATCCCTCCATAGGTACCGAATACGGATAGGGCACCGAAGAGTAAGACTATGATGATTTGATTTCTACGGGTGAATCGTTTATCTAGTATCTCGGTGAAAAATGTGGCTCTAGTTACGACATAAGCAAAAACAATTATTACCGCTGCTGTCTTGACCAGATCTATCAGTAAATCGCCGATGCTAACTTCCATAGTCAATCTCCTATTTCACCATTTCCATGCAGCACCCGAACATGCTTCAGTTGAACTCATATTACTCTATCCCTCACCTCTGTCTGATATTTATTGCAGAGTGCTATTCAAATTGGTATAAGTTTCGAGCGCTTTTCAAAAGCGTTGCCCATCTTCTTATTAGCCATACAACCCTTTCATACAGACTGGTAAGATAAAAGAGGATGGATTTATCTTGTGATTCAAGCGCTTTCTCACTTTTTAAGTAAGTTTTTCGAATCCTTTCTATTAAACTTCCTCTATCCTCAGTAATGCTGATTAGCAGGTCAACCTCAGACTCTTCGGATGATTCCATTGCATCAACGGTTGTCAACAACACTGTATGTAGTCCTTCGGTAACACTATGAATCAAATTTTGTAATGCCCCTGAGTATTTCGTATGACCTATTGTCTGCACCATCTGGTACACATTATCTTCAATTGAAACGATGAGACTGTGGCGATTCTGGAGGTTCAGCCCTCGCCCGGATGTTGCAGGGGAAAGGTTCTTATTAAGAAGATCAGCCAAAAAGGATTCAACCTCGCTGGCAACTGCTGTGGAGGCGTTGTGAATGGTTTCATAGCCGGGAGACGCTTCCAACGTTTTCTCGGTTCTGACACTTTCCAGATAATCTGGAAGCCTTTTGATAAGACGGAGATGTTCCTTTTCTACAAGATCCATGGCTGTTTCCGGATCACCCAGGGCCTGGTCGTGTATGAACTGCAACTTTGACAAATCTTGTTCCTGAGTTGAAGGAGAGAGCTTGACCAGTAATTTATGAATAGGATTCAAGACGAATGATAAAACGAAGGGCACCCCGAAATTGAAAATCAGGACGACATAGGCCATTTGCTGTTCAAGTTCTGGCGTCATCCTGCTCACAAGGCTTTTGATGAGAGGGATATTTAAATTCTCTTCCAGGTAAAACAATGGGACAAAAAAGATGAGGCCAAAAACATTAAACAGCACTTGAAGCATAACTAGCTGCTTAGGTTCTCCCTTTAGACCGGAACTCAAGACTAATGTGGTGATGGCTGAGCCAAGATGCACGCCATAAATGAGCATAATAGTCTGCTCGACAGTAAATAACCCGGCTTGTGTCATTGCAATGGCAACGAGGACGATGCCAATTGCGGTCTGTGAAATAAATGCCAAAATGGCTCCAAGAATGAAGGCTAGCATATAGGAGGCTTTTATGCGGTAAAGAAACGATTGGACCCAGCTAAATTCTGCCAGAGGTGAAGTTCCCATTTTAACCATTTGGAGACCGAAAAACAGCAATCCAATGCCAAGAATGACGCCCATTGCATACCGATACTTGGTGGGCTTATCAAAGGCAAAGCATATACCGGAGATGGTAAGTATAATTAAAACCGCATATTTAATGTCGAGTACCGCCAGCAATACCAATATAGAACAGCCAGCATTGGCCCAAATTATAACCGGTAGTGCTTTTTTGACTGTTGTCAATCCGCTTGATGTGAGGCTGGCAGTAATAAAGGTAGCAACTGAGGTACTCTGAGTAGCAAAGCCAGACAAAACTCCTAGCAAGCTAGCTCGCAAGCTGCTCTCCATCCACCGGGAGACAAACATGCGGAAACGCCGGCTAATTATCTGCTTTGCGTTGTCTCTTAGTAACTTGATGCCTACAAAGAATAGGCCAAGACCAGCTAATACCGTTGCAATAGTCTCAAAGATGCTCATGGCACGTCGAGTTTAACCCAATTCCCATGCAGCCTTTTGAGAAAGTCAAACCCTGCGCCCCTAACCTTGCTTCTGAATCCTTTCTCCAGTATAGTGTGTTGCACAGATAATATTCTAACGGATACTTCTACGGTTGCTTCCCTCCAAAGTCATAGATAATCCAGCCTGGCATTAAACCTGCCAACACTCTTCACCCATCTCTCCATAAGAGGGACTTCAACAGGGTCTATGAGGAAGTCACAATTCCAAGATGCCTTGGCAGTGAACTAGCTCTAGTAATCTTCATTTCATGCTCCTTTTGCTTGAATCACATAAGCAAGCAACTCTTTCCCAAAATCGGAAGCAAGCTGAGTCTCTTCAGGGGCAATGTCTACATTATTAAGATATTGTAACCGAAGTGCATCACCATCGAACATTTCAGGAATTATCCCGGCAAAGGAGAATCCGAGCATTTCCAAGGATGCACAAAATTTCGGTGTAGCTGGATGAGATAAAGGTAAATCAAGGTAAATACAGTCAATTCGGCGCAGACAAAGCTCGCGCAAACGGAATCTCACTAATTCATCCAGGTCAGCTCCATATTCGGTTACGCGCATAAAAGCTCGACTTGCTCCAGTTTGCACTTTCACATCTACTCGAGAAGATGGAGGAATCTCAACTTGCTCTTTGAGGTCAGGTGCATTCCTAATATTTCGGTTTAATTTGCTTCTCTCATAAATGCGATGGAGCATTGTCTGGTGATGAAATGGTGGATACACATCTCGTAACGGTTCCTCGTTGGTCTTGGTATAGAGAAGAACTGCAGTTCGACGCTGTTGCTGATTTTCCTCGTGAATTCTCTTGAAAAACATAGTTGCGGGAGTAAAGCCTAAAAGAATCCCTACCTCGCGCCCTCCAGATGAAATACTTGTCTTCTGAGTATAAGGGTGGACTGTTACCGCTTCACCATAGGCCCCATACATGCCTTTTTCCTTGGCATGGTCCAGTAGAAGTTGGTGTAGTTTTTTGAACAGGCCATGACCTCTATATCGCGGGTCAACTACTGCCTGCACTGCCTCTCCAATTTTGGCGTTTAGGTGCTCCCTGTACATTGCTGTATGAGCAACAATCTCGCCATCGGGGGTTGAGACAACATAGGAAGCCAGCAGCCCACTTTCTAAGAGGTCTCGTATCCTGTCTGGGAAATAAACATAGTCGTTACTGTAGGTATATCCGTAGCAGCGATACATACATCTGGATACACTAACTGAGTCATCTGGTCTCATTAAACGTATGGTGAGTGGGATGTCCTTTGAAGCAGGTTGAATTGGTAACGTGCTCTCTTTCTCCTCTTCAGAAAGATATACCTCTACGCCTTTATAGGGGAGGTTCTTAATAAGTTCGACTCGTTTGCCTCCGCGTCCTAAGTTGAGGAAATGAATCTCATCAGCGAATGCCTTCATCAACATCACGCCGAGACTTGAATCGTTCTCAGCCTCAAATTTCTTAAAATCAAAAGGTAGGCCCTGGTCTTCCACTGCCACTGCAACCTGGCCTGGCTTCCGAAGTATAATGATATCAAAAGAACCCTGCTCACCAGGGTCAAAAGCATGTTCAATTACGTTCATGCAGGCTTCCTCTACGACAAGTTCGAGCCGCCCTGCATCGTTGCTAGCCAGCCCCAGTTTAGTGGAGACTTCTCGTACAAAACTGATAGTAGCGGGGAGGTAGTCCACTTTTGCTATAACTCTAATACGGGCGATTTGTTGTTCCTCTTTTTGCATATTACCCATACCTCGGGCCTCCTGTTTTCTTTATCATTCTTCTTCATGCTTGGCTGATATCGGATTAATAACATCCTAGTTTATCCAAGGCATGATAAAGGGGGACTAATCAAGTGGCAGGGAAACCGGAAACATATCTTGCTCCCTCTCCCTTCGGGTATTTCAATGGTAAACTGGCTGTAGTAATGTTCATTGTTTACGCATCCTCAAAACTGGCTATAGCACTTTCCTCGGTATTGAAGATGCTAAAGAGCTGGGTGAACCCCGCAATGTCAAACACTTCCTTTATACATGGCTTCAAACAAGCCAGTTTTATATCACCTTGTTGCTTCCTTGCCTTTTTGAGCGCCGCTAGCAGAACTCTCAGCCCTGAGCTGCTTATGTACTCCAACTCCTCGAGACTTACTGCTAGTTGAACCTGGGCCGTATCAATCATCGAGTTTAGTTTCGCCTCTATGTCGTTTGCTGAATAGGCATCAAGCCTGCCAGATAGCGATATCACATTCACAGTCCCCTCTTTTCTTTCTAGAATTTCCATTTTGTTGTCTCCTTTCAACCAGAACAATATGGCTGGGAAATTGAGTTTTGAAGTCATCATGCAACTCTTTCATACCTGTTGTCAACCTACCTTAGTGACTACTGCCAACGTGGATGGGGGGTGACAGGTAAACTCTACTTGACATTCGCTGGATAATCCTAGTACCAAAATACCTCTTCTCTAGGACGAAAAGACTATTGCATTAGAGCTCGCTCTGGGTCTGCCCAACATCAGCCTGGAGAGTAATGTCCCCTTATAGTGTCTTAAATCCACTATATCGAGCATGGTTGGGATATGAGTATTTACGATCGATTTATGGACGACAATTTCTATAGGAGTTTCTGTTTTTTGGCCTATTGCTGGGGTCTGCGCTATATTTCCTAGAACCAGACTGTGGATGAAATTTGCCCCTGTTGCAGTTACAATGTGACTTGCCATGGCTATGTACCATAATTAGCAATAGTGTTATGGGAATTAGAAAGCTACGAAGATGTTGTGAGAAAGGCGATCTCGATTGGCAGAGATGGGTTGAACCTCTGAAACTGGGCAGCTTAGGTTAGGAGAGTGTGGCAGAGTACATCTGGCTCTTTTCGATACTTCGCCCAACAAAGCCGCTCAATGACTATATTGAAATGCAACTAATCTAGGCTTAGTTCTGATTGGATCAGGGTGCTTTCACCAGAACTACTGGGCTGTCAGCTTTTTGTAAAACTTTCGCTGCGACACTGCCACGGATTGCTTGGTGTAGTCCGGATCGGGCATGCGTCGACATGACAATAAGATTACAGGGATTCGCGTTGGCATAGCCTATAATCTCATCAGCAGGCCTGCCTTCTAGTACCTCTGAACGTACCACAAGGCCTTTATCTCTGAGCTGGTTCTCTATTTGGCCCAGGTATTCCTCAGCTGCTTCCTTTCGTCTAGCTGTTTCCATTTGCATATACTCATCCAGTGCCGCTGTTGTATATTCATTGACGGGTGGGGGTGTTGGGCGACTGTAAACTCTCAGTAGAATGACATCTACTCTATCAGTACCCTGCTGCATCGACAGTGCTTCCACATGAGGAAGCACCGCTTCAGCTAACTGTGAACCATCCAGTGGCACCAGCATTGTTCTTCCCGGCCACCGGTGATACACGATCTCTTCTGGAGTCCCCGGTCGAACAAGCCAAACTGGAACGTTCGATGCGTGAAGAACTTTTTCAGCCACGCTACCCAGGACCAATCGTCTGATTCCAGAGCGACCATGTGTTGCCATAAGGATAAGGTCAACATCATTCTCTGTAGCACAACGCAGAATTTCCTCATCTGGGGAGCCCACAGCGACCTCTCCACGCACCTGTACCACCTTATCCCCTGGTTCGATACCTATTTTTTTCTGTACCTCTTCTGCCTGGCGTTTCACAATATCAGCTTTATGGTCAATATCAGCCTGCAGTTGAGAGACTACCCCTCGCTCCTCTGGGCTATGAACATGAAGCATGATTACGCCTAGATTTAATCTTGCAGCAAGCTCTTTGGTATAAGGGAGGGATGCTGCAGCTAATGCTGAGGTATCTAAAGCGACAAGCATCTTTTTGTACATTATCACACCTCGTATTTGGGATACTCGACAGTATCTAGAATTTTTTATATCTCCTCTTATTACCTTGCAAAATTAAGATGTAACAGATTGTCTATAGTTCTAAAATGGCATTCGCTATCTTATAATCTTATTCATAGGATTGCCTATTGTCAACCTTGTATATTTTGATTGGGCTCAGGTTATATAACAAACATAGTCTGGCATATATTTGAGGGATATTCTAGAGTGGAGCGGGTCATAGAACAAGTCATTCGAAGATATATTACAAGGTGTGTTTCATTAATCTCATGTAAATTGCCAATGGTCATTATTATGTTGTATAATGTAGCCTTCTGCGAGTGTGAATTCGCAGGCATCCCAAGTTAATTCTAATTTATCAAACTGCCAAACTACGGTGATTTTTGGAGCTATTTTCATAATCATTCAAAGGGGGTATTAGATGGAATTTTCGGAGAAAACTGAGGGAACAGTGGCTGTAATCTGCCTGTGTGGCAGGTTGGATGCCTACGCCGCAAATGATGTAGAACAGAAATTAAACTCACTTACTGCAGCTAAGCAAGTACACCTGGTACTCAACCTTAAAAAGCTGGAGTATCTAAGCAGTTCGGGACTAAGAGTTCTACTGGCAACACTTAAGCGAGCAACAAAACATCAGGGTGATATAAGGCTGGCCTGCGTGCAGCCCTCCGTAAAGGACGTGTTCGATATTGCCGGGTTTACGCAGTTCTTCAAGATGTACGATGAAGAAGAAGACGCCATAAATAGCTACCAATGAGCAATGGCATCCCACTCTGAAACGTCAACAGTTCACAGTCAAACGAAATTGATGAGGTGAACCCTGTTGATGTGAACGAAATCAGGCCAACAATAATTTGCTCTTTTGTATAATCTTAGTATATTCTCAATGGCTCTGATAGCCTGTGGTGGGCTAATCACATAGGTAGCACGGGGCTATGTATTTTAGCTGTTCTTTTGCAGTATGCTTCACAGGGATGGTAAAGAGCGCTTGAAGTGATGTTATATTTGCGACAGAACTGCTCGGGGTAACTCTCACCGCTCATGAGTTCTTCTAACGCTCAGCATTTGAATTCTAAACTGAAACTCCTCTGATTCCTCATGGCAAGGTCCTTTCTCCTTCCGGTTATACTCTGACCATGCCAGACTCTCCTGATGTTCCTACTCTATTGTGTCCAGTCCCAGTGGTTCATTCCACAATAACCAAAGCAGTTGAGTCTCCATCTGGCTTTCTTGCATAGTTTGGTGATATTCGCCAAGCGTTTGTCTCCCGATGTTGTGTGCTAGATGCTCAGAGTGCAACTATTTTAAGGCCTTTTTGCGACCTAACTATGTGTCACTAACATATCTGAACTGGGTTGCGTATCCTGCTGGCAAAACCTGTGGCTTTGTTGAAAGTGGTTTTTTAGCTAGGACTACTCCAGCCCCGACTTTCCACCATACAACCGTTTCTTCCAATGGACACGCCCGCC
This sequence comes from Dehalococcoidia bacterium, assembly GCA_016933195.1. Taxonomy (GTDB): domain Bacteria; phylum Chloroflexota; class Dehalococcoidia; order GIF9; family AB-539-J10; genus JAFGBN01. The sequence goes on along the minus strand of JAFGBN010000116.1, from coordinate 2,055 downwards.
GACTGCCCTGCGCGAAACGGCATAGAGACAGGCTAGAAAAAAGAATGAGAATCCGAACGGGTGTAGTAGAGCTGAAACAACTGGCTCCTTGAAATGATTATCTGCAATCCGGCGCATAGTTATTATTATTGCTACCTGGAGAGCAACCAATTGGGGCCAACCAGCGGAAGCAGCTACCCCAAATAATGCTTTAGAAAGCGAGTAGAATGGGGCTAAAAAGAAAACATACCCAGCTACTATTAGCCCCACCAGTGCTGCTGAGGACAATGCTGCCACTGAGTAAATTGATTTGAGAAATCCCTCCCACATTGCTCCCACACCCTTGTACATATGACATGAGACCACTGGTGATAGGTCGACTGCCACGTGTCGGCCACCGTGCCGATGTATTTCAACCCCTAACCAGATGTCTTCCAGTATTCTTGACTTTACAGCTCTGTGGCCCCCAATTCGCCAGTACTCCTCCCTGGAAAACAGGAGGAACTGGCCGATAGCCAGCGATGGTTTCGGTTTCTTGCAGCGTTGGAGCCACCATAGTGGCAGCCAACTCAGGATAATAAAGTAAAACACCGGGATGGCTACCTTCTGAGGTAAGGAAGTAGCAAGCTGGCGGGGAAATCCGGAGAGCAACGAGCACCTGCGCTCGGAAGCCAGAGAAAGTACGCTGCGTAGCATATGAGAAGCATGTGTGGTGTCAGCATCAACAAACAGTAACCAGGCCCCCTTTGCCTTTGTAGCAAGTTGATAGCAGGCAAAGGGTTTACCAGCCCAGCCTTGGGGTAGAGGTTTGCCTCTAATCAGTTGGATGCGGTTATCCGTGGCTGCTATATGCTGCACAAGACTAGCTGTGTTATCTGTGGAGTTGTCATCCAGTACTAGAATCTCCAAATTGGGGTAGTCCTGTTTTTGTAGAGATTTCAAGCAGTTCTCTATATTTGCTCCCTCGTCTCTTGCAGGTATAAGGATTGAGACATGGGGCGCTGGCTCGGGCAGCTTACTATCACTGCGCGGCCTCTTGAGGGCTCTCAAATTAAATAACAGATTTAGCGCAAAGGCAACTAAGCTGATGGTTACGATTACTTGGTATACCATGCTCTTATCGTTATTATCGCTAGCTTAAGCTTTGTACCTTCTTGACTGAAGCCAACTAACAGGTCTCACTTTACATTTGGGGATAGTTTTTAGCTCGTTATGATGCTTTACTGCTAATATTGCAAGCACGCTTAGCACGAATAACAGCTCCAGGTAGCTTGCTCTCGTAATTGCTAAATATGCGAGTGACCCTATCGGGCCAAGCATGACAGCCCAAGCGTCAGTTTCTATAAAAAGAAAGCCTAGTAACATGAAGGCAGCGAATGTAATAAGTATCTCATGTTGAGGTAGCGCCAGCAGCACCCCAAAAGTAATGGCTACTGACTTGCTACCTCTAAATCGAAGTATTGGAGAGAGAGCACTTCCCAATATCGCACTCAGTGCTACTACCATAACTGTTAGCTCGGGTAACCCAAAAAATGAATACGCCAGAGCTACAAAGGGCATGCCTTTTGCTATGTCTAAGATTAAGGCAAGACCCCCCGATTTGCGGCCTCCAGCTCGGAAGACATTGGCTGCTCCTGGATTACCATCTTTGTAATTCCTGATGTCTTTGCCCAAGAGCCACCGCCCAACCCATAGCGAAAAAGGACATGCTCCCAGGGAAAAAGCGGAGATAGCCAATAATATGGGATAGAACACTTCCATTATGCTAATGTTCCTAGCATAGTGAGACATGCCTCACTGTACAAGGTATAGAATAGGCCATAAGTTGGAGTAGGTCAAGACTATAGAGAATATGTTTATCCTCGTTGCTAACAAGATGATGAGTGCTGTGCTATAGCTAATACATAAACAAAATTGCTTGTTGCTTGCTTTTTAGCTAGGATTAAATAGATGCTTGTAGTGGAGAGTGTCAATTAACAGTGTAAGATGAACTGGTCGGGGCGAGAGGATTTGAACCTCCGACCTCAGCGTCCCGAACGCTGCGCGCTACCAGGCTGCGCTACGCCCCGTTTGTCT
>JAFGBN010000115.1 GCA_016933195.1 Dehalococcoidia bacterium | reverse complement strand
TTATTTTAACGAAGTGGGCTCTCGCTTGCAGGCGGAGCACTGTGTAACTGAGCTTGCTGCCAATGTAGATATCGTCAAGGAGCAGATAAAAATTGCCGCTGGAGAGCGGTTGAGTTATAGCCAGGATGACGTTAGCCTTACTGCTCACGCTATAGAGTGCCGGATAACAGCAGAGGATGCTTCACGTAACTTTTTCCCTTCTCCCGGTCAAATAACAGGCCTTCGGCTTCCTCATGGTTTGGGGGTTAGGATTGACGAAGGAATATATGAGGGATACGAGGTTTCTCACGATTATGACTCCTTATTGTTTAAACTCTTGGTAAGAGGGAAAACAAGAGATGAAACTATTTTACGTATGCAGAGGGCTCTTAGTGAAATGAGAATCGAGGGAGTCGAGACGACCATTCTGCTTCATCAGGTAGTTCTGGAGGATGAAAGGTTCAAATCAGGAGAACATACTACAGACTTTATCGCTAGTCGGGGTATCATTCAAAAGGTTCAGGAGAGAGCAAGGATTATGCAGCGTTTGGGCAATGGATAGATTGCAGTCTAAACTAGGAAGAAAAAATCGCTCGAGGGAGTGGCCACTCCAGTTGGTGAAACTGGCTATGCCTTATTCCGAGCCCTATTCGACATGCTCCCTTTAGGTAACCTAAACCATAACATATGCGCCTAAAAATAGTCTAAAAATTCGGGGAAAAATCCTAAAGATTTTCTAAAGATTTTCAGGCAAATAAGAAGGGGATGCCTTTTTAGGTACCCCCTTTTATGCTTTACTCGCTATTATGTCCAGTTAACTAATATGTTTAAACCGATAGCCTATGCCGGGGACGGTGATAATATATGTGGGCTTTGCCGGGTCAGGCTCAAGCTTAGCCCGGAGGCGGCCGATAAAGACATGCAGGTACTCCCTTTCCTGTCCATATTCGGGGCCCCAGATCCTGCGTAAAAGATGGTCGTGAGAAAGAACCTTCCCTGCATTAAGCACCAATTCTTGCAACAGGTTATATTCTGTTGGCGTAAGTCTCACGTCATTGCCAGCCACAGTTACCTGCTTGTTGCCAAAGTTAATCTGGAAGTCACCGCTGGTAAAAAGGGCCCGTCTGCTTACAAAAGTAGCTGTCTCGTTGCGCCGCAGCACCGCCCTGACGCGTGCTATTAGCTCTTCTGCTCCAAACGGTTTAGTGACGTAGTCATCGGCACCAAGATTAAGGCACTTAACCTTGTATCCCTCCTCCCCCCGCACACTTAGCATAATAACCGGTATCTGCGACCACTCACGGAGCTGGCGCAATACCTCGAGGCCATCTATATTTGGCATCATGATGTCCAGAATCACCAAGTCGGGTAGCTCTCTTTCAATGACCTGAAGGGCTGTATAACCATCCATGGCTGTGAGAGTCTGCCAACCTTCAGCTTCTAAGTTAGCTCGAACGAATTTTATTATCACTGCTTCGTCATCGACAACAAGGATCCGAGGATGCTGCGCTCTCATCTTTATATCTGGCCTCCTTTTTTGCTTACCGGCAGGCTGAAGCTGAACTTCGAGCCCTTTCCTACTTTGCTCTCCACCCAAATTTTTCCGTCATGTGCCTCCACAATGGTCCGGCAGATAGACAGTCCCAGGCCAATCCCATCTCTACGGCCGGCAACAACAGCCTCACGCTGATAGAAGCGCTCGAACACTTTGTCAAAAAGCTCATAAGGTATGCCTTCTCCCCTGTCAGTAACATTGATGATTACTGTGTTATCTGAAGACTCTGCCCCGACCGTAATTTGGCTGCCTTTCTTGGAATACTTGGCTGCATTATCAATCAGATTGGTCAAGACCTGCCCTATGCGTGTTTTGTCGACAAAAACTGGGGGCACTCCCGCAGGGATTGCCACTCGCAGTTTGTGGTGCTGAGTGATGGCATCCAGCCTGTTTCTAACCGACTCTAGTATCTCAGAAACCTGGTAGCTATCTTTCTCTAAACTTAAAGCGCCGGCTTCCAGGCGTGACATATCCAGCAGATTGCTAATTAAGTGGGTGAGCCGGTCGGTCTCCTGGTCTATGTTCTGGAGAAAGTCCTTTTGTTGTTCCTTGGGCAACTTGACACGAGGACGAAGAAGGGTAGTAGCAAAACCCTTGATTGCAGTTAATGGAGTGCGTAGTTCATGAGAGACCGTAGATAGAAGCTCTGTCTTAAAATGCTCTGAATGGCGCAGTGACTCTATTTGGGCTTTTGACTGAATGATCTCTTCTTCCAGCCTTTTCCTCTCGGTAACATCTCTGAGCACCTCGATGATTGACAGGCTGCCATCAGGATTTAACAGCGGGGCAGCTACTACATCGTACTGTCTATCGTCGATATTGCTAGTATACTCGGACGTCTTCTTATTGCCAATCAGATAATGCTGCATAGGACAATTGGAGCATTGTGTGTCTTGTTTAAAAGTATTCCAGCATATCTCGCCAACTTCAGTATTAAACCTGTCTGTTGCAGCCTTGTTGACGAATTGTACGGTGTAGTCTGTGTTTACAATCATTACGCTATCGCTCATGCTGTCTAGCCATGTTTCCAGGTTTTCTCTGGCTCGAAGGACATCATTGTATAACCGCGCGTTTTCCAGATTAGTGCCCATCTGATTGCTCATGGTGTGAATTAACTGCTTATCCTCTATACTGAAAAACTGCTCGGAGAGTTTTGGCCCTAAGACTAGCAGCCCTGGCAGTTGACCACTGGGGGTTTTTAGCGGCACAACAAGCTCCGCCCCAGCCTGTTTCAAAGTCTCCTGTTCTTTAGAAATTACACCTTGTAGCTGCGGAATAATTTCAAAGTCCTTACAAAATAGCATGTCACCGGAACGCTTTAGCCATTTGACCAGAGGGCTCTGGCTTTTCAGTAGTATGCTGCTGGTGTTGTTAACCGCACCGGCGGACGATACTACGGCGAAATCACCGTCAGACGGGAGTGGTTGCAGTAGATAAACTCTTGAAACCCTCAATGCCCCGGCAACTAGATTAACCGTAGTGGAACCTAGCTTGGCGGAGTCTGTGACGCTGTGAGCGTCCCGACTGAAGGCTTCCAGTGCTTTGAGATAATCATATCTCTCGCGGTAGAACCATCTGTCAACCCATCGTTGGGCTATTTGCCATAACAGCGGTAGGGCAAGAGCGAATGCGAGGAGGAGGGCGACGTACACCCATGGGTAGGCTTTTACGTCTTTAAAAAAATAGGTGGCCAGGAGAAAGGTGCCTACGAAGGGAACAGCGAACAGGGCACTGACCAGGAGATAGGCGGTGCCTTTGCGCACCACAATGCGGATATCCAGAAGATTGTGCCTGACAATGGCTATGGTGGTTAGGAGGCAGAAAATAATGTTGCCTATTATTAGTCCAGGGTATAAGGGCAACCCCAGCGCTGGTAAAACATCAAGGGCTGCTCCGACAAAGGAAAAAATCATTGCGATGATAATATAGGCAGTCCGGTTTCTCTGCTCGGCTTGCCGCGAAGTCCTATAGGTTTTAACAAAAGTCAGAAACGCTAGCACAGATACCACCAGAATAAACAGTATTTGGAAAGGCCCTGCGGGACCGAAGATAGGTGCATACCCATACGGTTTTATCTGCATACCGCTTACAGCCAAGCCTGCTGCAGATAATGGTATGAAAAGTAGACAAATGAAATAGAGAAAAAGAAGAAGCCATCGGTTGATTCTGGTTGCAGTATAACGAATGGCAAAATGGTAGAAAAACACCGATGAAAGAAGGCTCAGTGGTATCAGCCATTTTTCCCAGAGATAGGCATGCTCAACATCCGGGCTTGACCGCATCCCGAAAATCATAACACCCCAAATCAATAGACTCAGGAGGAAGAGAGAAAACAGCCGATGAACGAAGCTCCGGAGATGCCCCTTTAGCACTATGACTATCAGCGCCAGGCTGAAAACAGCCTGGACTAATGGCAACAGTAAATAGGCGTTCATAGCTCTCTCTTAGTTGCTTTGAGCTTGACCTAACAGGTCTTCAATAATAGCGTCGGAGGCATTCATGTGAGGCGGCTTCATATGAGCTAGGGCAACACCGTCCCGCTTCCTTTCTTCGTAATATCGTTGGAAAGTCCCGGCAGGCACCAAGGTAACCCGTAATGGTTGGATGCCAAGCATGCTTTCTAAGTCGCTATAGTCCCGGTTAAGACTTGCTAGCTGCTCGTGAATTAGCTTTTCTAACTCCGTGACTCCTATCTCCTCTCTCAGCTCGATGTACAGACGCACGAC
>JAFGBN010000114.1 GCA_016933195.1 Dehalococcoidia bacterium | reverse complement strand
GTATAGGTTGGCTCAAGCATCCCTTTCAGTGTCTTATCTATGTCTTCTATTAGCTTGTAGATCACTTCGTAATATTGGATGCTAACCTTTTCTGCTTCAGCTGACTGTGGTGCTCCAGGCGCAGGGCTAGTATTGAAGCCGATAACAATGCCTTTTGAAGCTGAGGCTAAAAGCACATCACTTTCCGTAATGCTACCACTAGCAGCATGGATAATCCTGGCCCTTGCTTCTTCTGTGCCTAATTGTTCTATAGATGTCTTGATTGGTTCAATGCTACCATGGACATCTGTTTTCAAGATTATATTGAGTTCCTTTGCTTGCCCGTAGCTTACCTGAGTGGAAAAGGCGCTTAAACTTAAGGGGGTGTGAGTTACTGTAGCCTCTCTTTTGTCTATAATGCTTCGTGCTTGATGCTCATCAGCGACCACAGTAAAAACGTCTCCTGATTTTGGCACACTATTTATGCCAAGTATTTCTACCGCAGCTGAGGGCTCGGCCTTCCGAGCCTGCTTTCCCTTTTCATCGAACATAGCCTTGATTTTGCCCCAAGTATTGCCGACTACCACCACATCGCCTGGTTTGAGAGTGCCTTTCTGAATTAGGAGAGTAGCTAAAGGGCCTTTAGTTTTGTCTAGCTTGGCTTCAATGACCACTCCTTCTGAAGGACAATTTGGGTCAGCTTTCAGTTCCAATATGTCAGCAACGAGAAACAGATTTTCCAGTAAATCTGATATTCCTTGTCCTGTTTTGGCCGAAATGGGAACACAGACAACATCACCTCCCCATTCTTCGATAACCAGACCTGAATCAGCGAGCTGCTGTTTTACACGTTCAATGTTAGCGTTAGGCTTATCAATCTTATTGATGGCGACTATTGCGGGTACTTTAGCAGCCTTAGCGTGGCTTATGGCTTCCACACTCTGAGGCATAATACCATCATCAGCAGCAACTAATAAAACCACAATGTCAGTTGCTCGTGCCCCGTGAGCTCTCATGGCAGTAAAAGCCTCATGTCCCGGTGTATCCAAAAAGGTGATTTTACGTCCATCCACTGTGACTTGGTAGGCACCAATATGTTGGGTAATGGCTCCTGTCTCATGAGCAGCTATACTGCTTTTTCTAATGGTATCAAGGAGAGTTGTCTTGCCGTGGTCAACATGTCCCATCACAGTAACCACTGGAGGGCGGATTTGTAATTTTTTCCCCACTGCTTTTTTATGATGAAGGGGTGTCCGACGCTCTACTTTCTGCCGAACTCTATAACCGAAATCTGTGGCTATAATAGTCGCAGTGTCGAAATCGATAATTTGGTTTATGTTGACCATGATGTCTTTTCGCATGAGTTGCTTAATAATTTTTACAGGCTCTACCTTTAGGATGTCAGCCAATTGCTTTACACTTATAGAAGATGGGAGCTCAACCTGGGGCAAAGCTGACACTGGTTTTTTTGCTTCTTGCTTTCTAGCCACCTGTCCTGGCCCTTTATTATTCAAATTCAACTTCCTCTGGTAGGTTATTGCTATAATTGATTAAAGCTTGACGAGTATCATCACTAAGCTTCGTTCTTAAGGCATATTCTAAATGGTTCCTCCTTAGCGCTACCTCCCAGCAACCTTTTTTAGGACACAAATAAGCTCCTCTGCCTGGCCTGTTAGTAGATGTATCTATTTCAACCGCTCCATTTTCAGCACACACCAGACGAATTAAAGATTTTTTGTTTCTTATCTGACGACAAGCGACACAAGTTCGCTGAGGTATATGTTTATTCTTCATCTTCGTCATCCTCTGAGTGAAGCACTAGCTTTTTATATCGCTTACTCTTACTCTTTCCTTTCGCTGGTTTCTTATTTTCCTCTGCATCATGCCTTTTCACTTTTTGCAATTTAGGCAAGATATCCTCGGCAAAGCGAAGCTGCAATTTTTCTTCTAGAGGTTGAGGTGAAGCCTCCGAAACAGCTAGAGGCTCAGTTGGCTCTTCCATTACAGCGTCACTAATTGGCTCTAACGCCACAGGCTCAGTTGAAATGAGCTCCTCAGTTACTGTGACCCCTTGAGTAGCAGCCTTTTCTGCTTCGGCTGCGGACACGCTCTTAATATCGATTCGCCAACCTGTGAGTCTTGCTGCTAATCTAGCATTCTGTCCTTCTTTACCTATAGCTAAGGAAAGTTGCTTATCAGGGACAACCACGGTAGCTGTTTTTGCTGTTTCATCAGTTTTGATACTCGTTACTTGGGCTGGGCTAAGAGCGTTAGAGATAAACGCCTCAGGGTTGGAATGCCATTGAATTACGTCTATTTTTTCGCCATTTAGCTCACCAATGATGCTTTGTAGCCTGATACTCCGGGGCCCGAGACAGCAACCTATGGGATCAACGCCTTCTTGAGTAGTTGATACTGCTACTTTGGTTCGATATCCAGCTTCACGAGCTATCGCTTTTAACTGCACAACTCCGCTGTGAACTTCAGGGATTTCTAATTCAAAAAGGCGACGTAGCAAATTAGGGTGAGATCGAGAAACCATCATTTGAGGTCTTTTGACGCCTCGTACTACTTCTAATGGATACAATTTGAGTCGCTGCCCTTTAAAATAATGTTCGTTTTGTACTTGCTCTCTTAGAGGAAGTATTGCCTCTGTTCTGTCCAGTCTGATGTAAATTTGTTTGGGTTCAGTAAATTGAACTACTCCAGTTACAAGCTCTCCCTCTCTGCCAGCGAATTCTCCGTAGGTTGTGTGGTACTCTGCTTCGCGCAGTCGCTGCAAAATGATTTGTTTTGCTGACTGAGCGGTGATACGTCCGGTATTCTTAGGCAAAGATTCTATTTCTACTATATCACCAACTTGAGCTGTATCTTGTAAATTTCGAGCCTGGTCCATAGAGATTTCTTGGTTTGGATCAGCAACAGATTCGACCACCACCTTTTGGATATAAACTTTTACTTTACCAGTGGCAGAGTCAAGTTTTACCAAAATATCTTGTTTTGTAGTGGGCAGCTCTCTTTTATAGGCGGAGGTAAGCGCCGATTCCAAGGCGGCCAAGACTACTTCTTTAGGCAGGTTTCTCTCAGCTGAAAGCTGAGTGATTGCAGCGGCGAACTCTGTTTTCATGTCTCCTTAAGCTATTCTTCAAATTTAATAAAAAAGTGGGGGGTAACCCCACTTAAATAAAACCTTTTAGCTTAATATAGCACGATTAAGGGGAAAAGGCAAACCTCTGGACTGCAATTAGATTAATTGAGTAAAATAGCTTAAGTTGCCATTGCTTGTTTGAGAGTAAGTGGTATTAACGTTGCAAGAAGTCAAATTCTTAGATTTGTCGGAGAGGTACCGCTACAATTAGGTTATAGCCAGGGCAAGATCGAGGTTTTACGATAGGAACGTGCAATAAACTAAAAGGAGGTGGACGGTGGCAAATACATGTCTTTTTTGCCGTATTATTGCCGGCGAAATACCTTGTGATATAGTTTACCAAGATGAAGAATTCTTAGCATTTAGGGATATTGAGCCTCAGGCGCCTAAGCATGTGCTCATTGTACCGAAAACTCACATTGCATCTTTGGCGGAACTTACTGAGCAACAGCAGGGATTCATCGGGCGCCTTCTAATTTTAGCTCAAAGGCTGGCGGAGGAGGAGGGGATAGCGAAAAGCGGCTATCGCCTGGCAATAAATTGTGGTCCTGAAGGAGGACAAATAATCCCTCATCTTCATCTCCATCTTATTGGTGGTAGGAAATTGAGTGACCAACTTGGCTAAGTGTAGCGAAAATACTAAACTCTAATGTTGGAATTTCAAATTTGCCTTACGTGTATCTGCCTATATCGGTCCGTGTGAGAATCATAGGCGTTTTAGCTTAGCTACCAGTTCTTCTATAGTTTTGTCTGGAGTGGATGCTCCAGCAGTGATGCCAATATGACATTTGCCCTCAAGCCAGGAATCATGCATTTCATCCGCTCTTTCTATCAGATAGGTTTCTGCTAGAGAGGAACATGCTTCAGCGAGACGCTTACTGTTAGCGCTATTATATCCACCCATTACTATCATAAGTTGACTGCTTTTGGCTAATCTTAAGGCGGCCTCTTGGCGCTCCTGCACTGCTTGACATAAAGTGCTAACAATACGTAACTCTTTAGCTTTAGAGCCAAAGGTAAGCACAAGCTGCTTGGCAAACTCAATAAAGGCGGATTTATTTTGAGTGGTTTGAGAGATGAGGCCTAGGCGATATGGCAGCTTTTCGGGTAAGTTTATTTGTTTCACGTCGAGAGCAACTATACCTTTTCTTCCTGCCCAACCTAGCAATCCTTTGACCTCGGAGTGCTCTGGTTCGCCAAAAATGATGACATTGAAGTCGGACTCAGCTAATTCCTTAGCTACATTTTGAGCCTTGCGGACTATGGGACAAGTGGTATCAATAACATGAATCTGTCGGGCTTTGGCTTCAGATAACACTACAGGGCTTACGCCATGAGTAGTGATAGCTAAGATTTTACCTTGAACTTGGTCTAGATGGTTTACTGGCTTTACTCCCGCTTTAGTTAGCTCTTCTACTAGTTGTTGGTTATGTGCTATTGGCCCTAGAGTTTCTATCTCTCCATATTTGTTACCGGCATCTTTTAATAGCTTTACGGCTCGCCTTATACCAAAGCATAAGCCGAGCCCTCGAGCCTTCTCAATCTCCATGTTTCTTGTAGACTCCTTGATATTCCGGTGGAAGAAGAGCAGCGATTTCACCCATTAGCTGAGAGGTTAATAACTTTATTTGGGATTTATTTAACCTACCATCAATGAAAGGAAGCTTGAAAGGTTTGCCAATACTAATAACTATTTCAGGGCGTCTCCATAGCCAGCTTATCCCCTTGATCTTATCGGTGCCAGTGATACCGACAGGGAGAAGAGGAACATCCGCTTGTGAAGCTATAACTGCAGAGCCCGACTTGCCTATTGTAAGCTTACCATTGCGGCTTCTCTTTCCTTCTGGGAACATGCCTAGGATTATCCCATTATCTAAAATATCCTTAGCTTGCTTCACTACGTTTCGCTTATCCTTAGTTGACCCTCGACGACGCACGGGGAAGGCTTGTGCCCAGTGAATAATAATTTTCAGAATGGGACGATGGAAAAGTTCTTCTTTTGCCATAAAACTTACCCATCTAGGAGAACTAAATTGTAGCAATATTGGGTCGAGCAAGTGAACATGGTTAGATACAAGGATGAACGAGTCAGTTAAGGGTATATTTTCCCGTCCTTCAACCTTCCAAGAAAGAAAAACCTTAGAAAGAGGTTTAAGTATTCTCAAGACGATCCTTTGGGACAGAGTCATTGGCCTACTGTCCCTCCGTGTCATCCTGAACTGCAGGCGAAGAACGACTATCTAACTTGACAACCAGAGCATTTATTTTATCTACAACTCGCTCTAAACTAAGTTTTTCTGTATTGATGATTATGGCGTCGGCAGCGGGCTTAAGTGGTGAGATAAGCCGGTGACTATCGATTTCATCTCGTCTCTTTAATTCAGATGAGACAGTGTTGTAGTTCACCTTTTCTCCTTGCTCCAGCAATTCCTTGCAGCGGCGAGTAGCTCTCTCCTTGGCAGAAGCAACCAAGAAAATCTTTAGTTCTGCCCAGGGTAAAACCACTGTTCCTATGTCTCTGCCCGCCATTATTAGTTTCCCTCGCTGGGCTACTCTCCGCTGCCCAGATACCATAACCTGGCGCACCCCAGCTATTTTTGATATCGCAGAAACCTGTTTTTCTATCTCAGGATGAAGTAGTTCGGAAGAAACATCATCGCCATCGATTAGAATGGAGAGGCGTTCCTTATGAGAGGGAACAAAATCAAACTTGGTTGTACTAGCTAGGTGGCAAAGCCTGGTTTCATCCTCTGGAGAGATACCTAATTTAAGGACTTTGCAGGTAAAAGCTCGATACATCATACCTGTATCAAAGAAGATATAGTCTAATCTTTTAGCGAGCAGCCTGCCCACGCTGCTCTTGCCTACTGCTACGGGACCGTCTATAGTAATTAGTCGAGGTTTCAAAATTTCCATATATTACCATTATAGAGAATGCTGTCAAGCTTTCATGCTGACAGTTGTTAATGTTCTACAACGGCTGTTAATTTATCTCAGATTAGGTTAAACTTTCGGTGATATGGCTCTGAAGTATAATCCTCGGGAAATTGAAAGGAAATGGCAAAAGAGGTGGGCAGATGACCATATTTACGATGTGAGAGAAGATGACAACCGTCCCAAATTTTATGCTCTGACCATGTTTCCTTATACCTCAGGAGACCTCCATATTGGACATTGGTATGCTATGGCACCTTCTGATGTGCATGCCAGGTTCAAGAGAATGCAGGGCTATAACGTACTGCATCCCATGGGCTTTGATGCCTTTGGTTTACCAGCGGAAAATGCCGCCATCAGTCACGGGATTCACCCTTATGATTGGACGATGGGGAATGTAGAAAATATGCGTCGGCAGCTTAAGAGCATAGGGGCCATCTATGACTGGAACCATGAAGTAATTAGCTGTCTTCCCGAGTATTACAAATGGACACAGTGGCTTTTCCTGAAGCTGTATCATGCGGGGCTGGCTTATCATGGTAAGGCACCGGTTAACTGGTGCCCTAAGTGTCAAACTGTGTTGGCTAATGAACAAGTGGTGGGGGAGGGTTTTTGTGAGCGTTGTGGTGCAGTAGTGACCAAGAAGGATTTGGAGCAATGGTTCTTCCGAATTACTAAGTATGCTGAAGAACTCCTCGATTTCAGCCATATAGACTGGCCAGAGCGGATAAAGACAATGCAAAGGAATTGGATTGGTAAAAGCGAAGGAGCTGAGATTTCCTTTGGTTTAGAGCATGAAGGGATACAGGAAAAAGAGATAAAGGTATTTACTACCCGCCCCGATACTATCTTCGGCGTTACCTTCTTTCTTCTTGCCCCGGAGCATCCTTTGGTCTCCCAGTTGACCACTCCAGAGCATAAGGTTGAGGTGGAGGAATATGTTGCTTGGTGTCGGCGGCAAGCTGAGTATGAGCGGACAGCCCTGGGTAGGGAGAAAACTGGAGTCTTCTTAGGAAGCTATGTCGTCAATAGATTAAGCGGAGAAAGGGTGCCCATCTGGATTACTGACTATGCCTTGCTGACTTATGGCACAGGGGCAGTGATGGGAGTTCCTGCTCATGATGAGCGAGACCTTGAATTCGCCAGGAAGTTCAACCTCCCTGTCCGCCCTGTTATCGTTCCTTCAGGCTGGTCAGGTGGGGAATTAACCGAAGCATATACTGAGCCAGGCATAATGGTGAATTCCGAGGAGTTTACTGGCCTACCCAGCGAACAGGGATACGAGGCAATCTGTGCTCTACTAGAGAAGAAAGGGTGGGGTAAGCAAACTATTACTTATCGTCTTCGCGATTGGCTTATTTCCCGGCAGCGTTATTGGGGAGCACCTATACCTATGGTTTATTGCGATAAATGTGGCATAGTCCCTGTGTCTGAAGAAGACTTGCCCGTCCTGCTTCCTCCTGATGCTGAGTTTAAGCCTACGGGAGAGTCTCCGTTGAAATATTGCCAATCATTCGTGGATACCACTTGTCCCAAGTGTTCTGGGCCGGCGCGAAGAGAGACTGATACCATGGATACCTTTATGTGTTCCAACTGGTATTTCTTGAGGTATGCCAGCCCCAAGACCAATGATGCCCCTTTTGATGCTGAAAAACTGAGGTATTGGCTCCCTGTAGACTTGTATACCGGTGGTGCAGAGCATGCTGTCATGCACCTCTTCTATGCACGTTTTTTCATCAAGGCACTGAGAGATATAGGCCTGGTGGATTTTGACGAACCCTTTATTCGTCTGTTTAATCAGGGGACCATGGTTTATCGTGGGGACAAGATGAGTAAATCTAGGGGCAACGTAGTTGCCCCAGATGAATATGTGGCTGAATTGGGAGCTGACGCTGTTCGTGGCTACCTTATGTTTATTGGGCCGTGGGGGCTGGGTGGAGAGTGGAGCGATAGTGGCATCGTAGGTATTAGCAGGTGGTTGAATCGGACATGGAGCTTGGTAGAGGCTGGCTACACTAGCAAGTCTGTTAAGCCTAAGGTGGAGAAAGAACTTCGACATATTATTCACAAGACGATTAAGAAAGTAACTGAGGATTTGGAAAAATTCCGCTTCAATACTATGCTGGCCAGCCTTATGGAATTTAGCAATTACTTATCTAAGATTAAGGACGAGGGAACAGTATCGGTTTCCTTGTGGCAAGAGGCTATTACCTGTTTTTTGCTGCTTCTTGCCCCTTCTGTTCCTCATCTTGCCGAGGAGCTATGGGCTAAAGCTGGGCATTCTTATAGCATTCACAATCAATCCTGGCCTAAGTTTGATGAAGTGCTAGCTCGAGAAGAAGAAATTACCCTGGTCATTCAGATAAATGGCAAGTTGCGAGATAGACTGGTTGTGCCTGCTTCTATCACTGAGAGCCAAGCTAAGGAACTGGCATTGGGGCGGGAACGAGTAAAGGCCTATACTGATGATAGGGGAACCTCCCGTATTGTTTATGTTCCTAAAAGGTTGGTAAATATTGTAACGAACTGAACAGATAAAATGAGGATAGCTTTTATTGGTGGTGGGACTATGGGAACGGCGATAGTCAGGTGCCTTTTAACCAAAAAGGTAGCTGCACCACAGGATATCGTAATTAGCGATGTCAGTTTAGCGCAGCGCGAGTTGCTGAGCAAGGAGTATGGAGTTAGCGCCTTGGCTAGTAATAGGAAAGCGATAGAAGGTGCTGACGTAGCTGTTCTGGCAGTAAAGCCCCAAGATTTAGCTCAAGTAATGGAAGAATTAAGAAACATCCCAGCTCAGCAAGCTATGTTGTCTATAGTAGCAGGTGCTAGCTTAGCTAGTTTATGCCAGGGTTTAAACCATAATTGCATAATTCGGGCCATGCCTAATATGCCAGCGCAAATTGGGGAAGGGATGACTGTATGGACAGCAACTACTGCAGTCAGTCCAAAACAGAAAAAGATGGCTCAATCTATACTTGGTTCTTTAGGAATGGAAATTTATGTTGCTGATGAGAAGTATTTGGATATGGCTACCGCTTTGAGCGGAAGCGGGCCAGCTTATGTATTTCTTTTTATTGAAGCGCTCATTGATGCGGGCGTGCATATTGGCTTGTCTCGGGATATAGCTCAAAGATTGGTGATACAAACCATACTTGGCTCTACCCGTGTTGTTCCCGAGACAAATAAACACCCTGCGGAGTTAAGGGATATGGTTACCTCGCCAGGAGGTACTACTACGGAGGCGCTTCTTCAGTTAGAGAAAGGAGGGTTGCGTTCTCTTCTCCTCGAAGCTGTTGTTGCTGCTTATGACAAGGCTAAGCATCTTTAGGCGAGCTGTGAAATATGATGGATTCGCTGCTTGAATATCGCAATTGCCCCAATTGTGGGGGGGATGATTTTGATGTGCTTTTCAATTCTAATATGAAAGACTGTGATTTCAGGGAAACGGTAGACACTGTGTATATGCTACCAGGGAGCAAGTATGGTAGGCATGTCAAATGTCGGAGGTGCCATCTCATATATGTAAATCCCATTGAAAAAGTGAGCAAGATCAATCAGGACTATTCTGAAATGGAAAGCACCGATGCTAATATTATCCGAGAAAGTCGCTTACGGGCAACTAAATCACAAGTGCAGTTAATTAAAAAGTATGAAAGTGGCACAAGCCTCTTAGATATAGGTTGTGGAGAGGGATTTTTTCTGCTTAACGCCTCCGAGGTAGGTTATACCGCTAAAGGGATTGAAGTGTCACAAGATGCGGTAGCATACGCCCAAAAGGAACTTGGTTTGGATGTAGACATGGGGCATTTCGGGGAATCACAACTTCCAGAAAACTATTTTGATGTGGTTACCCTATGGCAAGTTTTGGAGCATGTCCCATATCCGCTTATGATTCTTAAAGAAGCTCACAGAATACTCAAGCCTGGTGGGTTAGCGGCTATAGCAACTCCTAATATCGGAGGAGTACCAGCAAGGGTTCTTGGGAAGAGATGGTGGAATATAAGGAGAGTTCACATCAATCAATTTACCACAGAAACCCTTAAGGGCATTATTAAGAACGCCGGGTTCAAAAAGGTATCTTCTGTTTCTTATTGGGAATGTATAAGTTTATCTATGCTATTTATACCAATACTAAAATATCTGAGGGTGTATGAACCATTGAAGGCTATATTCTACCCCAGTTCTATTTTAGGAAAGGTTATGGATAAGATAAGGTTTATTTATCCCGCAAAAGTCGATAATTGTATTATGCTTGGCTTCAAATAGGAGTTCACAAATGACAAATTTTTCTCCATTACAAGGGATTAAACTTGCCATAAAAGGGATGTATAACTATACAACTCATCGGCATCCTTTGGTAGTCTCTTATGAAGTAACGCTTTCCTGTAATTGTAACTGCCATCACTGTGACCTTGGGGGCATAATAAAAGATGAAAAGCAAATGAAACCGGATGAGTATGGCGACCTGACCCGGCGCCTAAATCCAGTTGTGGTGCAGATTTCTGGTGGGGAGCCGCTTTTGCGTAAAGACATAGTAGGTGTAGTTGAGGCTATTAAACAATCCGATGGGTTACCATACTTGATACTTGTTACAAATGGAGCGCTATTAAACGAGAGCAACTATCTACGATTGCATGAAGCTGGGGTGAACCAAATTTCTGTATCACTCGATTTCCCTGATGAGCGGCACGATGAATTTCGGCAGCGACCAGATTTATATAGACGTTTGGAGCGGACGCTTCCACAGCTGGCGAAGTTTGGTTATCGGGATATTATCTTGAATACAGCTATAACACGAGCTAATCTGAAGGAGATATTGCCTCTGGCAAAGAAAGCCTTGGATTGGAATGTAGCCATATCGTATAGTGCATATACCGCGTTGCGAACAGGCGATAAAGGCTATTGTGTTGATACCCAAGAAGAATTGGAAACCTTGAATCAAGCTATTAATGAGCTTATAGAATTGAAGAAACAAAGCAATCATATAGTTAATTCTAAAGCTGTGCTTTTGAATACTTTAAAATTCTTTAAACAAGGATACATGCTAGATTGTCAGGCTGGCATGAAATTCCTTGTTGTAATGCCTGACGGAAGTCTTGTTCCGTGTTCTCTGAAGCGCGACAAATATTCCAGAAGAAAAGAGCTGATAGAAGGATTCTCCCGAACTAACCAATGTGGGGCTTGTTATGTTGCTATAAGATCCTATAGCGAGATCCCACTTCGGGGTCAGCTAAAAGATATTCCGCAATATGGCAAACGGCTTTTCGGCCGAAATATGTGATAAGCCTTGTCTTAAGTGGTGGTCGGCGTCTCGCCTGGGTGTAGCTTATGCCATTTCTCTAGGGCTTGCTCGTGTGTTTCACTATGCTCGGGGTCGGGAATGCAAGCATCAACAGGGCAAACCTCGGCACATTTAGATGATTCAAACCAGCCTACACATTCGGTGCATTTATCAGAGTCGATCACGTAGACTTGTTCTCCTTCACTTATAGCCTCATTTTTACATTCCGCTTCACAAGCACCACAGTTGATGCACTCTTCGGTAATTTTGTATGCCATCTTGATACCTCCCTAAATTAAATGCCTAATTTTAGCAGATGGTTTTTCACCTGGCAACTTTAGGAAGCCTCATAGGAGCCTTTTCTTTCAAGGCAGTAGCAATATGGTCAGGAACCATGCCTTCAAGGCAGCCCCCTAGCATGGCTACTTCCTTAATCAAGCTAGAGCTAAGGAATTGATATTGGGAGCTGGTCATTAAGCAAATTAGCTCAATGTCTGGTGCCAGTTTTTTGTTCATCAGCGCCATCTCAAATTCCCGCTCGAAATCAGAACTCACCCTCAAACCACGGATCATAACTTTTCCCCCTATCTGATGTATAAAATCCACAATAAGCCCATTGAAGGATTTAACAAAGACATTGGGCAAGTCAGTTACGGTTTTCTCTAGTAGTTCTACCCTTTGCTTCAGAGAGAAGAGTGGGTGTTTATCAGGATTCTCATAAACGCCGATAATCAGCTTATCGAACAGGGATGATGCTCGCTTGATGATATCCATGTGCCCATTTGTAATGGGGTCGAAAGTGCCAGGATAAACTGCTACTGTCATAGTTAACCTCTCCTTTGGTATATGGAAATAAAGGTATCACCGTAGTGGCGTTGTTTGATCAAATGTAATCCATTATAGTCGGGATTCAGAGGAAAACGATTTGCGTGACAAACAACAATCGTTGATTTTTCTCCTATTAATTGGGAGTTGGCTAGCTGTGCTAACAAATTGTTTGTGGAGGGATCTGAGTAAGGTGGATCTACGAATATAAGATCGTAGTTATTGTTAAGGAGAGTAAGTGCTTTACTTACTTTACAGCAGTAAATATGGGCATTGTCTAGCCCTCCCGTTCTTTCCAAGTTGTATTTGATAATGTCACAGCATTTTTTCCTATGGTCAACGAAATTGACCCATTCTGTCTTGCGGCTTAAAGCTTCAATGCCTAGCGCACCGCTACCAGCATATAAATCGAGCGCGCGGCACCAACTAGTAGCAGTGTTCTCCAGAATAGAGAAGATAGCTTGCCTCACTATACTAGTTGAGGGCCGAATTGAGCGTCTCTGAAGAGTTTTTAACTGGGCCCCTTTTACTTTACCACCGGTGACTCGCATTTCTGTTAATCTTTAATGATTTTCGATATTATACTATACTTTGCTCGTTAGTTTAAGCAAGCGAGGCTTGTTGACTGTAAGAATAGTATGCTCTATACTTTACCTAAAGGTGAGAACAAGGATTGAAAATGGGTAGTGGGTTTGAAAGATTTTCCGAAGGAGCTCGCCGAGTGTTAACTCGAGCTCAGGGAGAAGCACAACGTCTGGGCCATAGCTATATTGATACTGAGCATATATTGCTGGGGCTGGTAGCGGAAGAGTCAGGGATAGTATCCAAAGTTTTGAACAATTTTGGCATCTCGTTGAATAAGATACAGGCAGCGGTAGAATTTGTAATTGGAAAAGGGGAGAAGCGAGCTGTTAGTGGGGAAGTTGATCTTGCTCCTCGGGCGAAAAGGGTTATCGAACTCGCTGTTGATGAGGCGCGTCGCCTTAATTCTAACTATATAGGTAGTGAACATCTTTTACTGGGATTATTACGTGAAAGTGGAGGGGTGGCTTGCAGTGTTTTGGAGAGTCTGGGCATTACCTTGGAGCGGACACGTGATGAAGTCAATCGAGCTGCTAGACAGGAGGTTATGCGGACTCGCGCTGGGAGCCGAGCTACCACACGTACGCCGACTTTAGATCAACTTGGAACGGATTTAACTGCGCTAGCTCGTGCTGATAAGCTCGATCCCATTATTGGAAGAAGCAAGGAAATTGAGCGGGTGGTTCAGATACTAAGTCGTCGCACCAAGAATAACCCAGCACTCATAGGTGAACCGGGTGTGGGCAAAACAGCTATTGTTGAAGGACTAGCCCAGCGTATAGTAGCAAAGGAGGTTCCTGAAGTATTGCATGGCAAGAGGATAATCGCCTTAGACATAGGCGCGCTAGTGGCAGGGACAAAATATCGCGGTGAATTTGAGGAGAGGTTGAAGAGAGTTATTGAGGAGGAAAAAACTGCAGGTAATTGTGTCTTATTTATCGATGAGATGCAAACCATTGTAGGTGCGGGAGCAGCTGAGGGCGCTGTTGACGCCGCCAATATCCTAAAGCCTTCGCTGTCACGTGGGGAGATGCAATGCATCGGTGCTACCACTTTAGGTGACTACCGCAAATATGTGGAGAAGGATCCAGCTTTGGAAAGGCGATTTCAGCCTGTCTTAGTGGCTGAACCTACTACAGAGGAGACTTTGGATATCTTGCGGGGCATCAAACATAGGTATGAGGAATTTCACCGCTTGAATATAAGCGACGAAGCTTTACAGGCAGCGGCTTCTTTGGCTACCAGATATATCGCTGATCGTTTTTTGCCTGATAAAGCTATTGATTTGGTGGATGAAGCCGGCTCTCGAGTACGTATTAAACGCGGCAATGTTCCCATCGGTTTAACAGAAGCAAGGCGAGCTTTAGAAAGCGTGCGTAAGGAAAAAGAAGAGGCTATAGCCTCTCAGCAGTATGAATATTCTGGGGAACTACGTGACCGCGAACTCCAGTTGGTGGACAAAATTGAGAAGACGGAGGAGGAATGGCAAGTTAAGCAGCAGTCAGACAAACCCACGGTTACTGAGGAGGACATTGCTGAGGTGGTTGGTATGTGGACGGGAATACCTGTGGTGAGGTTGACTACTGATGAAACCAGCCGCCTTCTGCAAATGGAGGAGGCTTTACATCGTCGCATCATTGGCCAGGATGAGGCTATAAATGCTGTGGCTAAAGCGGTAAGAAGGGCACGAGCTGGATTGAAAGATCCACGGCATCCCATTGGAGCCTTCATATTTTTGGGACCTACCGGGGTAGGTAAAACCGAGTTAGCTCGAGCTTTAGCTGAATTTATGTTCGGTAGTGAAGATGCCTTAGTCCGACTTGACATGTCAGAGTTTATGGAGCGTCATACTGTAGCTCGCTTGGTTGGGGCACCGCCAGGTTATGTTGGTTACGAGGAAGGTGGGCAATTGACCGAGGCGGTGAGGCGCAAATCTTATTGCGCTATTCTTCTCGATGAAATTGAAAAAGCACATTATGATGTGTTCAATATCTTGCTTCAGATCTTCGATGATGGCCATTTAGCTGATGCTAAGGGGCGGCGTGTTGATTTTCGCAACAGTATTATAATCATGACCAGCAATATTGGTGCTGAGCTCATTAAGCGCGAGATGAGTATCGGGTTCGCAGTTCATAGTGATAGCAAGGGAAAGCAACAAATGGAATATGGAAAGATGAAGGAGAAGGTACTCGGTGAAATGAAGAAAAGCTTCCGTCCTGAGTTTCTCAACCGTATTGATGCCACAGTTGTATTCCATGCTTTAACTAAAGAACATATCCGTCAGATTGTTGAGTTAATGCTCAACCAAGTTGTCGCTTCGCTTAAAGAGAAAAATATCACTCTGGAAGTCACTGATGAGGCTAAGGGTTTTTTGGGCGATAAAGGTTATGACCCTGTCTTTGGAGCACGTCCTTTGCGTCGCGTAATCCAGAATTTGGTAGAAGATCAACTCTCTGAAGCTTTGCTGCGAGGTGAATTTCTACCTGGAGATGCTGTGCTGGTGGACTGCGATGGAGAGAACATTGTAATGAAACCACTAGTTAAGGAGGCTTTGTAAGATGGCACAAGAGGTAATTGAGGCACCGTTACCTGGTAAAATACTGGAAGTCAATGTAAGTGTGGGTAATGCTGTTGAGGAGAGTGGGATAGTTTGTATCATAGAAGCGATGAAGATGGAAAACCCTATAATGTCTCCAGTAAAGGGATCGGTTACAGAGGTAGCAGTTGCGCCGGGGCAGACAGTTAAGACTGGGGAAAAAATAGCTGTTATTGAATATTAACCATCTTGTTTTGCTAAAGGCCAAAGTAGGAGAAATTAATTAAGATATAAGTTTAGCTCGCTGGGTGAGAGCGTGTGGTCTTGCCCAAGGCAAATTTGAGATCTAGTCAAGGCAAATCCAAAACTGTTTTCGTTTGCCAGCAATGTGGCAGAGAAAGCCCGAAGTGGTTAGGACACTGCCCTGATTGTCAGGCATGGAATAGCTTTGTAGAAACTGCGGTTAGTTTACCCCCCGCTTCTTCCGGTTGGCTTTATTCTACGGGGAATAAAGCCCAAGAACTTTCTCATGTGGCGAAGGCTACTTTTCCTCGCCTCCACCTTGGTTTTGCTGAGCTGAATCGAGTACTTGGTGGTGGTTTAGTGCCTGGCTCCTTAGTGCTTGTGGGGGGGGAGCCGGGAATAGGTAAGTCTACGCTTTTGCTTCAGGTTTCAGCGATGGCGGCTAGGAATAGCAGAGTCGTTGTTTATATCTCTGGGGAAGAATCCATTAACCAGGTTAAACTTAGGGCTGAGCGACTAAACATAAGTGGCGAGGGTATCTACTTCCTCTCTGAGTCCAGCTTAGCTGCGGTGTTAGGGTGTTTAGAGGAAAGGCAAACTGACTTGGTGATTATCGATTCCATTCAGGCTATGTACTTGGATGGTGTGGTTGGAGCTCCAGGGAGCATCGCCCAAGTGCGTGAATCTACATTAAGATTGGAACATTGGGCGAAACAAAGTGGTGTGCCCGTTTTAGTGACGGGGCACGTAACTAAGGAGGGTGCCATTGCAGGACCTGGAACGCTGGAGCATATCGTTGATGTAGTGCTTTACTTCGAAGGCGAGCCATTTAGCAGTTATCGAGTGTTACGCAGTGTGAAAAATAGGTTCGGCTCTACTAATGAGGTAGGGATATTTGAGATGTGTGACAGCGGGCTGGTAGAGGTGGATAACCCTTCTCAAGTTTTTCTGTCCGCATACAAGGATGAAGCTATTGGCTCGATTGTAGTGCCTACTCTCGAAGGGAGTCGTCCTTTGTTGGTGGAGATTCAAGCTCTAACGACCACTAGCAATTTTGGCCCGCCGAGGCGAATTGCTAATGGAGTTGATTTTAATCGGCTGCTCTTAATAGCTGCTGTGCTTACCAAGCGTGCCGGGTTAAAGCTTTTTAATCAAGATATCATAGTTAACGTTACCGGTGGCTTAAAACTCAATGAGCCAGCAGTTGACTTAGGGATTGCCTTAGCCATTGCCTCCAGCTTCCATGATAATAAATCGATTTCGGGCTTAGTCGTTCTGGGAGAAATAGGCTTGAATGGAGAGCTTAGGGGAGTACCTCGAGTGGAGAGGAGAGTTGCTGAGGCTGTCAGGCTGGGCTTTAAATCTTGCCTTGTGCCCAAACTTAAATCTAAGCTTCTTCTTGATCATGGCGAGATTCAGTTAATTGAAGCTAGCTCTGTAGCTGAAGCGTTGAGGTTAGGGCTTGGTAAGGGTAAAGGGAATGTCATTGCGAATGCAGCAAGGCAGTCTTGAGTTAGGTGCTATCATAGCTGCAGCTGGCAGCAGCCAGCGGATGAATGATGTAGATAAGCTCTTTGCTCCTCTTGGAAGCAAACCTTTGCTGGCTTGGTCGATAGATGTTTGTCAGAGATGTAGCCTGGTGAAGCAAATAGTAGTGGCGCTCAATTATGAGAGTTTGGAGTTGGGGCAAAAGTTGAAAGAGGAAAGAAGATGGACCAAAATTACCCTGTGCCTTGGTGGCGCACGGCGACAAGATTCGGTAGGTGAGGGGTTAAATAAGCTTAAAGATTGCCACTGGGTCATGGTGCACGATGGTGCTCGTCCCTTTCTAACTTTGGATTTGATTGAGAATGGACTGAAGGCAGCCAAGGAAACTGGTGCTGCCGTAGCTGCAGTACCGGTTAAGGATACCATAAAGCTTGCTACTGGTGATGGGTTGATTAGGGAGACACTTCAGCGGGACAAGTTATGGGCGACGCAGACTCCACAAATTTTCACATTCGATATAATTACTGAAGCATACAAAGAGCTTTCAGCGGTGGTTACCGATGATGCTGCTGCCGTAGAGCGCTTGGGATATAAAGTAAGGCTTTACATGGGAGACAACAATAATATAAAGGTGACCACACCTGAAGATTTAAAATTAGCGAGAATTATTGCCCAAGATATGCTCTGAAATTCCGCCATGCTGTTGTTAAAAAACGAGGATTTAATTAAATATGCCTATCGCAATAACTCACAATTGCCTATCTTTTTTAGACTTAGGATATATAAGCTGTATACTAGCATCAACATCTGCAGCT
>JAFGBN010000113.1 GCA_016933195.1 Dehalococcoidia bacterium | reverse complement strand
TTATTTTAGAAAGGAAGGCTGAATTATGGCAAAACTTGTAACTGGTGGCAGTGGGTTTATTGGTTCATTTGTGGTTAGGGAACTCGTGAGGCAGGGAGAGGAAGTTGTGGTATTTTGCAGGTCGAGAGGAAAACGTATACGCGATGTCGAGGATAGAATCAAGATAGTGCAGGGAGATATCTCCGACTGGGCCCAGGTTATGAACGTTGTTAAGGAGAATCGCGTTGATTCCATATACCACATGGCTGCTATGTTAAGCTTACCATCCGAGGTCAATCCATGGGCATCGTTCAGGGTGAATGTTGTTGGCTCCGTTAATATCCTGGAGGCAGCCCGTCTCTTTGACGTAAATAAGGTTATCTTTGCCAGTACCGCTGGTACATATGGATTGGGAATCGGAGAAAGTGTGATAACAGATACTACTCTCCAGAGGCCCACGACGATGTATGGCAGTGGCAAAGTGTATGTAGAGCTGCTGGGCAGATTCTATCGCAAAAGATTTGGTTTGGACTTCCGCTCAGTGCGTATTCCATCCTTGATAGGTCCGGGAATAACTACACGTGCTCTGGGACAATACAACTCTTGGATAATAGAAGAGGCAGCGATGGGCAGGCCATATGAGTGCTATGGGCCTGAGAATGAGGGCGTCCCTCTGCTTTATTTCAAGGACCTTGTGATTGCACTGTGGAAGTTGTCGCAGAAGGATGCTGATAGTATAAAGACGATGAATTACAATATTACCGGTATTAGCCGACGAGTATCCCCGAAAGAAATCGAGCTGTCCGTAAAGAAATACATTCCGGATGCCGTTATTTCGTATAATCCTGATCCAGCAGCTGTCGCGTATTTTAAAACACTTCACTATGAGAGAATAGATGATACCCCAGCTAGGGTAGAGTGGGGTTGGGAGCCAGCATATGATAGCGTCGATGCCATAGCGCAGGACTTTATCAAGGAGGTCAAAGAACGTCCCCAGCTATACGGTCTGGCGTAGGTAATAATTGATACACATTTAGAGCCCTATGTATTCTTTCGTCATAGTTGTTTCCGCTCGGTCAGCCGGCTGCTGAACAAGAGCCATGGTTCTTAATCGACTTGCCAGGCGCATATGACTGTGGGATTGAAGCTTTGCCGACGGTTCTCAGGGATTTAATGGGTCTGCCTACCCCTTTTTCTCTGCTCTGCGTGCCTGCTTAACTGCGTAGCCGAATACATCTCCCCGTGCTGATGAGACACAATACTGCATTCAGGTGGGGGCTGCTCAATCGCATTCTGGGCTATTTCGAACCAGTTATTCATACGGGCTCATACCGACCTGCGCCCCAAACATTTGAGGTAACCCACTTATTCAGCGAAACTGGTTGAAGCTGTGTTTGGATTAATGTAGAAATATCTCAGGTATGGTAAGAACAAGCCGCTGATACCTCCGCCGCTTGTGGGCAATGCATGCCGGTTGGGCTGTTGTTCTTTTCTCAGCCTGTTTGTTTTGAATCCTACCCCATTAGGGTATGTTAGGTCACCCATTTTGCCACCGAAAAACCACCTCGATGGGGCTGTTGGCCCCTGAGGTACTATGGTAAAATCAAATTCAGAATCCAGAGAAGAATGAAGGCGATGTGTGACTAATCATATGATTGGGCAGCCTTACCCCGAATGACATGTTGTCAGAATCGTACGGAGAGACGAATAGGGAAGAACCTGATAGCACTCGACAAGGTCGGATTTTTCAGAGATAAATAAGCATATCGTATTGCTAGCTGACCAGTTTGGTGCTATCCTTATATTCTAATTAGCTTGTTTCCGGAAGGCTTAATGGGAATTAACACCAGCAATAAGCAGCGGTTGTTTGGGACTAGTGGCATCCGTGGAGTAGTCAACCGGGGTCTATCTCCGGATTTCTGTCGCCAAGTTGCCTTAGCCATGGGCACTACTTTGCCTCAATATTCCACAGTCTGTATTGCCACCGATACTAGAGTAAGTAGAGAGGTAATCAAAGGAGCGGTTGTCTCAGGCTTACTATCCTCGAACATAAACGTGGTTGATTTAGGCATACTGCCCACTCCAGCACTGGCGCTCCTCACTCGGCAATTGGGATTTGACGCTGGAATTATGGTAACTGCCTCTCATAACCCTCCTGAGTTCAATGGAATCAAGCTTTTCACCGGGGATTCACTGGGCTACAGCCAGGCTCAAGAGGCGGAGATAGAAAAAGTCTATTTCTCCGGTGCATTCAGGCAGGGGGGAAAGGGGTCTTTGGAGCACGTGGACAGTACGGAACAAGAATACCTCTCCTTTATTAAGGATAAGCTTCCTCTACCAGGATTTAATCATCAGTTAA
Organism: Dehalococcoidia bacterium; assembly: GCA_016933195.1. Taxonomy (GTDB): domain Bacteria; phylum Chloroflexota; class Dehalococcoidia; order GIF9; family AB-539-J10; genus JAFGBN01. The sequence goes on along the minus strand of JAFGBN010000113.1, from coordinate 7,346 downwards.
GAATAGTTGTCGACCCTGGCAACGGCGCAGCCTCCAAGTTTGCCAGCGATATATTTGCTCAGATGGGCCTCACTATAATCCCGATAAATGATGAGCCCGATGGCCTCTTCCCAGGGAGAAACCCCGAGCCTAGAGAGGACACACTCTGGTCAACTATGCAATTCCTAAGGGAGGAGAATGCTGATCTGGCTGTTTGCTTTGATGGCGATGCTGATCGTGTTGTCTTCTGCGACCAGGAGGGTTTCTTGGGATTCAACAAGCCAGTTGCCTTTATCTCTCGGCTTGTCGTCGAGGAAACGGGAAAGAGAAAGGTCGCCACTACAGTGGAGGCCGGGAAACTCCTTGACCTGGCAGTTAATGACCTGGGTGTGGAGGTAGTGAGAGGCAAAGTTGGCGATGTCAATGTGGCTTATTTGGCGCGGGAACTTGATGCTGCCCTCGGAGTAGAGCAGGTGGGCGTCTATATCCTCCCTCAGGCAGGCTACTACCCCGATAGCATCTTCGCCTCGCTTATCTTATTAAGCCATTTAAGCCATCCAAGTCAAATCAGGGAGTTCTTCCAATGTTTACCCACCCTTTCTTTTGAAAAGGCAAGAGTTTCCTGTCCCAACGAGCTTAAAGAAACCGTTATGGCCCAGCTAAGAGACTCTTTACTGGCCCCTTCTCCACGCTCAGAGTTCTGGCTCAAGATAATAGACAGACAACCCGAAATAAACAACCTTGATGGCTTGAGGCTGGAATTTGCTGATTCTTGGATGCTTGTTAGAGCTAGCGGCACTGAGCCTGCTATCCGAGTTATCGCTGAATCAGGGTTAAAGGCCCAGGCTGATGAACTTATAAGCGAGGGGAAAAAACTTGTTCAAAGCCTTGTGGAGGTCAACCAATGAAAGTTATTCTTCTCTGCGGTGGCTGTGGTACGAGAATGTTTCCCATCACCGAGGATAAATTTCTCCTCGATTTTCTGGGAAAGCCACTACTCCAGCATCAGGTAGAAATAGCTCGGGCCTCAGGACTAAACCAGTTTGTAGCTATTGTGAGCCCCAAGAATATAGCGAGAATAGAGCAAATAATCCAGAAAATTCCTGGGATAGAAGTCGCTTTCGCCCTCCAGGAGGAACCATTGGGTATCGCGGATGCCTTGAAAAGCGCCGACTCCCTTATCCGGGGAGAGGTCTTGGTAGTAAATGCTAATGACGTCTTTGAAAGCTCGGCATATGCTGGAATCATCGCAGCGGCTCAGAAAGTCCCTGCCTCATCCTATATGCTGGGCTACCAGGTCAAGGAATACTTCCCTGGAGGCTACCTTCAAGTGAATTCCCGAAACGAACTACTGCACATCGTGGAAAAGCCCGAGCCAGGCGAGGAGCCCAGCAACCTGGTAAATATCTTGGTCCACCTACATAATAATCCCGAAAGCCTTTTAGATTATATTGGAACCGTTCAGACTGCCAGGGATGATGTCTATGAATGTGCCTTGGATAATATGGCAGGGGACGGACATAAAATTAAGGTGATTCCCTACAATGATTTCTGGACTTCCATAAAATACCCCTGGCATATCTTTGAGGTAATGGAACATTTCCTGAATAATGCCAGGCCTTATATTTCTCCCGAAGCACATATCTCTGATAAAGCGACCATTGAGGGGAAAGTCATCTTGGGTGATAATGTCAGGGTATTCGAAAACGCTGTGATTCAAGGCCCAGTATACGTCGGAGCGAATTCCGTAATTGGCAATAATGCCTTAGTGCGAGGCTATAGCCACATTGGTGTTAACTCGGTTGTAGGTTACTCTACTGAGGTAAAGCATTCCTATATTGGCGATAATTGCTGGTTTCACTCTAACTATGTTGGTGACTCCATAATAGATAATGATTGCTCCTTTGGAGCTGGCGCCGTACTAGCTAACTTTCGTCTTGATGAAAGAAATATCTCTATGGAAGTTGAGGGCAGGCAAATTGATACTGGATATGATAAGCTAGGCGCAATTATAGGCCGAGGTTGCCGCATTGGAGTAAATGCCAACCTCATGCCTGGAGTTCGAGTGGGCTCTAACTCTCTTGTTGGCCCGCAGGTATGTCTCAGCCAGGACTTAGGGCCAAATAAGGCAGCTTTGCCAGAGTCTCGATATCAAGTGTTGGACAACAAAGCCAAGCTAGACGAAGGCAAAAGGCAGGAATTATTAAGAAGGCTGGGAAACTGAGATGTGTGGCATCATTGGTTATTGTGGGGAAAAGTCAGCAGCCCCGATTGTTCTTGAGGGGTTGAAGCGCCTGGAATACCGCGGTTATGACTCAGCAGGCATAGCTAGCCTGTGTGATGGGCGACTGCTGATGAAGAAAGATGTCGGCAAAATTGATGAAGTCAACCAGAAACACAACCTGGGAAGCCTCCTTGGCAACACAGCCATTGGGCATACCAGATGGGCAACTCATGGCGGTGTTACCCAGGACAATGCCCACCCTCATTGTGATTGCAAACGGGAAATCTTCGTCGTCCATAATGGAATTATTGAAAACCACCAGCCACTCCGTCACAGGCTCGAGCGCAAATACAGCTTTGTCTCGGAAACTGATAGTGAGGTAATTCCCCACCTCATCAGAGAGTTTATGGATATGGGGTCTTCTCTGGAGCAGGCTGTGTGCCAAGCGGTTAAAGAACTCAGAGGCTCCTACGCCATCCTCGCTATCTCAGCGAGTGAACCACAAAAAATCGTGGCTGCCCGTAAGGACAGCCCTCTGGTGGTGGGAATTGGGTCAGGAGAAAGCTTTGTTGCTAGCGATGTCCTTTCTTTCCTCAAGCATACCAACAGGGTTATCTTCGTTGAAGATGGCGAGATTGTGTCCCTGAACAATGATAAGGTCACCATACATGATGGTGAAGGCAGACAGATACCGAGAGAGCCGCAGAAAGTCGACTGGAAATGGAGTGGGGCTACCAAGCAGGGCTATGAATTCTTCATGCGCAAGGAGATAATGGAGCAGCCGTGGGCCATGCGTTGCGCCCTGATGCAAGACAGAGGGCTGATAATGGAAGCGGCAATGGATATTTTGAGAACAAGACAGGTAGTGCTGACTGGCTGTGGCACCTCGAGACATGCGGCCCTCATCGGCAGATATCTTTTCTCTAAAGTCGGCGGCAAGTTTAGCGATGTGATAATGGGCTCTGAATTCCATCACTTCTCCGACTCCATACACAAGGATACTCTGGTAATAGCCGTCTCCCAGAGTGGAGAGACTGCTGATATCCTGGAGGGGGTAAAGAAGGCCAAAGCTAATGGGGCTACCATCCTCTCCATTGTCAACGTGGTAGGCTCCTCCCTCGCGAGGCTCAGCGACAAGGTGGTCTATCTTAATTGTGGGCCCGAGATAGGCGTCGCTGCCACCAAGTCTTTCGTGAGTGAATTGGTAATCTTCTACTTGCTAGCTTTTGCCATGATTAATCAGCTTCGGGAAGGCATGCGGGCAATAAAGTCCCTTTCCTTACTGACCAGGAAGAATTTGAACCACAATGGAGCAATATCACCAGAGCTGGCTCAGGGGCTTAAAGGTAAGAACGATTTCTATTACATAGCTCGAGGGATAAACTTCGCTACAGCTATGGAAGCGGCGTTAAAAGCTAAAGAAATTGCCTACGTGCATGCCGAGGGCATGCCTGCCGGGGAGCTAAAGCACGGCACGCTGGCTTTGATTGAACAGAAAACTCCGGTGATAGCGATATGCCCTGCGGACTATACTTTCGAGGAGACTATGTCCAATGTGGCCGAGGCCAAGGCACGAGGAGCGTTCATCATTGGCGTCTCCGACCGGAACGAAGAGTCCTTTGATGAATGGCTCAAAATCCCGACGGTTGAGGAGGTCTTCTATCCTCTGGTCAGCATTGTGCCGCTTCAGCTTTTGGCTTACGACCTGGCGGTGGCCAAGGGCCTGGACCCTGATAAGCCTCGCAATCTAGCCAAGTCAGTTACCGTGAAATGAGGCGGGGATGGTGACATAACTAGTGGCCTTCTTTATACAGTCGCCTTGCATCTGCTTTGCCGCTTTTCGCCTTGGATTTTGCAACCTTCAGGCTACAGGGAACAGCGGGTGCCTTTCAATTAGACCATTATCTCCTCTCCAAAACCTTCTGAATATTCTTCACACAAAACAGAGTAACCCCATTCACTTCGAAGGTGCTCTCGTTCGGATAGATGCGAGACACATACATGGATTATGACAGGGCAATAAATTATAGTGGGCTGCTAGGAGAGAGCAGGTGATATGAGCCAGATTACGGCGCTTCTTGCTTGAAAGGACAAAGTTAGAGTAAATAAAAAAAGGAGGGAAAGATGTTTGAAAACGTAACCCAGCAATTAGCCCAATCTGTGATAGAGACTAGCTATTCTAGATTACCGCAGGAGGTGATTGAAAAGATCAAGCTGATGCTACTTGATAGCATAGGTTGTGCCCTTGGAGGCTACATTACTGACAGGGCCAGGATTGCCCTGGAACTTGTCGAGGAGTTCGGGGGCAATCCCCAGGCTAGCATCATTGGAAGTCGCCGCACATCTTACGCCCTCGCCGCCTTTGCTAATAGTGAATTGATTAACTCTCTCGACTACGATTATATTGGTCCGCTGACTAGCCATGTTGCGCCTTATGTTACTACGCCATCTCTGGCTATAGCTGAGAGAGAACATAGTTCGGGCAAGGACTTAATTCTGGCACTGGCACTGGCTCACGAGGTTGGCGGTAGGATGGTAAGTGCTCTAGCTCAGCATAAGATATTGAAAGAGGAGCCCCCATATTATGAGGAGTCCCCCCGTTTTTCCACTACCTCGGAGGTCTTCGGTAGTGTAGCTGGCGCGGGAAAACTGCTTGACCTTGACGCAGTGGAGATAACAAACGCCTTTGGTATAGCTGGGGCTAGTACTGTGGTGCCAGGGAATATAAAGTGGGAGCATATGAGCGGTCCATCAATCATGGCCAAGTATAATTGCTGGGCCGGGTGGGTATCGCAACTGGCTGTAGTTGCAGCATTAGCTGCTGAGAAGGGCTTCACCGGCGATAGAACTATTCTGGATGGAGAGTTTGGTTTTTGGAACATAGTAGGCTCGCCATTTTTTAAGGTGGATAATCTGCTTGATGGCTTGGGTGAAGTCTGGCATATTGGCGAGGTGAGATTCAAAATGTATCCCACCTGTTTTGTGTACCATACGGCTATTGAAGGCATTAGCAGGATTATGCAGGAACACGAAATCAAGCCCGAGGCAATAGACGAAATCGTAGTCAAAGGCGACCCTATCATTCAGACGGAGAATCGACTGGGCACGGAAATTGTAAGCTTTGCCGACACTCAATTTTCCAATACCTTCAATATTGCCATTGCTGCCTTTCATGGCAATAGCCCGGGTCCTGCCTGGCAGCTGCCAGCTGTTTTTAATGACCCCAGGATAAAAGCGCTTATGCAGAAGGTCAAGTTTGACACTCACCCTCAAATTGATGAATTAATAACTGGCCTGGCAAAGGCAGGTAAGCTGCCTATCTACATGGGCAGCATTGTAGAGGTAACGGCTAAAGGAAGGAAGTTCACTGAAGAGGTTCCAGCGCCTAAAGGCAGTCGCGACAACCCAGCTACAAAGGCAGAAATCATAGAGAAATTCAGAAACAACGCTTGTTATTCGACAGTCAAAAGTGCTAAAGTACGGGATGTCATTGAGATGATTGACCATCTAGAAGAAATCGATGATGTCAGCAAGCTATTCGCTCCGCTAACTTTATGAGATTTTCCAGACGTTGTTTGTGTTGCTTTTATTATTAATGTAAGGAGGAGAAATGGTTTCTTTAAAAGAGGTTCATGAACTTGGGACGGAGTTAGAACAATGGCTTCGGATGCGGGTTCATCCCATAGCCGTTAAGATGCTAAAAAGTAAGGAGGAGGTTCCGGAAGGCGCTATTATCCCGACTCGCGACTGGAAACACAAATATGCTTTATGCCAGAGCTTTGCAAAATCGCAGCGGGATGGTTTGACCATTGCCATGTTTAAGGAGGACTTGTGGTGTTTTGAGCCTGTGATAGGACTGGGTTTGGCTGAGCCTAATCAGTATTTCTTGGAAGGGCACCATCGTTATCCTGACAGTGTGAGGGAGCTCAAAGCGGCCGGAGAGTGGTGCAGAAACATGCCTCAGCTCGAGTATGGCTTATACAAAGGGATTGTCTCAGCTCCTATTAACACTTGTAACTTTATGCCTGATGTTATTGTTATGCACGTTAACGGCATGATGATGAGTCAGCTTCTCATCGTCAAATGCTGGATTGATGGGAAGGACGTATACTCTCAGCTTTCCGGCCATGCTGTTTGTGTTTACGCTGTGGTTCCCCCATTGCTGAAACGCGAGTGTGCAGTTTCTATTCCCTGTAAAGGAGACCGCAGGCTGGCTTCTGCCCAGGACGATGAAATCATTTTCACCTTGCTTCCAGAAATGCTGCCTGACTTTATCGCCGGTACGAAGTTCCTTCAGGAACATAATTGGGGAATCCCGATGATTCAAGAATACAAAGAGGAGTATGATTTGAAGCCGGAATATGCCAAGATCGGCGAAATGCTTGGCATGGACTTGAAGAAATCGCCTCCTCGTCCGCAGGCATATCAAAAATATTAGTTTGCCGACAAATAGGGGTAAACTGATATTGGGCCTGGTAGGCTTGAGCAGACTTGACCGGGCTGTCGTTCTCAAGACCAGAGAGCTGGGTATTGAGGGTGGCTGCCTTTAGGCATAGGAGACAAAGGTGGCTTTAAAGACGGTAGAGCAATATTACCAAACATTGAGGGCTATGCACCCTACAGCTTATATCCTTGGAGAGAGGGTGAAAAGTCCCAGTGAACATCCATTGATTAAACGCCATTGTGCCGTAATAGCACAGACCTACGCTATGGCTCAGGAGCCTGAATATAAGGACCTGCTTACGGGGGAATCCAAACTTATTGGAGATAAAGTTAGTCGGTTCACCAAGCTCTACGAGAGCAAAGATGACTTAATGACAAAGGTTAAGATGATGAGGCTTCTCAGTAATAAGACAGGTTCCTGTTATGTGCGCTGCACTGGCCTGGATATGATAAATGCTGGCTTCATAGTAACTTACGATACAGACAAGAAATATGGGACTCATTATCATGAAAATTTTGTGAACTACCTTAAATATATTCAGAAAAATGACATAGCTGTTCACAGTGGGGTGACTGATGTGAAAGGTGACAGAGCTCTTTCCCCGTCGAAACAATCAGACCCGGATATGTACGTGCATGTAGTGGATAGGACCGAGGATGGCATAATAGTCAGGGGCTGCAAGGCACATCAAACTGGGTC
>JAFGBN010000112.1 GCA_016933195.1 Dehalococcoidia bacterium | reverse complement strand
TCCCATATAGGCTTCAACCCCCAATCCGGAGATAATCCCCTGGGAGACTATATCTCTTCCCTTGAGAAGCTAGAGAGACTTGAAGTTAATTTTGTCTTGCCAGGACACGGGCCAGTATTCAATAGCCCCAGACTAAGAGTGGCAGACATACTTTACCACCATGAGCAAAGGAAGAGAAATATCATGAGAGTCATGGACGAGGGCCTGAAGACAGCTTACCAAATAGCTGAAAATATTCCGTGGATGCCTAAACAAGTAGACACTACTTTCCATGATTTAGCACCCTGGGATAGGCGGCTAGCTGTGATGGAGACCATTGCTCACCTTAAGTTGTTAAGCTCCGAAGGCAAGGTAGGTGAAGTCGATATGGATGGGGTTTCCTTGTACCTGTCTAAAGACTAGTAAGGAAGGGAGTAGAAAGATGATAACTAAAATAGGTATCAATGGCTTTGGACGTATTGGAAGGTTGGCACTTAAGGCAATAATCCAGCGGTGTGGTGGTAACCTAGAAGTGGTGGCGGTGAATGACCTCACTGATGCTAAAACTAATGCTCACCTTTTCAAATATGATAGCAATTATGGCATTTATCATGGCAAGGTAGAGGCTCAAGACAATTCCATTGTAGTTGATGGCAGGGAAATAAAAGTTTTAGCTGAGCGCGACCCAGCTAAAATTCCTTGGCAGGATTACAAAGTAGATATAGTAATTGAATCTACAGGACTTTTTACCCAAGCAGCCAAGGCTGCCAGTCACTTTCAAGGTGGCGCCAAGAAAGTAATTATTTCAGCACCAGCACGGGAAGAAGATATATCTATTATTCTTGGTGTTAATGAGAAGCAATATGATCCGGCTAAGCACCGCATTATATCCAACGGTTCCTGCACTACTAACTGCATTGCTCCTGTAATCAAAGTCCTTCACCAGAACTTTGGAATCATACATGGCCTGATGACCACCATCCATTCTTACACTAACGATCAAAAAATTCTGGATGTGTTTCATAAGGATCTTCGTCGAGCACGCTCTGCCGCTACTAATATTATACCTACTACAACAGGTGCTGCTCGCGTTGTAGGCGTAGTCATCCCTGAACTTCAGGGTAAACTCCATGGTATTGCCGTAAGGGTGCCTACCCCGGCAGTATCTATCGTGGATTTTGTAGCTGATTTGAATAGAAAGGCAACAACTGAAGAAATTAATGATGCCTTTCATAAAGCTGCTGAAGGAGAACTTAAAGGAATCATTGAATACTGCAGTGAGCTTCTGGTAAGCACCGATTTTAAAGGCAACCCAGCCAGCGCCATCTTCGATGCTCCGAGCACCATAGTCATCGATGGCAACATGGTAAAGGTATTAGCCTGGTACGACAACGAATGGGGCTATAGCTGCCGCCTGGCTGACCTCGCTGCCTACATCACTGCGAAAGGGTTATAGAAAGATGGAGATTAAGTGGCTAGGGCATTCCTGCTTCCTCATCAAAGGGAAGGAGGGGACACTCATTACCGACCCATATCATCCTGACCTGGGTTACTCCTTAGGCGAACCTGAGGCAGATATAGTGACTTTGAGCCACTTCCACCCTGGCCATAGCTATGTTGAGGGCGTAGCCAATAACCCCAAGCAAATAAAAGGCCCCGGCGAATATGAAATAGGAGGCACATTCATCACTGGAATCGCTACCTTCCATGACTCCAGTAGAGGGGAAATAAGAGGCAAAAATACTATCTACCTTATAGAGATGGATGGCATAACTTTATGTCATTTAGGTGACCTGGGGCATACCCTGACCTCACAACTGATAGAGGAGTTAGGAGTAGTCGATGTCCTGTTTTCGCCTGCAGGAGAAATATCCACTATCTCTGTCGATGCAGCAGTAGAAACAATAAAGCAACTTAACCCTCACATCGTTATTCCCATGCATTACAAAACCGATGCGTTAGCCAGAAACCTTGAACCTGTAGACAAATTCCTGGATAAAATGGGAATCCACAGGATAGAACCAGTTTCAACACTTTCAATCACTCAGTCTTCCCTGCCCGCCAGCACACAAGTTGTAGTCCTTAATTACACCTGAATCCCTTTTCATATGGCTCCTTCATTATGCCCTTCTCAGTGATGATGGCGCTTACATAGCCATGCGGTGTTATGTCAAAAGCAGGATTGGCCACACCTATCCCTTCGGGGGCAATATGTATTCCTCTAATATGAGTCACCTCCTCGGGATTTCTCTCCTCAATGGGAATCCCTGCCCCGCAAGGCAAGGAAATGTCAACGGTGCTGATGGGTGCAGCCACATAGAAGGGAACACTATTTTCTTTGGCCAAAACTGCCAGAGTATAGGTGCCAATCTTGTTGGCCACATCTCCATTGGCAGCAATCCTATCGGCGCCAACTATGACGCAGTTGATTTTGCCCTGCCTCAGGAAATAGCCAGCCATGGAATCAGTGATTAAGGTTACCGGAATGCCCTCTTGCTGTAGTTCCCAAGCGGTAAGCCTGGCTCCCTGGAGGAGAGGACGAGTCTCCGTAGCGATGACGCTTATTCTCTTCCCCTGCTCTTTAGCAGCTTTAATCACGCCCAGGGCAGTACCATAGCCAGCAGTAGCTAAAGGGCCAGCGTTGCAATGAGTAAGGATAGTGAAGCCATCCTGGATGAGTTCAGCTCCCAAATAGCTGAGACGCTTAGTCGCCTCAGCTTCTTCACTGTGGATTTGCTTTGCCTCAGCAGCAAGTGCCTCTTTTGTTTCAGGAACACTATCACCTATGGCAGCCTCTTTCATCCTGCTAATAGCCTGAAAAAGATTGACAGCGGTAGGTCTGGTAGCAGCGAGGGTCTGCATAACCTGATTCAATTGGACGAGAAATTCTTCCTTGCTTGCTGCCTTTATGCTTTGTGCCCCTAGAGCTATCCCATAGGCAGCAACAATGCCAATAGCTGGCGCCCCACGAATTCGCATCTCCTTGATCGCCGAAGCCACATCCTGGTAATTAACTAAATCAATGAAGCTCTGCTCTTGAGGAAGCTTGCTCTGGTCCAGTATCCTTAGCTTGTCATCAAGCCACTCTATTGCTTTTAAACCCATTGCACTATTGAACCTCAGTAAATATAATAGAGAAAATAGGGAAATAAAGAAAGCAATTGAGAAACAAGCTCTTTATAACTCTAATTGCCAGGTACCTGTAATTGCAAAACTTACAGAGCAAATAGCACAATAAGAAAGGAAGCGAGTTGAAGTGAAAGTATGTATAGTTGGTGGCGGCGGAGGTGCTAATAATGCAGCCAATATTATCCGCCGTTTGGATGAAGAAGCCCAAATTGACCTGTTTGATAAACGCGGTGAGATAGGACATGAACCTTGCGAAATCCCTTACGTGCTAAATGGATTCCTTTCATCATGGCAAGACAGTTTCGTATTCCGGTCAAAATTCTACAACGAGAGGAATATTAACCTTCACCTGAATACAGAGGTTACCGATATCATTAGAGGCGAAAAACGCCTGATAGCTGGCGGAGAAAGTTACAGCTACGATAAAATGATTTTGGACCTGGGTTCTAGCCCCACCATTCCACCCATACCAGGTTTAGATGGCCAAAATGAATTCGTCTTCGACACCAGTCTGAATACTGCCAGGGTTTTCGAGGAAGCCATTCCCAGATACTCCAGCGCGGCCATTATAGGCGTGGGACAAATTGCTCTGGATGTAATTGAGATTCTGAAAGCGAAAAACTATGACAAGCTATACCTTCTAGGCAGGTCGGACCACATCCTCCGGGCATACCTGGATAAAGATATGGCAGAACTTGTTGAAAGAGCGATGAGACAAAAAGGCATAGAACTCCTTTTGTCCACAAAGGTCAACAGCATAACAAGCCGTAACGGCAAGAAAATCGTATCTCTTCCTGGCCAGGAGTTGGAGGTGGACTTCGTCTTTTTGGGGACCGGTTCCAGACCTAATGTTGCACTGGCTGAAAAAGCGGGCATCGAGATAGGCGAATCAGGAGCCGTTGCTGTGAACGAATATCTCCAAACCAGCGACCCGGATATTTATGCCATTGGGGATTGCATGGAGAACTGGGATAGAATCACAGGTCGCAAAAGGCTTTATCAAACAGCAACTTCCGGGGCTACCACGGGAAGAATAGCAGCTACAAACTTAGTCCTGGGCAACATCCTTCCTCATCAAGGCACTGTGGTGACTTTCATTACCGAGATTTTCAACCATGAAGTAGGTACGGCAGGCTTCACTGAAACTTATGCCCGAGAGCAAGGCCTGTACGTTGACTCCAATGTAATGAGAACCGCCACGCGACGGAGGTCATACGGGGGTAAACCTATTCATATCAAGCTTGTTGTCGATCGCAAGACTCAAAGCTTGGTTGGAGCCCAAATCATCTCGGAGGAAATGGTGGCAGGAAAAATCGATAGGCTCGCTCTTGCCATAGCGGAGAAAATCCCGATTCAAAAACTGGCCTTAACTGATACTTGCTACTCTCCAACGGTGGGCTCGGCATACGAGTCAACAATAATGGCATTGGACCAGATAATGCCAAAATTTATGGAAAAATAAAAAGAGAAATATGAACTCATAAGCTATCCCCTGACTTACGCTCATCCAGCGGTTTTATCTTACAAGTTACCTTTATTTCACATATTCCTTGGCAAGCGGCAAAGATGTTATGCTATGTCTATTAACCAAGTAGGATGATGATAAGGCACATGACTGGATATATTGCGTTGAAACAGGTATGAGATTAGACTATTTCGGGTTTTATCTATAATGAGGGCACAAGCGGGTTTGAGCCGTGTGTAGTGTAAATTAAGGAGTAAAGGAGGTTGAAGATGGCTAAATTTGTAATGCTGACAACCCTTACAGATGAGGGAAGGAAAACTGTAAAAGATAGCCCGGAGAGGATAAAAGAAGTCAATAAGGAAGTTGAGGCATTTGGGGTGAAGGTCCTTGCCCAATATGCCCTTCTAGGTGCATATGACTTCGTGAACATTCTAGAAGCTCCCGGCGGTGAAGCAGTGTCCAAGATGGCAATAGCCTTGGGGTCAAGAGGTACGCTTCAGACTATGACCATGTGCGCCATGGATATTGATGATTTTATTGCAGGTCTCAAGAAGTAACCACGGTCCCCCAGACTGCCCGCTTGTGCCTCCCGATTTTGTCATGCTGCTTTTCACCTTGCAGTATGAGCGCTAAAAGGGAAGAAATCACATGAATTGGATGCGTTACACTGCGCTGGGAATAGGCATTGCCTTTGGGCTGATGTTCTTAATCTTGGGCATCGGCGAGGGTATCAGCGAAGGCTTTGGAGGTATCCCCAGCCCTATAGAGTGTGTCCTCCTGCTATGTGGGCCTATCTCGATGATTGCGGCTACTGCTGTAGCTTGGCAGCATGAACGAATTGGCGGCTGGTGGTTAATTGCTGGGGGCATCATCACCGCCATACTCTTTACCATAGACCTTATCGACAAACCGACGAACCTTCTTAGAACACTCCTGATTATACCTCTACCAATGCTGGTAGCGGGGGCGTTATGGGTGCGCCACATAGCAAAACTATCCTAGCTTTTACTATAAATCCTCTTTATGTCAGACTTTATCTCAGAAGTGAGGCGCACACAGGCCTTATCTATGAGGCTCTGGCCTTAAGGTAAAATAGGTACATATGGAAGAATTTAATCTTGCTGGTTGCTGCGGCTTGTATTGTGGGCTATGCCCCAGATTCCAATCAACTGCACCTAGCAGGTGCCCAGGCTGCAAGATACTCGGTCTAAATTATTCATGCAAAATCTACAACTGCTGCGTAAAGAGGAGAGGCCTTACTACATGCTCAGAATGCAATGATTTCCCCTGCGAGAAAAACAATCCTGAGGCTCACCAATACGACTATTTCGTTACCCATAAGCCGTGTATTCCAAACTTGCACAGAATTAAAGAGGTTGGATTAGAGACGTGGCTTGGAGAGCAAAGAGAAAGACGGCTATTGCTGGAAAATCTGCTCAACAACTATAACGAGGGCAGGTCAATGAGCTTCTATTGCCTGGCTACGTCGCTCATGCGCCCTGAGTTAATTAACGAGGCGATAAATGAGTTGAAGGAAAAACTAACCACCAATCAGCTTGATAGCTCCGACATAAAAGCCCAGGCAAAGGCACTTAAAGGAATCATTCAAAGCCTGGCTCAGAAACATGGCATCGAATTAAAGCTCAGAACGAAGGGAAGGTGAAGATGGCTACTAGGGGAAAAAAGAAAGAGGCCCTACTATTAAGTCCTGGAGAAACACTTCCCTGGACTCGTGCCAAAATACAAAAGACTGTTCAGAGCCTTCTCCATACCCCCAAAGGAATATCAAAGGTAATTAAAAGAGAAATACGCCCAATTATGCCAAAAACATAAAGTTAAACATGGCATTATTGAAAGCAAATCTGGGGATGCTTCGCCAAAATTGCAAAAATCAAGGGTGTTACCTCTTGACACATATTAACTTACTGTGGCACTTTAAGGCATGGGCGGAGACAAGGCGGGCTGGGCCAAGCAGAAATTCTTACATTTCCACATCAACAGAAATTTGCCCGCCCTTATTGTATGGAGAGAGGTGATGCCTATGATAAACGAAAGCTGGCTTCTTCGCTGCGGGCGGCGGAGGTGTTAGCTCATTCTAATTCAGCAGCCCGATAGACTCAATAAAAAGGAGGGTACAATGAAAGTAATGCAACGAGGAATTATGAAAATCCTCCCCGGCAAGATGGCAGAGGCGATGAAGCTTCTAGAAGAATACATGGCTATCGTGAGCCGCTTGTTGGGAATGCCTCGGGAGAGACTTCCCATGAAAACCTACCGCCCCTTCCTTGGTGGAGGCGATACTCTGCATACTATTGTTTTTGAGGTCGAGTGGGACAGCTTCGGCGAAATGGCAGCCTTTTTTGAGAAGGCGATGGCAGACCCAGAAATACAGGCATCCATGGCCAAGTGGGAGGCAGTCGAGGAGAGTCACGAAGTCGAATTGTATATGTCGATGCCATAGAAGCACAGCTAAAGCGAGTCAATCCTGATAAGATAAATGAGGAGAGAAACGCTGTTAGCTTATTCTATATAGAGAGGTGATGCCTATGACAAGAACGAAGCTGGCTTTTCGGCTGGCGGGTGGGTCAGAAGTGATTCGCTCTATTTCAAGAACCCGGTAAATTCAAAATCAAAGGAGGCGATATCGATGAAGTATCGTTGGGAGAACCGTAAACAAATGGCTGATGTTCGTGTGGTGGGGTTATGGGGGCACGCTGGTTTTTTTCTTGGTGCTATATTCGCTGTGCTGGGAATCATTGGTGATGCCGCGAATGTCACTCTCGGCCTGGAGCCAACATCCTGGTTACTGCTGGCAATTGCTGTTTTTGTGGCTAGCATACCTTTCTACATGGGCTTGGGGTTGGCTTGGTATTTACGTAACGCAGAAGCCAAAAGTGTAAAGAAGGAGTAAATCTTCAATAGCTTCGTTGTAATTAGAAACGGAGCTTTGAGGAGTCCTCGGGTAAAGACGTTACCATAGATAGGCCGAGTTGGCTACTCAAAAGCAGGACTCTACAACTAGGTTCGGGAAAGCTGGTCCAGTTGTATTAGTTCATATGTAAGCTTGCTTTTCCTTAGCAGGAGTAACAGGGATTAAGGAAGTAACCGGTCAAGGTAATCGACCGGTAGTGGGATTTCGAAACTCTACGGTAGCTTCGCTCCCCTCTGCCCTTCGAGTCAGCTAACACGGGCTTTGCAAAGCCCAGGAATGTTAGACGAATTAATTTTCTTAATTGCTCTTTGAATATCTTAATAAGGAAGCAGTGTATAATAAATAAAGAGTTAAGTAAAAAGGTGGTGTATTATGGCTTTCAAATCGGGATTTGTCGTTATGGCGCCTGATGGTGACCCCGAGAGGCATAGAGCTTCAATCAAGACCCCTAAGTTTGAACTCACTACAGTAGTAGTTGATCTGATGAATTTTGATCAAGCAGTCAATGTGTGCAAGGACTTGGTTCAAAATGAAGGGATCCAATCTTTCATCCTTTGCCCTGGTTTCTCACATAAAGCGGTGGCGAAGGTTGCAAATGCCGTTGGTGAAGGAGTTGCCATAAATGTAGCAAGGGGTGACGTTCCAAGCGGAATGATAACGGGTGAGATTCTGGCAAAGGAAGGATGGTTCCCAGAAGGACATTAAGGCTACTAATCATTTTTTAAGGTTGTGGAGAGTTTCAGCCCTCGAAGTCGCAATGGGGCTGAAAAATTACATCGTCTAAAGCGGGCTTTGCGGCTCACCCTGCTCGCCCAGATGCCTCGTACTTCGCAAAGCCCACGCCGTTAAATGGTGATGAGTAGAATACTCAGATCTCTCGAACTCCTCTCATCTCTCCAAAAGATGACATCATCTATTTGCCACGTGCTATACTTCTATAGTCAATCGCATAATTTCACACAAAATCCCTCTCCCTTGAAGGGAAAGGCTAGGTGAGGGTAACCCTCGTCCCATCCCTCACCCCATCTGGCAGGGACGTTAGGGTGAATTTTCCCTTCCCTCTAGCTCCCTCCCACTAGGAGAGGGAGAACCATAAGGAATTCTGTGGCTAGCTATAAGCAACCTGAACAAAGCAGGCTGGGATAACTTGGCTAAATGAGACAAAATAAGCTATGTCCAGAATAGCTATCCTTAGCGATGCACATCTTCTAATTCAGGCTGAACGTTTTAGAGACGAGAACTACAGGTCTCCACGTGGCGAAACCTCACTTAAAAATTTCAGTAATGTTACCAGCCAGGTCGTGGCAGAAAAACCTGAAGCAGTTATCCTCGCCAGCGATATGTTTGATGAAAGGGAGTAGGGCGAAGAGTGGATAGCAGACTCTGAAGCAGCTAAGTATTGGCCTGACATTCGCAATGAGCTAAAACGGTTAATGGAATGCACTAAATATGGGATTTCTTACGCGTGGTGGATTGGATGCTGAAATTGCAATTAGATTGAATCCGCCCTTAATACAAGATATCGTTTTTAGAGGAGGGTTAAAAGATTTTGCCGGGAAGGATACTGAGCCTAAAGATTTAATAAACTTCAAAGAAGCTGTACTCCTTTTAGGCGAGAGCACAGAAAAGGATGTTGCCTCAATACTTGTTACTATGCGCGAGCCAAAGGAGATTACCTTATCTGGTAGACTAGTGGCTCTCGATTTTCTAAGGGATGAACTTACACAGAGGCTAAATAAATATGCACCTGTGCTAAAAGTGAAGAATTTATCAAGAATTGCAAAAGAGGCTGCTTGTGGCGCATATATTATTGGAGAGGGTTTGCTTGGTGGAAAATATTATAAGATTGTAGAAAATATGGGGATTTTGAATATTATGGAGTAAATATATAAAGGGAGGATAGTAGAACGAGCGAACAGGACGAGAAATTGATTGCCTACTGCGGGCTTTACTGTGGGGACTGCATTAACTATAAAGGCGAAATCGCCGATATGGCTAGAGATTTGAGGAAAAAATTAAGACAGGCAGAATTTGATCGAGTTTCTCAGGGGTTGTCTGGTTTCTTCAAAGAATTTAAGAATTATGCGCAGTGTTACGAAGTTTTGGGGGCTATGGTCAGGCTGCGATGCAGAAGGACCTGCAGGGGTGGAGGTGGCCCACCTGTTTGTAAAATCAGAGTCTGCTGCCAGAAGAAGAATATCCAGGGTTGCTGGGAATGCGATGAGTTTAAGACATGCGAGAAGCTGGACTTCTTAAAGCTTATTCACGAGGACGCCCATATAAAGAATCTTGATAAGCTTAAAAAACAGGGTATTGATAAATTCCTTGAAGGGAAACGGTACTGGTAGTTGGGTGAATTTGCAGCAATGCCGTTATGCTGAATATTGTAAATATCTCTAAGTCCTTTGGAACTCAGACGCTGTTCAGCGGCGTCAGCTTTGACGTCGGCGCCAGAGATAGAATAGCTGTCATCGGACCCAACGGCTCGGGCAAGACAACTCTATTCCAGATCATCACTGGAAGCGTAAGCCCTGATGAAGGCAGCGTCAGCATGCGAAAGGGGACTACTGTAGCTTACCTGGAGCAGGATATCAGCCCTTCTTCCACGCAGCGGTTGCTCGACTATGCCGCCAGCGCCTCAACCAGGATAAGTGGCATTGCGCACCGCATTGATGTTATTCACCAAGCTCTGGCTGAGGATGAGGATGGAGAGTATTCGGCAAAGTTGCTGCGAGAGCTCGGCGAGCTTCAGAGTCAATTTGAGGCGGCCGGCGGATATGGCTCCGAACATGAGGCAAGGATTGTCCTCTCCGGCCTGGGATTTGCAGAATCGGACTTTTTCCGTCCTTTGAATGAGTTCAGCGGCGGATGGCTGATGCGCGCCGCGTTGTCCAGGCTTCTGCTGCTCAATCCCGATTTGCTGCTCCTTGATGAGCCGACAAACCACCTGGATCTGGAATCTTTCACCTGGTTCGAAAATTACCTCAAAAGCTACCAGGGTGCGGTGCTGGTTACCTCACACGACCGGGCGTTTTTGAATCGAGCAATCAGCAAGGTATTGGCCATTGAGCAAGACAGGGTCGTGTTTCACCACGGCAACTATGATAGCTTTGTCATGGCACAGCAAAAGGAGATGAAGGTCAGAGAAGCCACGGCCAAGAGACAGGAACAGAAGATAAAAAGGGAGACACGTTTCATTGAGCGATTTCGCTATAAGGCTCCCAAGGCAGCCCAAGTTCAGAGCCGAATCAAGAAGCTGGAAAAAATGGAAAGGGTGGCAGTTCCCAGAGCGACGAAGAAGATGCACTTCTCCTTCCCCGAGGCTCCCAGAAGCGGGGAAGAGGCCATCGCTCTTAAGCATATCTTCAAAGCGTATGATGCGAATGTCGTATATCAAGACCTAAATCTAACTTTGCACAGGGGGGATAGGGTAGCTCTAGTGGGTCCCAATGGCGCTGGGAAAACAACCCTGCTCAGAATTCTGGCAGGTGTGCTTGCCTTCGAAAAAGGGGAGCGCAAGCTCGGCTATAATGTGGCTACAGCTTATTATGCCCAGTATCAGCTTGAGCTGCTCAATCTGGAAAATAACGTCCTTGACGAGCTGTGGAGTGTGGCATCGAGTGAAGCAGAACAAACAATCAGGAGAATACTGGGCGGCTTCCTGTTCAGCGGCGATGATGTATTTAAAGGGGTATCCGTCCTCTCGGGTGGAGAGAAAAGCCGCCTGGCAATAGCCAGGATGCTGACTCAGCCAGCGAATTTCCTGCTGATGGACGAGCCCACCAACCACCTGGATATCGCCTCGCGTGAGGTACTCACCGACGCCCTTGAAGCCTACCGGGGCACGCTGTGCTTCATCACGCACGACCGCACGCTGATTCGGCAGATTGCTAACAAGATTATCGAGGTGAGGAATGGCAGTATCCAGGTATTCCCTGTGGATTATGACAGCTATCTCTACTGGAAGGAACATTCGACGGGGGAAAGTTCAGAACCTGCCGTGTATGGAAAAGCCAGTGCTGGAAAGGAAGTCTCGGCGGCGGATGCGTTGCGCCGACGCAAACGAGCCGAAGGTGAACTCAGAAACAAATACTACCGGGAAAGAACCCCTGTCAAAAGACGCATCGCAGAAATAGAGTCTGAGCTCTCCCAGCTTGAGCTAAAATTCAAGGAAACTGAGAACCTGTTTGCCGACCCAAACCATTATAGCGATAGCGCACAGGTTGTGAAGGCTGTTGAGCAACACCACAAATTGAAACAGGATATCAAATTGCTTACCCAGGAATGGGAGAGGCTTTATGCCAAAGCTGAGACGATGGAACGAGCGTTTGAGGAAGCCAGGGGCAACATTGAAACAGAGATGGAGACAGAAGGAAGCTAATTTAGTCAGCTTTGGACACTGAGAATGTGCGAGGAGAGGGTTTCAGGGGATAATCCTTCACCCCAGGGTTCGCACGTATTCAGCGAAGGCTTCTGAAAGAGAATCGAGGTCATCAAAGAGAGTGCCGCCCTCTTCACATACGCCCCAGACCATGAGATTGGGGCGATGTGGCTCAATATCGGCAGAGTGGTATGCTCTGAAGTCAGTAAGTAGCCCCAAGATCTTCTTGCCCCTGGCATAGGCATAACCAAGCTCGCTGCAGGTCCCGCTGTCGGCGTCCTGTCCATCCAGCAGACCTACCACTATGGTTGATGATGTCAGATGCTGCAGGTTCAGTCCAAAGATGTCCTTTCGACTTAAGCCTTTCCCTGTCTCGCCTGCGTCGCGGTGGGGTAGAAAGAAATCGGCTATAGGGTCAAGTGATGAGGCCCTTGCTAGAGCATCCACTATGAGTTCAAGGTACGCCCTCTCAGCTTGGGAAAACAGCGGACCTGCGATATATACCAGCTTTGCCATGACTAATACCCCCGCTTGAGTGTGTTAAGCCTTCACCTCCGATGTCTGGTAAAGTTGTCTGCCAGAAGTATAGCATGTAAAGCCAGTCCTGTATTTCCCCCTGTCATTGCGAGCCGAAGGCGTGGCAATCTCACTACACTCATGCGAGTAAGGCACGGAGACAATACAATACAACCGCTGAGCGAGTACCCCCTATGGACACTAATGCGCCTAAGGGCTAAACTATAGCTTGGAGGAAGTGAAGCAGTGAAGTTTCTTCACACGGCGGACTGGCAGCTCGGGATGAAGGCTGCGCATGTTGGCAGAGCTGGATCGCGCCTCCGTGAGGAGCGCCTTTTCGCTGCCAGGAGGGTTGTTGAGGCTGCCCAGGCCCATTCTGCACAATTCATCCTCGTTGCCGGAGATACATTCGAGGATAACGGTGTGGACCGCCTTCTGGTGCAGAAGGCGGCTGACATTCTGGCCGCTTCGAATATCCCCGTGTTTCTAATCCCCGGCAATCATGACCCCTTCATCCCCGGGTCTGTCTGGGAACACCCTGCCTGGAAGTCGGCGGAAAACGTACAGGTGCTTTATGAGGAGCAGCCCGTGAAAATCCCCGGTGGACTCCTCTACCCCTGCCCTATATGTGAAAAACACTCGGGCAAAGACCCCACGGCATGTATACATGCCGTCGAAGCGACAGGAATTAAGCTCGGCATGGCGCACGGCACAGTGGAGGGCGTCCAGCAGGAGGAGCCAGATTATCCCATTCCACGGAATGCGGCGTTGAGGTCAGGGCTGGATTACCTTGCCCTGGGGCACTGGCACTCGACGGCCATTTATGAGGGAAGGGATGGCGTGGCGCGTATGGCATACTCCGGAACTCACGAGACAACGAAGTTCGGGGAGAGAGACAGTGGCAACATACTTATCGTAGACATCCCATCTGCTGGCGCAGCGCCCGTTATTACTACCGTCCATACCGGCGGTCTCACGTGGCAGGCACTCGAGGCAGATATTCGAGACCGGGGAGACCTCCTGCGCCTGCGGGAGGAAATTGAAGATATAGAAAATCCCTCATCAGTGCTTATTGAATTGTGTATAAGAGGGCTGCTCTCCGCAGAAGACCGTGGAGAAATGGTTCACATAGGGGAGATATTGAGCTCTCGCTTTCTTTATAGCCATGTGGATGACCTGCATCTTCATCCTTCGCCCGAGGACGAAAGCTGGGTGGCAAGCCTGCCCCTTGGAGTTATACGTGAAGCTGGCGCCAGGCTGCGGGAGCTGGCAAATCCCGGCTTTTCGGGGAGACGTCCCGACGGTGCTTCTGAGGAGGTGGCATCGAGGGCTCTCATGGAACTCTACGCCCTGGTGAGGAAGGTTTCGCCATGATACTGAGGGCAATACGTATTGCGGGGTGGCGCTGCTTCTTGGAGTCTGTGGAGGTCGGCCCTTTTCAGGAAGGGTTGAATGTCCTTCATGCTCCCAACGCCACGGGGAAATCCACACTGTTCGAGGGGCTGCTCCGCGGTCTTCTCGATGGGCACAGGGTTGGGGGGCAAGAGGTGGCAGCAATACGCCCCTGGGGGCGCTCGCTGGCTCCAACGGTTACCGTGGAATTCTTCCACGAAGGCACGGACTACCGCATTATGAAGCGGTTTCTGGACAATCCCGAATCGAGGCTCGAAAGGAAGGAAAATGGACGGTTTGTCCCCCTGGCTGAGAACAACAAAGCCGATGAAAAAGTGCGGGCAATTCTTACCAGAAATGCGCCGATGAAAGGGCTGGCGCGCCTGGAACACTGGGGACTGGCGCAGGTGCTCTGGGCACCGCAGGGCGACCTGGCATTGGGGAAGCTTTCCGGAGATGTAATCGCCGACATCAGGGCTTCGCTGGGAACGCAGGTTTCAGGCACAGGTCCTGTGGAAAAGGGAGTAGCAGAACTCTATGGCCAGTTTTTTACTTCTGGCGGCAAGCTGAAGTCGGGAAAGGATGCTCCCGCCCTGGTCGGGTTGAAGGACGAGCTTGAAGATGCGCTGGCCAGGAAATCGAATGCGCTTTCACAGCAGCAGGCTTTTGATGAGGCGGCGCGGCGCATAGAGGACCTGCGTGCCCGTAGAACACAGGCAAAAAATGACGAGGATGCTATAAAGAAGCTGCTCGGAGGAACTCGCTTAAGGGCAGATTCCTATAAAGGGCTATCCTCAGAGAGAAAGCAGCGAGAGGAGCGATTGAAGGCAATTACGGCGCAGCATGGTGAACTGAAAAGCCATCTCGATGCCATCAAGTCGGCGAGGAAAGAATTCAAAGAGGCTGGAGATTCGCTTCACAAGATTGAGGAGGCTATGCCTCTGCAACAGCGTGAGATGGAAAGCAGGGAGAAAGAGGATGCCCATGCAAAAGCTGCGCTGGAGGATATACGAAAGGAACGCAAGGCTGTTGATGATGCGCAGAAGATTGCAGACCAGGCACATAGATATCTGGAGAATAATAAAGCTCTAGCAACCCTAGATAGGCAAATGGGGAATATCATAAAGGCGCAGGAAGCTCTTGCCGCATGTAAGAAGGAGCGTGCAGGCTTGCTATCTCCGGATGCAATGACACTTAGAGCTATACGAAAGGCTTTAAGGGAGCGCGATGAAGCCCAGGTGCGCATTGACGCAGCCCTCATAACGCTGGAGGTCACCCCGGAAAAGGACGGCATACTTGTGGTTATTGAGGGAGAGGAAACGGGAAGTGAGGAACTGCGTCCCGGAACTCCCGCCAGGGTGAAGGGCTCCCCCGAGGTGGTGGCAGATTTGCCGGGTGTGGCGCGCCTCCGCGCCTGGGGACCTACGGTCTCCATCGAGCAGCACCGCAGCGAGCTGGCGGCTGCTGAGCGCGAACTTAAGATACTTACTATGCCTTTTGGCACTACCAATATCGAGGAGCTGGAGGCGCTCGGCGAAAAGGCCGAGCAACTGGGCACAAGAGTCGCCGAGGCTGAGACACAGCTTAAGACTCTGCTATCGGGCGAGTCTGTCGAGGACATCGAAAGGGAGCGTTCCATGACCAGGATGGCGCGGGCAAATATACTCCAGTCGCATCCCGAATGGAAGGATGCTCCTCCTGACGACGAAACTTTGAAGATGGCAGCACTGCATGTCCACAATTCGTTTGTAAATAAGGTGGAGGCAGCGGAGCGTCGGTGGGAATTAGCACAGTCCGCACTGACTGCAGCCGCAACGCAGAAGGCACAAACCAGCGCAAAGCTGGAGGAGACATCGAGGCGGATTAAGTTACTTGAGTCCAGGTTGGCTGAACTCACCGCCGATGGTAAATCGGATGAGGAGCGGGAGAACAGGTTAAGAGAGGTGGCACTTTCATGGGAGGGAGCAAGGGTAAGTCTTGAGGAAATTGATAAAAAGCTTGCGGAATTCGGGGATGACCCCGCCATTGAGATAGATAAACTCGAAAGGCAATTGGATGCCGCAGGCAAAGCTGTGATTAAAGCACTGGAGGATGAGAAGAGCGAGGAAGGAAGGATGTGGCAGCTTTCAGCACAGGGCACTTATTCCGTCCTGG
The DNA here is from genome assembly GCA_016933195.1 of Dehalococcoidia bacterium. Taxonomy (GTDB): domain Bacteria; phylum Chloroflexota; class Dehalococcoidia; order GIF9; family AB-539-J10; genus JAFGBN01. The sequence goes on along the minus strand of JAFGBN010000112.1, from coordinate 1,863 downwards.
CTCAGGCTGAGGAGGAAGTGGCGAACCTTAAATCGCAGATTGAGAGCGAGCAACTGCGCCTGGACGCCGTTCGCCTTATGTATGAAACGGTAAAGCAGTGCCGTGAGGAGGCTTTAGCAGCCGTGGCTGGGCCTGTGGAAGAGACGGCAACGCGGACTTTGCAGCGCATCGCCGGGGAAAGGCTGGGGCGACTGCAGCTAGGCGAGTCCTTCGAGCCAGCTCACGTTCTCCCTGAGGTCTTAGGAGAATCCGTTGCGCTGGACAACGTCTCCGGCGGCGAGCGGGAGCAGATTTATCTTGCCACCCGATTGGCGCTGGCAGAGGTACTGGCAAAGAACGAACGTCAGCTTGTGGTTCTCGACGATGTGCTGGCAGCCACCGACGCCGGCCGGCTGGCGCGTGTGATGACCATCCTGGAGGAAGCAGCCCAGCGCTTGCAGATACTCATCCTCACCTGCCATCCTGAGAGATACCGCGGATTGGGAGGAGCGAACTTAATTGATTTGGAGGGGGTGGTGCGGGGTGACCGAGTCTAGGAGATTTGACAGACATGTCGCAGATGCTGCAATGCTGCACAAAATTGCGGATCAGCCGAAACCTGTCCCATATATACCATGGTATCCGCCATAGAATCTTTAAGTAACAGGTGGATGTGATGACAAATAAAGTAGCCATTTACAGGAAGATATTTAATGAAGCTTATAAGTATCTACTTTCGCTTTACTGTATTGATGAAAGCATGCTTGACAAACATCTTAGCGATTGGGAAAAGCGTAAACCTGGATCTGTACAAGATTTGTTATCTGGAATGTTAGGATCCCTTTCTAATAAGCGAGACATGCAAAATACGATTGGTCCCATCGAAAAACTAGGACCATACTTAGAAGACTTTATTCCATCGCGAATTATTGAGAAATATGGTGATGATTGGAAGAAACTATTTAATACGATCAAGAATAACTATGAGCCTCTCGGACGAATGATGATCGATAACCCCAGAAGTTACTGGGTTATCTTCTGTAAATCGGTTATTTCAGCATCTCATTTCCTTTCCCAATTTTCTAACTTAAAAGAATTTGATAAATTTGTTTCACAATTTTATCTAAATGAATATACGCGCGTTGCTCTTCCGCTTTTGCTTGAAAAGGAAATATTTGGATTGGGGTTTGTTTTAGCTTGTGATTTTCTGAAAGAGAATGGTTATCCCAAATTTATAAAACCAGATCGTCACATCAAAGCGATATTTCACGGCATCGGCATAAGCAAATCCAAGTCAGCTTATGATATTTTTAAGGATGTCATCAGATTTTCTGAAGATATTAAGAAATTGCCTTATAGCGTAGATAAGCTCTTTTGGCTGGTTGGAAGTGGCAACTTTTATTTGGATAAGGTAAAAATCAACACAAATCGAGATGAATTTATTGAGCGGATTAACCATGAGTTTAGAGACAAATTACAATTCTACGGCGTATAACAGAGCGTATCTGGCTTCGTGTCTTCGGCACTCCGCCCAAATTCTCCAAATCCAAATGGGAACTTCAGATACGCTCGGAACGTTAGGCTTATATGAAAAGTCTGCCTAATAGTCCAAACTGTTCAACCGATATTCAACCATTGCGCAAATGAAAACATTTTGTCTGTAGAGGAGCAGCTATCCAACTCTTTCCCTGCGGAACGTTGACCGGAGATAGTTTTGCTGGACAGATATTAGGTTATAATTAAGGCGTAAATCCTCAGCAGCCGATAATCAGGATGCTTCAAGGAAACATAACCCATGCCAGTAGAGCGATATTTTCTCGGTTGGGATGAGCCGGTGACGGCGAAGGTGCGGGAGTTTCTGCTGCCACAGCAGCTCTCGGGGCC
>JAFGBN010000111.1 GCA_016933195.1 Dehalococcoidia bacterium | reverse complement strand
CGTCGAAGTATCGCTGGCAGACGGGAAAATCGTTGTCACGCCGATAACTGAGTCGAAGCTGACCCTGGAACAACTCCTATCAAAGGTCACCAAAGAGAACTTGCATCACGAGGTTGATACCGGCTCCGCCGTGGGGAACGAAACGTGGTAGGCCACCGGACTTATGTGCCTCGTTGCGGAGATGTGGTGTGGATTAGCTTGAATCCGCAAGCAGGTCACGAACAAGCTGGACGCCGTCTGGCCGTGGTGCTGTCACCGCAAAGCTATAACAGCAGGGTAGGACTGGCCATCCTTTGTCCAATAACCAGCCAACCCAAGGGCTACCCTTTCGAGATTCTTCTTCCCGCGGGGTTACCAGTGGCAGGAGCAATATTATCTGACCAGGTTAAGAGTTTGGATTGGCGCGCTCGAAATGCCGAATTGATATGCACTTTGCCAACCGAGACAATCTCGGAGGCGCTCCAGAAGCTGGCAACGTTGTTATCTGAATAAGAAAATGCATCGCACTTCTTCTTTTAGTCGTTGCTTAATTACCCTGGGGACTGACTAATTCCAGAGACACCATACCAATCAGGCCTGCTACAAATCAGGTATCATGCCCCCAGGATACCTAGCAATAGATTCCTTTAACATAGATGGTTAGGCTCTGCAGTGTGGCAATCCGGCAATTGTCATTCTTGCTTGTTGCCATGAATTACCTCCCAAACTCAGCCATGACCACCCGCCTTGTGAATCCTAGAGCTTTTCTAAGATTTTATGGTACTCATCCACGCCGATGCCCATATCACGCAATATCTTACGCAACAAAGGGCGCACGATAACCTGCCCACCGTGATCCGGGATGACAATTATGCGCCCTTCAGAGTTTTTGAAGGTATTATGACTCCCCTGGCGGCGCTGCCACTCAAAACCACAACTTTCCGCTATCTTTCTTAATTCTCTGTAAGTAGCCAGGCGGAGTCTGGTCAAGCCAATACCTCAACGCGCCAGGTGCCGACGAAATCGGAAAGTGGTTCTTCGGGCGAGGCCGTCTTGAGATATACGGATATGGCTTCTCGAATATTAGATTCGAGAGAGGGCAAGTCCGGTGCCTGGGTATAGCAGCCCGGAAGCTCAACGACTTCGCCAACCAGCCATTTGCTTTCGGGATCCCTTTCCACCACTACTGTATATGACTTTCTCATTCTGGTCTTTGGCCAAAATCGTAGCGTTTTATTAAACGCCAGTTTAGTAAGTCTTCCACCTATTAAACAAAGTGCTCATCCTGTTTAATAGTAACACTGGTGGCAACGGTTAGCAAACCTTTACAGTTCCCCAGAGGTTGCCACGCCCAGATGAGTCGGGGCTCGCAATGACACACCTGTAGGGACTGACGAATTCCAGGGACACCATGCCAATCAGGCCTGCTACAAATCAGGTATCATGTCCCCAGAATACCAAGCAAGCAATTGCCAAGATTCTTCGGGCGTGCCCCTCGACTGTATGAAGGCCAGCTAGCGTTGCACAAAAACTCATAATGTTCAGCCGGGTTACAAGTATCCATATTGCCAAGTCCCCAATGACGTAGCGGCTTGTTTCAATCCCTGGAGCTGTGTTTCTAACTCTCTCATACAACGGCTATGCTTGTGACCAGATATCAATGCTATAATGCTCCTGGATTTAGATAATCTACATGAGCAGAGGCCAACAGACCAGTTCTGGGATACATTTTTACAGGAGATAACATTGGAGAATACCTCCGCCTATCTGAAAGCATTTCTTCTTATAACGCTCACCTCACCCGTAAGGCTGGCCAAGAGGTTCCGTAGATTTCAGCCGCCGCCATTCATCGCCTCTATCATTGAGGTGCGTGTTCTTGCCTCAGACTTCAGGCGAAAGCTACAGCCAGAAGAGAAGATAGTCGAGCGGTCGGGAATAAAGGCCGGCATGAGTGTGCTGGAGCTTGGATGTGGCTCAGGTGTATACACGCTGGGGCTCGCCAGAGCTGCAGGCAATAAGGGCAAGCTCTATGCCGTAGATATGCAACAGGCAATGATAGAGAGGCTGAGAAGAAGGTTAGAGAAACCAGAATATACTGAATTCACTAACATCGAAACCAGGCTAGCCAATGCATACGAGTTGCCATTTACTGATGAGAGCATAGACCTGGTTGTAATGGTTGCTGTGTTGCCAGAGATTCCAGACAAGGATAGCGCACTCAAGGAGATACGCAGGATATTGAAACCAGATGGCATCCTTGCAATAAGCGAGACCCTTATAGACCCAGATTATCCGCTAAGGAGGACCACCAGGAAGTACTGCAGGCGGGCTGGATTTGTGCTTCGGAACACAAGCGGTAGTTTCTTCAACTACACCATGCAGTTTGGGAAGTCCTAACGCATGGTAACAGGTCCTTCTTAGTAGTTGTGCTTGCCTCGTATGCTAGCCCATTATGGCACCGGAGGATGGGTGATGCGATATTGCACTTTCCAGCGTTCCGTATAGTGGTTTACTTGAGAAGAAGCCAGAAGCCAATTCCGAGGCCTATCAGCCTGGCAACAGCCGGCGGCCAATTTCCAGCATCTTTTCATTTCCAGCCAGAGACAGGCCAAAAGAGCTTAACTGCTCCTTCCAATGCTTCCAGGGTGCCGTTACCACCGAGATATCCATTGATACGTGCCGCAGCAGTGTAATCTATGAAGCCACCAGGATTCGGATAGATGGCAACCAACTCTTGCATAAGCTCCGGTACCTGTTGTAAGTAGTACTTCTGTTGAAACCCAGCCTCAGCATCCCGACTATTGCGTCGCGGAGAGATGTCATTTCACGATGCCCAAAATGTCCCTTATGAGGGCTGTTCAGTAGCCCAGGTACTATGCCAAGAATCCCTTCAACTTCTACTCTGGCTGTAGCTTTGCTCTACTTGCCTTTGGGCTAATACAAGGGTAAGACTCAGTGGTTCATCAATGTGCTTCAGGTCATATAGTGGAGAAGAAGGCAAAACGACAATTTCCAATCTTCCGGGAAATCGTTTGAAGTCCTTCCTGTTCCCGTTACCACCGTCAGAAAAACAGAAGCACATTGCTTGCCGAACTTCAATTCAAAATAGCCACTGCTGAGAAGCTCAGGCTAGCAATTGAGAAGTAGCTTGAGACTATTGAGGCACTGCCCCAGGCAATCTTGCGGAAAGTCTTCTCTGGAGAGCTGTAATATAATCTAACATTATATTGACAGAAAACAGTACAGTACAGTATAATATATTCATCATCTTGATGATGAATTCTGTGCGCGAGTAAGAGCATGGCTAAAATCGGTACAAGAATAAAGGAGTTGAGAGCGAAGAAAGGCATCAGTCAGCAGGGGCTAGCCGAGCGTCTTGGAGTTTCTCGTCCTGCCATTTCTCAAATAGAAACCGGGGATCGAAAAATCTGCGCTGAGGAACTAGACAGCCTAGCAAAAATATTTAATATCTCTGTCGATAGCTTACTGAGTAAAGAAAGGGGGCCTGAGGTGATATTGCAAAGAGACGCTAAAGAAAGGAAATTACAACCCCGCATCAGGATAAACGTTCCCCAAAAAAACATGGAGAAATTCAAAGAGGTATTGCTCTACATCCTAAATAAAGTTGGTTCCAAGCCAAATGTGGGTGAGACTGTGATATACAAGCTTCTTTATTTTGTCGATTTTGATTTCTACGAAAAATATGAAGAGCAACTTATAGGTGCCGCATATCTTAAAAATCACTATGGGCCTACCCCTGTGGAGTTTGAAAAGATAGTAGAGGAAATGAAGGGTAAGGACTTAGTCAGAGTTCAAAACACCTACTTCAATTTTCCGCAAAACAAGTATTTACCCTTAAGAAAACCGGATTTGTCGAAGTTAAAAGCAAATGAGATAGAAACGATTGACAACGTCCTGAATAAATTGTCTGACATGAATGCCAGCCAGATAAGCGATTATTCACACAATGATGTCCCCTGGCTGACAACAGAAGACGAGGAAATTATTGAATATGAATCCGCCTTTTATCGTACTGCCCCATATTCGGTGAGGGAATATGAATAATGGGGAAATTCAACCAGGTTTCCCACCTTCCCGAGTTCGATAAGGATCTAAAGAGGCTTCTCAAAAGATTTAAAACCATCGAAGATGACCTGGAAATATTCATAGAAAAAGAGCTTATTCTTTATCATAAGCTGAATATTGATAACAAGGGGGTTTTCCCAATCCCAGGCTTGCCCGTAAAGGACGTTAAGATATACAAAGCCAAGAAATTCGCCTGTAGGTCTTTGAGGGGCAAGGGAGTGCAATCAGGCATAAGGATAATTTATACCTATTTGAAGAGCACGGATACCATAGAGCTTATCGAAATCTACTACAAGGGGGACAAGGAAAACGAAGACAGAAAGAGAATATCAAGACACTACCAGAAATAAGACCGGGGGATGAGGCAAAAGTCCAGTCTTATTAAACAGAAATGCTGTTTTGTTTAATAAGAGAGAAATCTATTAAGCTGGCGTTTAATATGGACAATCACCGTTTGAACTGTTATAGCACATATAAGTGCAGTATCAGGCCAAATTCGGAATCTGGTGTTTAGAATTTAGATTAAAGATTCGAATTTAGGGTTATCCCTTGAAATAAGCGTCAATATCGGCCGCTGCGCGCTTCCCAGCGCCCATAGCACTAATAACTGTAGCTGCTCCGGTGGCCATATCACCCCCACACCAGACCCCGGCCTTACTTGTCCTGCCTGTAAGCTCGTCAGTTTTTATCGTGCCAAACCTGGTAATCTCCAACCCCTTGGTTGTAGAGGGAATGATTGGGTTAGGCCTGGTCCCCAAGGCAGAGATTGCTGCATCAATCTCCATAACAAAGTCAGTGCCTGGTTTTGCCACTGGCCGCCGCCGGCCACTTTCGTCGGGTTCGCCAAGCTCCATCTCATACAATTCTATCGCTTTAACTTTACCCTTTTCATCACCTATGAACCTCTTGGGGTTTGTTAAGAGCCTGAAGATAACTCCTTCCTCCTCGGCATTATCCCTTTCCTCAGCCCTGGCTGGCAGCTCAGCTTTGGACCTCCGGTAGATAATGTACACTTCTTCAGCTCCAAGCCTTAAAGCACATCTGGAGGCATCCATAGCTACATTCCCTCCACCAACAACTGCCACCCTTCGGCCTACTTTTATTGGCGTGTCATATTCAGGGAACAAATAAGCCTTCATCAGATTTGTCCGAGTAAGAAATTCGTTAGCGGAATATATGCCGCTCAGATTCTCACCTTCAAGATTCAGGAACATCGGTGCTCCAGCGCCTGGGGCCAGGAAAACAGCATCATAGCCATTTCCCAGAATTTCATCCACAGTCGCTATCTTGCCTACCACATGGTCAAGCTTGATTTCCACGCCCAAAGACTTTACATAATCAACTTCACCCTGGACAATGTGCTTGGGTAACCTGAACTCAGGGATTCCATACATCAACACCCCACCAGCCACATGAAGTGCCTCAAGCATGGTGACTTCATATCCCAGTTTGGCCAAATCAGCAGCGCAGGTCAAACTCGCTGGTCCAGAACCAACTACGGCTATGCTCTTACCATTAAGTTTGATACGCTCCTTTTGTCGTTCAGTGACTTCAGGGTGAGCCCTTTCCCAATCAGCCACATAGCGCTCCAGGCGACCAATAGCTATGGAGGCGCCTTTCTTAGACAGAGCACATACCCCCTCGCATTGACTTTCCTGAGGGCAAACTCTTCCGCAGATGCCAGGAAGGCTATTCTTACTCTTAAGTATCCTCACTGCCTCAGGCATATCCTGGTCACATACCGCTTTTATGAATTCAGGGATGTCTACATTGACAGGACAGCCGCCCTTACAGAGAGGCTTGGCACACTCAAGGCAACGACTAGCTTCCTCAAGAGCTTGCTCTTCAGCGTATCCCAGGGCTACTTCGTTAAAGTTCTTTGCCCTTGCTAAAGGCTCTTGTTTCGGTATATCCACCCGATTCAGATTTATCTTTTTCTTCTCAGCCACAGCTTCGTACCTCCATATTAGTAGTATCTAAGACTTAATCGTTCATGCTCTAGAGTATTCTACCATTTTGTGCCAGTTTTCACGTTCCCACAAATCCGATGACCGCATCTCTTCATCGAGATAAGTTCGTTGTCGGTTAATGAGAAGCTCCCAATCTATTTCGTGGCCATCAAATTCGGGGCCATCAACACAGCTGAACCGAGTTTCGCCACCTACGGAAACCCGGCAACAGCCACACATCCCCGTTCCGTCAACCATTATCGAGGTTAGGCTTACCATGGTCTTGACTCCAAATGGTTTCGATGCTTCAGAACACTCCATCATCATGAATGGGCATCCATGTGCAAAAATCCTGTCTACTTTATTTCCGCCCTTTAAGTACTCTCCTATGAAATCGTTCGTCCACTGTTTCCTCCCATAGCTGCCATCGCCTATGGTAATATGCAATTCATCGCTTACGTCTTCCAACTTCTCTTGCCAAAAAAGGAATGCTCTGCTTCTCGCTTCCATAATCGAGATTATTCTATTTCCCTTTTCCCTTAGCGCTCTGGCCAAAGGTATCGTAGGTCCACAACCAAAGCACCCACAGGCACAAAGCACATTGCCATAAAGCTCGATTTCTGTAGCCTTACCGAGAGGCCCCACCACGTTCATGATATAGTCCCCTTCTCTCAGGGAAGCGAGTTTTCTTGTGCTTTTCCCCAAAATGTAAAAAGCAATGTCAATTGTCCCTTCATTTTCGTCCCAATCGGCCAATGACATGGGGAACCTCTCTCCAGTCTCGTCCACCCTTAGTATAACGAAATGGCCTGGCTTGACCTTTCGCGCAATTTCAGGAGCTTCTATCTTAACATGGACTATGTTGGGAACAAGGACTTCTCTCTGCACTATCTTATACATCTTAGCCTCCAGAAACTTTGCCCATTTTCACTGCACACACCTTATATTCAGGTGTTTTCCCAGAAGGGTCGAACGCTGAATTTGTAAGGATATTGGCCGATGCTTCAGCAAAATGGAATGTCATAAAAATAAGCCCTTTAGGCGACCTTTCTGTTAGTTTTGCCTCCACATTAACCTTGCCTCTTCTCGATGAGACTTCAACCATATCTCCGTCTTTGATTTTCAAAGACGCGGCGTCTTTAGGATTTATCTCGACAAAATTCCTGTCTCTTATGTAATCCAGGTCATGTACCCTTCTGGTCATGGTGCCAGTATGAAAATGCCAATATGTCCTGCCCGTCGTAAGGATAAATGGGTAATCTTTATCCGGAAGTTCAGCCGGTGGCCTGTATTCTACCACGTGGAACTTCCCTTTCCCCCTGGTGAACTTATCCTTATGGAGATAAGGTGTTCCAGGGTGTTCCGTATTAGGGCAAGGCAATTGAATGCCGCTATCGTTATCAAGCCTGCTATAGTTTATTCCGCCATGTGGCAAGCTTAATTTTGCTATCTCGTCCATTATCTCAGAAGGGTTGTCATACAGGAAGTTCTTATAATCTCCCATTCTCCTTGCTATATCACAGGTAATTTCCCAATCGGGCCGAGATTCGCCAATCGGGTCTATCACTTTTCTCGCTCTTTGAACCCTTCTCTCGCAGCTTGTAACCGTTCCGTCCTTTTCCAGACAGCTTGCTGCAGGAAGGACAACATCGGCCAGTTTTGCTACCTCCGAGAGGAAGATATCCTGAACAACAAGGAACTCCAAATTCTGCAATGCTGCTCTTGTATGGTTGCTATCGGGGCTGCTGACCACTGGGTCGTGGCCGACTATATACATTGCCTTTATATCTCCCGCATGTGCGGCGTTGAGCATCTCGACCAAGGTAAGGCCAGGCTTTTCAGGTATCTTCTTGCCCCATGCATCTTCAAATTTCTTTCTTATTTCAGGGTCAGTTATCGGCTTAGCTCCCGGAAGAAGGCTTGGGAATAAGCCCACATCTGCTGGGCCCTCTCCGTTATTCTGCCCCCTTATAGCATTAATGCCCGTTGACGGTTTCCCCACATTTCCCGTCATCATAGCCATGTTCGCCAGGGCAAAGAAATTGTCTGTTCCGTGGGTGCTTTGAGTTACACCCTCGCAAGCAAGAATGTATGACGGTTTGTGCGTGGCATAAACCCTTGCGGCTTCTCTTATTGCAGATTCCTTAATATGGGTTATTCTCGATGCTTCTTGTAACGAGAAGCCATTCAATGAGCGCTCCAATTCCTCGAACCCCTCACATCTTTCCTTGATGAAGTCTCCATCTATTAAGCCTTCCTCAAGTATTACTTTACAAATTCCCTGTATCAAAGCGACATCAGTGCCTGGCTCGAGGTTCAACCATATGTCGGCTATATCACAGAGCTCTATCTTTCTGGGGTTGACAACGATGATTTTCGCCCCTTTCTTCTTAGCTTTCTTCAACTTGAGTGTACTAACCGGGAGAGTTTCCGTAGGATTTATACCAATAACGAAAATGCATTTTGCCCCCTCCATCTCAGCCAGGGAGTTTGTCATCCACCCAGAGCCAAATGCAGCGCCAAGGGCCACGGCATCAGTGCCATGGCATTCCCTTGAACAATAATCCAGGTTATTGCTTTCAAGCACTATTTTTGCGAATTTTTGAAGAACGTAAGCGTCTTCATTCGTGAATTTTCCTGAGCCCAGAGTGGCAAAGCTAGAGCCTTTATATTGCAGAAATTTATCTGAAACTAAATTCAATACTCTATCCCAATCAACAGGGACAAGGACACCATTTTCTCTTAAGAGCGGTTTCGTCAGTCTTTCGGGGCTCTCCGCGAACTCCAGTACTCCAAATCTTCCCTTTACGCAGAGTTGCCCGTTATTTGCCGTGTCCCCTCTTTTACCTCTAACCCTGATTATATGGTTATCCTTCACACCAACTTCCATCTGGCATCCACTGCCGCAAAAAGGACAGGTAGTTGTTACGGTATATTCAGGCTTTTCCCATTTCTCAAGCCTTGCCGAGAGTGCACCGGTAGGGCATGCGTCGACACAGGCACCACAGAACTTGCATCCAGAATCTAACAGGGAAAGGCCTGTTTTGGTTTCCACCGTATGTTTCTGGTGAAATCCAACATCGTATTTGATAACGCCTTCACCTCTCACTTCCTCACATGTCCTGACACATCTACCGCAGAGTATGCACAGGTTGTAGTTACGGTCAAAGAAGGGTTCCCTTAAGATGGGCAAATTCATATACTCAGTTGAATATCTCACCTTCCCCAATTCCAGGTATTCGATGGCATCCTGGATTTCACATTCACCATCCTGAGGGCAATACTTGCAGCCGGCAGTAACTGGCATTTTTTTCATGCATTCCCTTAAGTCCGTGCATTCGTTTTTTCTATCGCAGAAAAGACAGGTAGTGGGATGGTGAACCTCAGAAAGAAGGAACTCCAGAGCGTTTCTCCGCATCTCCTGCAGCTCTGGCGTCTTTGTTTTCACGCTCATGCCATCTTCGGCGAGAGTGGTACAGGAGGTGGGATAAGTATCCCAACCCTCGATCTCCACGATACAGAGCTTACACATGCCGATAGGCCTGAGATCGGGATGATGACAAAGAGCAGGAATGTAAATTCCTGCCTCTTTTGCCGCCTCCAGTATTGTTGTCCCTTTGTTAACCTCCAGAGTCTTCCCATCAACGATTAAGTTCACTTTATCCATTCCTAATCTCTCCTGAAAGTGTTTATACGCATTCACATATCCTGACAATTCATGGCAAAACTTTGTAACTATATCGGTTTAAAATCAAATGTGCAAGCCCGAGCCTGTTCCACTACAAGATGAGTCTTGGAGACGCCCCAACTGCCCGAAATGTAGACAATTCTAGATGGGCTTCTGCCCTGGTTGGAGGGATAAAGTTGCGTTAAAATCACTGGTTTCGGCACCAATCTAGCGCCCAAAAGCTCAGTTGACGAACTTCTTAATGATTCAATTGGGCGGGCAACACAGGGCCCTGCGAGCCAAGGGGAAATCACTCATCCTCAAAACTGGAAGCGAGTCGCTACTCATGAACTTCTGAATGACTGGCATCTTCGTGTTAAATCTCAATATGGCAGGTTCAATCACTTCCTATCCTTAGTCTCTCTTCTCCCAGCACTTCATAAAAAAGTGAAGATATCCTTTCTTCAGTTGAATACGTGCGCATGCGCGAACTCAAAAGTTCCCAATCTACTTGATGGCCATCAAATTCTGGTCCATCTACGCAGGAGAACTTAGTCTGTCCATCTACAGAAACACGACAGCCTCCACACATTCCCGTTCCATCGAGCATTATAGGTGTTAATGCTACCATGGTCTTAATATTGTAGGGCTTGGTGATTTCACAAACAGCTTTCAGCATGGCTACAGGCCCCATAGCAACAGCTCGGTTTATATTCTTCTGGTCTAAAATCTCCTTAACGAAATCAAGCCCGGAATAGCCCTTTGAGCCATCATCCGTGGTAACATAAAGCTCATCACTAACAGATTTTAGCTCGTCTTCGAAGATTAACAAGTTTTTGTTCCTGGCACCAATTATAGTGATAACCTTGTTTCCAGTTCTATGCAGTGCTGAAGCTATGAAATGAAGGGGAGCAACAAGCACTCCTCCACCAACACATAAGACATTCCCAAAATCGTCTATCTCGGAGGCATTTCCAAGAGGTCCGACCAAATCTAGAACTTCGTCTCCTTCCAAGAGATTACCCAGTTTCTTGGTGCTCTTGCCCACTTCGTTGAAAACCAGCCTCAATGTCCCACTGGATGAATCAATACCTGCAATTGTAAGTGGAAATCTTTCCCCCTTTTCATCTATGCGCAAGATCACAAAATTACCAGGTTTTGCCTTTGCTGCTACTTCCGGAGCATAAATATCAAAAAGCTTTATTTTGGGAGCAAGTTCCTTGTTGACCACAATGTTATTCATCGATGCTCGCACCTCCAATTAGTCCAAAGTTGAAAGCGATGATATCTTCGATATGAAAGAATTCAATTTTGAACCAAAGCTACCCATATATCTTGGTGACGTCTTGAAAACCTCAAATCTACCCTTGAGATTTAGCTTATGTAACATTCCTTCCAGGGCTAAAATGTTCCCTTCGGTTATTCCTCTACCTTCTTCGAGTTTACAATCTTCATCTCTGCAGATGACTGCCAGAACTCCATCGAAGCCTGAAAGGAGAGCGTCCAGGATATGAACCGGGTCTAATGAATTGAAACAGGGAATCTCAACAATCATGGCATTCTCTGTGGCAGAGTTATCTTTAGCGTTATCCAGGGCAGAAAACTCAGCCCATTGGCAGCAGAAAACAAGGATAATCGGTGAGACTCCCCTGGCTCTTAATCTCTTCGCTTCAACTCTGTGTCCTTGAATTGTTTGAGACAAGTGCTCATATTCAAAGCCATTGAGTTGGATGGCTGAATGTGGGCAGACAAGGGCACAGGCACCGCAGCCCTTACATAGGCCATAGTCTATTTGAGGTGTGGCTAGTGGTTGAGCTTCAATAGCATCATAAGGGCATATGAATTCGCACTTGTCACAACCAACACATTTTTCGGTGTCATATACCGCCTGCAAGGGATTCTTGATGATCACTAATGTGTCTTTCTCATAGCCAAGTTGCTCCAGCAGAGTTTTTAGTAGCTGCACCCTGCGAATATTTAGCTCGCTGCCTCTCTTGAACCGGCAAAATTTCTCATCACACTGAACTGCGATGATCTTATTCATACCTATGGATAACGCCTCCAAATAGAATTCCGGTGAAAGCCGCCCTACACATGGCACTCTGACAGGAACGAAGCCCTTAATGTTTTGTTTCTCCAGTATCTGCCACATTTCCCCCGATGGTGGGCTGCTTCCGCGGCACATCATCACTAAAGTCCTGGCCCCTGAAGTGTTGATTTCTTCTTCAATATGCTTAATCAATAATTTTTCATCATAGTAAGCTAATTCTATGGCATGTGCTGGGCATGTGCTGGCGCACTGTCCACAGAACTGACAGTTTTCTATATCTATGCTAACCTTGTCCGCATTCGCGTCAAATGATACAGCTTCAAAAGGACATACTGAACAGCATAACCTGCATCTGCTGCAGTAATCTTCGTTAAGCTCTATCGCAGTTGCTGCTTCTATCAATTCTCGTCACCTTCCCCAGAACATGCATAACTTATTGTTGCTTCGCTCACCTTATTCAATCCTGTCGAATCGCCTTATTATAAACGAAATTTAGCCCCCTGAAAATCCTTATCATTTGTGCGGGTACATAAGACGCTATCGCCGGCACTAAGGCGAAGCTAATTTCGTCTTGATGGTCCGTATTTCCATAAAAACGATGATGCCATTTTCCCGTATCGACTCATAGTGAAAGTTATCGTAAGGGGATTGGTGGCGTCAAAATTAGTGTTACCAAAGGAGGCAAATGTGGCATGACGCAGCATAATGGAATATGTTGATTCAATATGACCCCTGTATATGCAGGTATCAAAATACGGGATTGAGGCTGACGGTTGTCTTGGCAGCAAACAGCCTGATAGTCAAAGTACATCTCTGCAAATTCACGATGAATTGATTTTTGAGATAGCCGAGGAAGAGATAGAAGAAATGAAATCCCTGGTTACCGAGCTTGTACCCCAGGCTATAAAGCTGCGTATACCATTAGAAACAGATATCAAGACAGGTAAAACTGGGGCGAGATGACGTAAGAAGCCTTTATTTAATTGATACGGGAGGGAGGCAAGGCGACGAAATTTGGAGACGGAGAGGGCATTTCAGGCACCGCTTAGCTTCCGCAATTGCCGTTTCCTCGCTAAATCCAAGCTCTATTTCGGAGAAATTATCAAGTTGCTGTCCCATAGGCAACTTAGGCATCCGAGCACGAGATGAATAAGCAAAGTCTTCATCGTGGCCCAAATATGGGATTAATTCCTCAGGCTCAACCAATACCTCATCAATTACTCCATTGCCTCCGAGATATTTATCTATAGCCTCAGCTGCCTTTCTCCCACCAGCGATAGCCCCTATGACTGCATCCGGTCCGCTAACCACGTCTCCAGCAGCAAATATACCCTCTTTGCTTGTCGTGAGGGTATTGGAATCCACCACAAGAGTATTACCCCTTCCAGTCTGCAAAGTAAACTCTGCCGGGATATCTGGTCTCTGGCCAATGGCAGCTATTACAGTATCGAACTCCATAACAAATTCGCTGCCCTCAACTGGCTCTGGCCGCCGTCTTCCACTAGCATCCGGTTCCCCCAGTTGCATGCGAATGCACTCCATCTTGACCGTTCCATTTTCCCTGCTTATCTTGCTCGGCGCAGCGAGGAACTGAATCTTAACGCCTTCTTCGATTGCATCTTCAATCTCCTCTGCACTGGCAGGCATCTCCGCTCGAGTACGGCGATAAATAATGGTCACTTCTTTAGCATCAAGTCGGAGGGCAACCCGCGATGCATCTATAGCAGCATTCCCTCCACCAACCACCGCCACCTTATTCCCCAGCCTCACCGCTTTACCAAAGCTCACCTCTCTCAAGAAAGACACGCAATCTATTACACCGGGTCCCTCTTCCCCCTCAACACGCATCTTGATGCCATCATGAGCACCAAGGGCAAGAAGTACAGCGTTATAGCCATCTTTAAGGAGCTTATCCAAAGATTCAACCTTTGTATCCACTTTGATATCTACGCCGACATTTTCTATTTCCGTAATCTCAGCTCTTAAAATCTCTTTAGGGAGACGATATTCGGGAATGCCCACACGCATCATTCCACCAGGTTCTGCCAGTGCCTCAAACACTGTCACCTTATGTCCAAGTTTCGCCAGGTAATATGCCGCGGTCAATCCCGCCGGACCTGAACCCGCTATGGCTACTCGTTTACCTGTAGGAGGTCTTACCTTGGAATTCTGCCTCCATATCCCGGCGTCGTGGTCAGCAGCGAAACGTTTCAGCGATTTTATAGCAATTGGCTCATTAATTTGCCCACGCCGGCAAGCCTCTTCACAGGGATGCACACAAACGCGGCCAAGCGCCCCGGGGAAAGGAACCTTTTCCCTGATTACGGCCACTGCTTCAGCGAACTTTCCCTCAGCGATAAGAGCAACATAGCGAGGTACATCAATTCCAGCCGGGCAAGCATGTTTGCAGGGAACCAGGACAGCTTCTTTCTCAGCCTCAGATTCCCATTGGCCATCCCTGTCCCTCAAAGCACCCGTGGGACATACTTCAATGCAGGCACCACAGAATTTACACCCCGAATCCTTGAGAGAGCGGTCAAAAGCTGTGCCAATAACAGCCTGGCTGCCACGATAGGTAAAAGCAATGGCACTTACACCCCGCATTTCCTGGCAGGCCCTAACGCAACGACCACATAGGATACACAGGTTGTAGTCTCGAACAATAAGAGGGTCCTCGTTATGAACAGGAAGCTCCCTATAAGTATAGGGGAATGTAATCTTGTCCAGCCCGACATAATGGGCCACTCTCTGCAATTCGCACTTGAGATTATTAGGGCAGGTTAGACAGGAATATGGATGCTCACTCAGAATTAACTCTAGCATATTACGGCGCAGCTCCTGCAATTTTGGAGTATTGGTACGAACTACCATTCCTTCCGTCACCGGGGTAGTACACGCTGGAGGAAAGCCACGCATCTTCTCAATCTCCACGATGCACAGCCGGCAAGCACCAAACGGGGTCAGGTCGGGATGGGCGCAGAGGGCTGGAATATAAATGCCGGCTGCCGTCGCTGCTTCTAAAACAGTAGCTCCTTTTTTCGCTTCAATCTCTCTTCCATCGATAGTCAAAGTAACTGTATCCATTCTTATTCTCCTTTTAAGAGCAACTTATTTTGAAGAGGCGACTGGGATCGGTTCTTCAGGAACCTCAATTTCCTCTCCAGAGACCTTACTTACAGCTCCGAAGCGGGGAGGACAGACGCTAAGGCAAGTCCCGCACTTGGTACACTTATCCTGGTCAATGATATGAACCATTCTCTTATCGCCCTTAATTGCTCCGACAGGACAGTTTCTGAGGCAAATCATGCAACCCTGGCACTTGTCCGGCAGGATGTAATAGGAAACAAGTTCTTTGCACACCAACGCCGGACAGCGTTTTTCCTTGATATGGGCTTCGTACTCGTTACGAAAATACCGGAGAGTAGTCAGCACCGGGTTTGGTGCTGTACCGCCCAGAGCGCAGAGTGAGCCATCCCTGATTGTTTCAGCAAGACTCTGTAATTTATCAATGTCTTCTTCCTCTCCCCCCCCTCTGGTTATGCGCTCCAAGATATTGAGCATTTGCCTTGTGCCTACACGGCAGGGAACGCACTTGCCACAGGACTCAGCCTGGGTGAAGGTAAGAAAGAACCTGGCAAAATCAACTATGCAGGTATCCTCATCAGCAACAATCATGCCGCCTGAGCCCATAATTGAGCCCACCCTGGCCAAAGTCTCATAGTCCACAGGGAGATCGAGATGTTCAGCGGAAAGACACCCCCCTGAAGGACCACCAGTCTGCACTGCCTTAAACTGTTTATCGTCAGCAATACCTCCACCAATATCATAGATGATATCCCGCAGGGTAATGCCCAAGGGAACTTCAATGAGTCCCGTACGCTTTATCTTCCCTGCCAGGGCAAAGGTCTTTGTCCCTTTACTTCTCTCCGTTCCATATTGGGTATACCAATCTGCGCCCTTTTGCAAAATCGCTGCTGCAGTGGCAAGGGTCTCCACATTATTGATATTGGTTGGCTTTCCCCAGATGCCTGATTGAGCCGGGAAAGGCGGGCGAGGACGTGGCATGCCCCGTTTTCCTTCGATAGAAGCCATTAGTGCTGTTTCCTCACCGCAGACGAAAGCTCCTGCTCCTTCCTTAATTTCCAGGTCGAAATCAAAGCCTGAACCAAGGATGTTTTCCCCCAGAAGCCCGTATTCCCTCATCTTAGCCAGGGCAATATCCAATCTTTTTAGCGCTAAGGGATACTCCGCCCGGCAATAAATGTAACCATGCGTCGCCTCTATAGCGTGGGCAGCAATGAGCATGCCTTCCAGAACTGCATGAGGGTCTCCTTCCAAAACGGATCGATTCATAAAGGCTCCGGGGTCTCCCTCATCTGCATTGCAAACAAGGTATTTCTCACTGCCTGGAGATTTGTGGCAGAACTCCCACTTGAGCCCCGTGGGGAAGCCAGCACCACCTCGTCCCCTGAGCCCTGACTTTTTGATCTCCTCTATAACCTCCTCCGGGCTCATCTCCATTGCTCGGGCAAATCCGCTATAGCCACCCTGAGCAATATAGTGATTAATATCCTCGGGGTCAATAGTCCCACAATGTCTCAAAACGATGCGGACCTGTGCTTTGAGCATAGGCAAATCGAAGAATTTAGGAATGCCCTCAACTTCACCATCTCCCATCGTTCCCAAGGCTAAATCAGGGCGGGGGTTATCCTTAATTAAGTAATCTTCGATGAGCTCCGGTACAATTTCAGGGGTGATGCTGCTATAGCAAATGCGGGGGTAGCCTGGCTTAATGATATCAACCAAAGGCTCCAGGTAACATAGCCCGATACACCCCACCTGCATCACAATAGCATCGATACTACGCCGGGCCAACTCTTCATTGATAGTTTGGAGCACATTTAGCGCTCCTGCCGAGCGGCCACACGTAGCAGCGCCAACGAGAATGCGAGGTTTCTCGCTATGCTCTAAGGCTTCCCATTCTGCTTCTGCTCGATTTTGAATCTCTTCAAATTTCATTTTAACCCCCAAGCTTACTCATATGAGGAAACAATTTCCTTTGCCTTTTCGGCTGTTATCTTGCTATAGACTGTATCATCGACTACGATTATCGGGGATAAAGCACAGCACCCAAAGCAGGCTACTCGTTCAAGGCTGAACTTGAGATCTGAGGTAGTCTCGCCAGACTTAATATCTAGCTTTTGTTCCAATGCTTCCATGATTTGTGTGGCGCCTCTTACATAGCACGAAGTGCCAAGACATACCTTAACGACATGCTTGCCATGCGGAGTGAAGCGGAACTGAGCATAAAAAGTAGCTACTCCAAAAATCTCACTTTCTGATATATCCAAGAAGTGAGCAATTTCGTGTATTATCTTGTCTGAGAGATACCCAAATTCACCTTGAATCTTTTGCAAGATGGGGATTAACGCTCCCTTCTCTCCTTCATACGGGGCCAACAGCTCAGCTAGTTTGTTCTGCATAGTACCTCCCAGAAATTCTTTGGACTAACCTGTGTCCTAATCTTGATGAATGGCAAGGTTGCAATTATACCATAACCTGAAGGCGTAGGTTTACCTTTTTCTACAATGTTTTGTAAAAAAGGTGATTGCAAGCACCTGCAGTTGTCTGTAGCCTAAAGGTTGCAAAATCCAAGGCGAAAGTAGGTCAAGCAGGTGCCAGACGATTATATCGCAGTGGCATTAGGAGTGCCGCAACTTAAGATTCTGGAGAGGGAAATAGCGAATCGCTCCCTACATGAATTCCAGGAGCTCCTCCATACGTTTGCTAATTGAGGAGAGGAGGTACTGAATTATTTTGACTATCTCATAACCAATGGGTTCGTAGATGGCAAAAACAACAGAACCAGGACTATCAAGAAAATGACTTACGGCTACCGTAACACGGATAGCCTCCAAATGAGGATATTGGTAACTAACCCGGGCTGCGAGGGCACAGTTTCACACTTATTAACGTAGAACCTTATAAGATACCATCGAGGACACCAAGTTGCAATTTTGGGACAACTTCCCGAGAACGAAAGTAGACTTTTTCACAACAGGAGTAAACCAGACCAAAGTGTACAATAGGCAGAACCTTCACTCTGAAGTTAGACATTGAAGCGACTGCACAATCCAGGCTTTTGTGCAGCCCACAATGATTCGAGGGTTCGCTTACCAGGCTAGATATGCCTGAAAGCACCGCTGCCAATCTAACGGACTGTTAACGCCCGAAGGTGAAGCCAACGCCTTTGCTACTTCCCGAATTTCCCTGTCTGGGCAGGTGAGGAATCAACCAGGAAAGAAAGGCATCTTCACTCCTTGTCTGCATGAAGATTCTACCTGACCCTGTATAGGTACATACCAGCCCCTCACCACTGAAGAGTGTGGACTTAATCCCCCCTACTCTCTTGATCTTGTAGTTCACACTTTCATCAAAGGCTACCATGTGCCCATTATCTATCGTATAGGACTCCCCTGCGCTCAGCTTAATTTCGTGGATGGCACCGTAGCTGGACAGGAAAAGGTCGCCTGTGCCCTGCACCTTGAGCAGGAACAGGCCTTCCTTGGCAAAGAAACCTTTGGCTCCAGCCCACTTCGTATCCACCGAGATATCAGGTGACGAAGCTATATAAGATGAAGATTGCACCAGAATTGTCTCGCCGCTCAGCCGAAAATGAACAATGTCTCCTGGTAGAGGCGGCGCAAAGGTAATTTCGCCTGGAGCGCCAGCCTTGAATGTATTCATGAAGAAACTCTCGCCACCCAAAAAGCTTCGCTTTAGCCCGGCCAGAAATCCCCCCTTCACGCTGGTTTCTATAGTGATTCCCTCCGACATGGAGACCATTGCCCCAGCCTCGGCAGTAATAGCCTCCCCAGCATTCAGCCTCACTCTGGCTAGAGAGTATGAAGGTTGATATAATATCTCGGATTCCAAAGTCTTTACCTCCTTAGTCCAGTCCTATCAAGAGAAGTCTCACGCATTACGAAATTTGCCTGTTGACCAAATATTATACTAACTCCAGGGACACTAGCAATCCTCCCGCCAGATTCGACAATCCGGACAGATATTAGCTAATCGAACAGTTCTATCCTTTCCTTAACCAGGCGATGAACCTGATGAGTGAACATTTTCAATACAAGAGAGTGGCACCCGGTACATTCTGCTCAAAGCCTCTCAGTTTCTACACTGGGTCTTGCTATCCAGTAAACTTATCATTAAACTTTTGCAGGGAAATTCATCAAATCAAGATTAGATTATCTTGTAAGAGGAGGGAAACATGACAGAGGGAAGAAAACGTTGGTACCACGGCGGCTCCCCGGCTTTCGCAGCCCCTATTTGGTTCATCGGCTGGCTATTTACAATCGGTTACGCCAGCCTGGTTTGGTGGAAGATTTTACTCGCCTTGATAATCTGGCCATACTTTCTAGGCCTGGCACTGAGATGACGGGTTAAGAGAGCCTACTCTGATTCCATATTCCCCCTCTCTGTAGTGCTTCAAGCAATCCTCAAACGTGCTAATCTGAGTGGGCCGTATCATCATGCTCAAGCCAGGCGAGCCACCAGGATAAGTACTGCGCTTTCAGCAAAGTTGTCTTGCTCAGTTAGACACAAGACAGGAGTGGGAGCACCATTACACTGGCCAATCCATGAATCAAAAGCCGGGGGTTGCTCTGCCGCTTTAAATCTATCTTCTCTCAGGCAAATGCAGTCACCAACATAGCTCCATCTTTCAAGGAGTGCCCAGGCCACTTTGCCAGGTAACAAAAAGCAAAATTGTTTAGTTTGAACTTTTGCTTGCTGGTCAATCTCAGGAGCCTTATTTGTAACACGGATAATAGTCGTTAATTGCTATTAAAAAGCACCACTACGACATCTCCCTCCTGAATTTCATAAGCCTTGCCCTCAATGTGTTGCTTACCAGCCTTGATTACAGCAGTGTCACTGCCAAGCTCAAGCAAGTCATTATAGTGAATCACTTCCATCCGTATGAATCCTCTCTCCATATCCGTATGAATCTTACCTGCACCAACTGGGGCTTTATCTCCTCTGTGGCATGTCCAGGCATGGACCTCATCCTCGCCAACGGTAAAGAAATTCACCAATCCAAGCCTACGATATGCGGCTTGTAGCAATCGCGTCATGGATGATTCGTGCAAGCCAAGCCCAGCTAAAAATTCCTGACGGTCTGCGGGGTTAAGCTGGCTAATATCAGCTTCATCACGGCCGCAGATGGTAATAACCTCAGAGCTATCGACATCAATTATGGTCTGAAGCGCTTTAACATAGTCATTTTCAGCATCTCCCATAGACTTTACATTGGCAATGTATAGCACGGGCTTAAGTGAGACCAGATTGCATTCACGGACACTATCCAGTTCCTTATCGTCCAGTCTTTGCCGGCGAGCAGGTATTCCCTGATCCAATCCCTTTTTTACTTTTTCACAGTCAGCCACCTGATGAATAGCATCACTATCGCCTGCTCGCACTCTCTTGGACAAGCGGGTAATCTTTTTTTGTAGCGTCTGACTATCGGCTACCATCAATTCAAGGTCTATGGTCTCTACATCGCGCACGGGGTCGATATTATCATGCTGGGGAAAGGTATCAGCTTCTTCAAAACACCGTACTACGTGCAGCAAGGCATCAACATCTTTGATATGTTTAAGCAGTCTTGTTCCGTGCCCTGGCTTGGTAGCGGAATCGGTAGCGAGACCGGGAATATCTACTAATTGCATAGTAGCCGGAACAATTTTGGCGGGATTGTATAACTTCGCCAGTGCCTGAATACGCGGATCAGGCACATTAACAACGACTCTATGCATCTCAGAACCATCATAACTCGCCGCCCCGGAGGCGGTAACAGCATTATAAATAGTAGTCTTACCACAGGCAGTAAGGCCTACCAGTCCACAGGTTAAACTCATATGGTATTCCTTTCAATCGAATAAATACGTTAATCCATACTGGGAGTACGTATTCGTCCGAGCTACACTGTCATTTACCCGGATTCAGAGCAGTCTTGTTCGGCCAACCACCGCTCTCTCTTTTCACCACGGGGCTTGCCCAAACACTATCAGATGAAATCCTCGGAGCTATTAATTCCCATAGACCGCTCCCTGGGGCGCAGTCTATGGGAATGTAGTGATTTAGCTTTAGGTCACCTTGCCATGATATTTTACACCATCTGGAGATAATGATTAAAACGACCAATGGATAATTTACAATCCATCGTCTTGTGGCGAGCATTGTACAAAACAGGCAATTGCTACCTGGTGCGCCTGTGCCTGATGTGCATCCCACGAGGCCCGGCATGCCAGTTTAATGGTAGGTCATGCACCCGGATTTGCCACACGCCCGACAAATAGTATCGCGCCAGTCTCGATGTCGCGAATCAGAAAAATAAAGGGGCGGTCAATGGTGACCTCGACAGGCTCCTCCGGCATTGCCGTCAACTGCATTATCACTGCAGTGGCAGCTGCCGCTTCTGTACCCGCTTCATCAACAGAAACAAATGCCTTGTGGACCACATCTGCTATGAACAGGTCACGGTTGCCCGTCATGCCTGAGAAATCTGCGCCCCCGGAAAAGGCAACCGGCATGCCCATTGCTGCCAGAGATTCTTTTAGACCAAAGCTCGACTCGAATTCAAATTTGGGCATTGTCAGGGCGACCCGTCCGGATTCCAGGTCCTTCACGATAGCTTCCACCTGCCGGACATCAAGCGAGTCCTCAAAATCATTAAACTGGCCTGCCTCGGGGAGCAATATCACCATGGAGAGTTCGCGGCCATCATAGGGTAGCTCCACTGCCTGATATCCATCGCCTTCGGCATAGCTGAATGACTCCGTCTGCCTCATCATGGGCACAGTGACTTCCCCTCCTCCAAGCACATGGAAAGTCCCATCCACAGTGGCAGCCTCTTCAAAGGGATATTGCCAGGCCGCGTTGAAGTAAATGGCGTTGGTGAGGACAAGACGGGTGAGCGCATTAATAAGACCCTGCGGAATTAGGTCTTCAATCCGACCCTCCGTTTGGTCACTGACCCAATCGTTGATGGTGATGCGAGACTCTTCCGGTGCGCTGGCGAAATCAAGGGGCCTTAGCCCGGCGCCGTAGTTCTCAGCCAGAACATCAAGGAATTCGGAGAGAAACTCGTAGCCCTCCTG
>JAFGBN010000110.1 GCA_016933195.1 Dehalococcoidia bacterium | reverse complement strand
CCTTCGCGGCAGTGGAAATTTGTCTCGCGAATCCGATAGCCCCGTTTTTTCAGGAATTTCTGGGCTAACTGCTCCCCTAATTTACCAATCTCCTGGCGATTCATTTGATTTGAGATTCTTCGCCTTTCACCCTCACCTTAATCCTCTCCCGTCAAGGGAGAGGAGATTTGGCTTGCGATGGCAGTTCTAATGGGGGCGAATGATAGACGGTGGATTTGCGAGGGCCCCAGTTGTCGAAGACGGTAAATATGTTCCCTTGTTCCATAACCTTTATGTTTAGCCAATCCATAATCAGGATAAACCCTGCCAAGCTCTTGCATGATATGGTCTCTGGTGACTTTGGCCACGATGGAAGCACAGGCAATAGAAAGGCACAGCTTATCGCCTCCAGTTATCCCCATTTGGGGGGTAGTGCACCGGGGCAGAATCAGGCTATCAATGAGGAGGAATTGTGGTTGTTGTGGCAATTTTCCCACAGCTTGCATCATAGCCAGTTTAGTTGCCTCGAGGATGTTGATGGAATCAATTACTTCGGGGGCGATGATGCCGGTGCTCACAGCCAGAGCATCCCTTTGAATCAAGTGAAAGAGGAATTCGCGCTTCTTAGGGCTTAGCTCCTTGCTATCCCGAACCAGTTTAAGCCAGTCGGGATAACTATGGTGGGGCAGGATGACAGCGCCAGCGACTACCGGACCGGCAAGGGCTCCTCGTCCGGCCTCGTCAATGCCAGCGATGAGCTCATAGCCTTGTGATTTGAGTTTATCTTCCTGAGCCAGATTCGGTGGCTGTGACATATCTCTGTTAAAGTTCAGATTTCAAAGGTCAAAAATCAAAATTACAATTCAAACGGCAAAACCTTTATATTTTTGCTCTTTAATTTTTATTTTCAATGATACCACCACCCAGCACCTCATTGCCTTCGTAGAACACGATGGCTTGACCCGGGGTGGCCGCCTTCTGTGGCTGCGTGAAGCAGACGTCATAGGTTGCTTTCCCTTTATGGAGCGTGTCCTGAGCCAGGTTCTTCGGCTGCTTCTCTCCCTCGGAATTACGATGAGCGAGTGCTTCAGGGTGGGGTAGAGGGGTGGGGGATAGCGTGGCCTCTGCTGCTTTTGATTTGTAACGTATCTTAGCAGTAATGTTGATTGGCCCGGTTGGTGGGTTACCGGTTACCCAGCTTGGTGATTTCGCGGTAACTTTGTAGCTGTAGAGCTCGTTTCCCTCACCAATAACAAGCCTATCGTGCTCAGGCTCTATTCTTATGACATAGAGGGGCCTGCCTGATGCCAGCCCCAAGCCATGCCTTTGCCCAATGGTGTAGAAGGCTATTCCCTGGTGGTGGCCCAGTTGCTTCCCCCGGTCGTCTATAATATCTCCTGGCTTGGGCGAGAAACGCTGAGCGAGAAATGCACGGTAATTCTTCGGGGAGATAAAGCAAATATCCTGGCTGGCCCTGGTGGTTATAGGCAATCCACCCTGTTTTGCCATCTGGTGAATCTCAGCTTTGGTATAGCCGCCTACGGGAAAAAGAATGCGCCTGAGTTGTTCCTGAGTCAAGGTGTAGAGGAAGTAAGATTGGTCTTTGCTTACATCCTTTGCTTTAAGCAGGCGATAGCCATCGCTTGAATGCTCAATTCTGGCATAATGACCTGTGGCGAGGTAATCAGCACCTAAAGAGAGTGCCTTATTAAGTAGAACCCCGAACTTTATATGCTGATTGCAGGGGATACAGGGGTTGGGAGTTCGCCCCTGGTTGTATTCCTGGCAAAAATAGTCTACTACATAACGCTCGAATTCCTTTTGTAAGTCTATTATGCGAAAGGGAATGTTCAGGCTGCGGCAAATATCTTCAGCTTGTTCTTGGGGCTGGTCTGAGCTTGAGGAGTCCCACAAATGTGCATACACGCCCATAACTTCGTAGCCAGCTTCTTTGAGCAACAAGGCAGCCACAGAGGAATCCACCCCGCCACTCAGTGCTACAGCTACTATTGCTTTAGTCATAGATGCTGTATAAGTATATCGCACAAAGGAGAGTGTAGCGATATTGCATGTCCGTCCATATTATTAGTGACATATAATTTCTTCCCTTGGCGCTGTCGTGTCTGGCGATGATGGGATGGGAGGGGAGATTGGCATATGTTTGCTAGCCACCATCACTTTAAACCTCTCCCTTCAAGGGAGAGGAGATTCGGTTCGTAGTGATGGGGGGCAAGGTAACAACTGACTGACCTGGTCCCAAATGATTTCGGAGATTTTCCTCTTAGGCAAAGAAGCGTCTATCACCAGCCAGTGGTTGGGGTCAGTTGCTGCTGTCTTGAGATATCCTTCTCTCACACGGCGATGGAACGATAAATCCTCTAGCTCAAAACGGTCCTTTAAGCTAAGTTTTCGTGCTAATGCCTGCTCAGGGGGAGTGTCCAAAAGGATGGTGAGGTCTGGCTTAAGATTTTGTGTGGCTAGATTATTAATTGTGTCTATAACAGTTGAATCGAGTCCTCGTCCATAGCCCTGATAGGCGAGAGTAGAATGAGCAAAGCGGTCGCAGACAACCACCCTGCCTTCCGCCAAAGCGGGATGGATTACCTCGGCTAGCAATTGACCGCGGCAAGCAGCAAAAAGGAACAATTCAGCTTGAGGTGAAATGTGGCTACCTTGTCTTCTTTTTAGTAGTCTCCTTATCTCATTGCCTAGAGCTGTACCTCCAGGCTCATGGGTTAATATGGCTGGGACGTTTTCTTGGTGTAGCTTTCTCCACAGGATTCTGGCCTGGGTGCTCTTGCCGCAACCCTCACCACCTTCGAATGTAATAAATAGCTTCAAGGATTATCTCAATTCTAGTTATTAGTTACTATTTCTCTTATCAGCAGGCTTCGTGCGCTGGTTATTGTGAGCGAAGCCATGATGCTTATCTAGCAGCTGTTGCAAATGATGAACATAGGCTGGGTGTGTTTCAATAATAGGGTAAACGGTGTCCAGGCATTGCCTCATTTGAGTGGCATTATTGCTTTTGAGGGCAAAAATCGGTATGCCCAGTGCCTCAGCATCCCTTATCTTCTGTGGTTTACGGCGGTAATAACTTCGCGTGGTAAGGAAAAGGTCGGCTTGTTTGAGGTTGGCGACGATTCTTAAGTCTCTTTGCTTTTCCTTAGCAATTTGCTCTAATCGGGAACGGTTAGTGCCGAAGAGGTAAAACTGCAACGGTCTTACCAGGTGGTTCGCTTCGCTCAGGGCGAGTCTTTGATTGTGCTCCAGCGAGGAGGCTGGCATTATCTCCTCACTTTTTACCTCTCCATTTTCGTCCATCCAGCGAACCTCTGTTTGGACAGGTTGCTGGTGCAAAGTAGCATCTACAGCATCAATTACATTGGGATGAATGCTTACTTTATAATAATCTACGATTTCAACCACCACATCGAATGTAGGTGGTGCCTTGCGCTCTAAAATGGATTTTTGTGTGTGGCGCCGCCTTGCTTCCTCATCACCCAGGGTAACCGTCTGGACGCCACCGATGAGGTCGGCCAGGGTAGGATTCATTATCAAGTTTTCTAGAGTGTTCCCATGCGCTGTACCTACCAGCTGCACTCCGCGCTCAGCGATAGTCCGAGCTGCTTGGGCTTCGAGTTCGGTGCCTATTTCATCAATGATAATAACCTCGGGCATGTGATTTTCTACGGCTTCAATCATTACCGCATGCTGCCTGGCGGGAGCACTTACTTGCATGCGCCGTGCATGTCCAATGGCAGGATGGGGAATGTCACCATCGCCAGCAATTTCATTGGAAGTGTCAATAACAATAACACGTTTTTTGCAGTCATCGGCTAGCACTCGGGCTACTTCCCTCAACATGGTTGTTTTGCCCACTCCTGGGCGTCCTAACAACAAAACGTTCTTGCCCAATTCAATCAGGTCTTGAATCATCTTTACGGTGCCGAATACAGCTCTGCCCACACGGCAAGTCAGGCCAATTATCTGCCCGTTTCTATTGCGTACGGCTGAAATACGGTGAAGGGTGCGTTCAATTCCAGCGCGGTTATCCCCGCTGAACTGGCCAACATGGGACAGCACATAGTCAATATCGGACTGAGTTACCTCTTTGGAATTAAGGACCAGCTCTCGATGAGGGAAACGAGCTTGGGGGAGGCGCCCTAAATCTAAGACTACCTCGAGTAGCTCAGTATGGTTGGGCTGGTGGTAAAGTGGTTCATGGATATAGGGTGGCAGAATATCAAGGAACGCTTCCAGCTCGTCAGTAATTACCTTTCGCATTCGGGGATAATGTCTACCATCCTCTGGAGGCTAGCAATTCTTGCTGTGGTATAGCCTTTATATCCAGGCCAGACATAGCAATCCCTAAGTTTCTGGATACCTCGGCGATAATGGCAGGGTCTTGATAATGAGTGGTGGCTTTAACAATAGCTTGTGCCATAGCTGTGGGGTTGCTCGACTTAAAAATCCCTGAGCCGACAAACACCCCATCGGCACCCAGTTGCATCATCAAAGCGGCGTCAGCGGGCGTAGCCACACCGCCAGCGGCAAAATTCACCACGGGTAGCCTTCCCGTGTTGTGTAGCTCCATTACTAATTCCAGAGGAGCACCAAGGGCTTTTGCCTCTGCTGCTAACTCATCCTGAGGCAGCGCCTGAAGCCTACGAATTCCATCCTGGACAGCCCGCATATGCCTCACAGCTTCAACGATATTGCCTGTCCCGGCTTCACCTTTGGTTCGCATCATAGCTGCTCCCTCAGCAATACGACGCAGCGCTTCGCCTAAATCACGACAGCCACAGACGAAAGGAATCTTAAAATCATGTTTCCAAACATGATGGTTTTCATCAGCTGGGGTGAGCACTTCGGATTCATCAATGAAATCAATGCCTAATGCCTCCAGCACTTGAGCTTCGACAAAGTGCCCGATACGGCATTTTGCCATTACAGGTATGCTCACTGTTTCCATTATAGCTGTGATTATGCTTGGGTCAGCCATGCGAGCCACACCACCGGTAGCACGAATATCCGCAGGCACTCGCTCCAACGCCATAACAGCGCAGGCGCCAGCATCCTGGGCAATTTTAGCCTGCTCTGGACTGACCACGTCCATGATTACCCCACCCTTCAGCATCTGGGCCAGTCCTGTCTTAACTTTCCACGTACCTTTTTGTGGCATGTTTTCCTGCACTAATCAAGTATAGAATAAGTATAACAGAAAATCAAAGCCTGCAACTCCAGCTTGCTGATAATACTAGCAGAAAGCGGGCCAGTGTGGACAGTTCCCGAACTTTTCTTTGAGAAGAAACAGTTCATTCCAGTCTTGCAGCATTTGCTTCTGTCCTGTCCCAGACCCGCAGTATGAGTCTATTGTGTCTGGAGTTAATCAAAGCGATGAAAAGTCTAATATCCCTACACGATAAGATATTAATGTTTAAAAACCTTGGCGCCAATGTTTGGATTCCTCGATAGTATACGCTAATGACTCTGACGCTGCTCCCCCAATTTCTTTACCATTTCGTTGGTCTCTCGGGTGTCTTCATAAATATTCAGTAGCAGTTTTTCCATTCTGGTCTTTTTGAACTCGATAAAATCAAAACTTCCCATTTGACTACTTGTTGTGACCCTGCTGGCCAATTCATCTGCCCAATCCAGATATGCTAACTTCCTAACAATTCCAAACCTAAGTCTAGCACGCGCCTGTATGTCAAAATGGAACACGACTTTTCTAAGTGAGGGGAGCTTCGCTAAGAGTTCTTTCTCCCAATAATTCCTGATATACATGGCATCGAAAACTGGCGCAGCACCTGATTTCAGAGTCTGAATCATAGACATGGAAATCATCGAAGCAGTGATACGCACATCAATATACCTTCCGGCGAGACCAATATAAAAACTGTCGATAAACCCAGCTCGCGTCGGAGCAGGCGAGCAGTAGTCGACTCTCACGTCCTTGGGCAAATTAGGCTCCACATGCTGCATTGAAGAGTCCACGATATTAGCCGGTTTCAGGTCTCTAAAGAATGCAACAAATATATTCTTCTCGATAGCATCAGGAAGTTTCCGTGGAGTTTCATCAGTCGCCGGATTAGTCTTGGTGGGGAAGTATAATTCGCTACGTAGTTGCAGTAGAAGCAAGTATTCAAACAGGTCAGTGAGTATGTGCCTGTGTCTCCCTTGGGCTACGGTGCCGATGTCAGCTTTGATCCCTTCCGTTGCCGTTCCCGTATTGCTGGACTTGAATCTGACAAATGCTTGCCAGGCTAATTGCTGCGGATAATACCCGTCAAAGGGGTCAGGTATTACTTCAGCATCTTGTATATCGTAAATAATCTAAACTATCGCTTCTTTCCTAATCCGGGAATAAGGGACAAAGACATAACGATAGTACAAGAAGTAACAAAGGCAAATTGCAGCCAAGGTAGGCAGCAGAAATGACAGGGTTTTTCCCAAAGAAGATTTATCAGTCATGAAATGATTTACCACTAAGTTCCCCAGCATACCCATGAGGAACGCGAAGACAATCGCTCCAACTAGCAGGAGCAATAGGTTCTTCTGTTGCTCCTGCATTTTTTCACTTGGGCTTGCATAGTGCTCTTGATGATTCATGTTGTCCTCTGTGTCATCGCTAGATCAGCTACTCGGGTGCTATTTCTCCATCCAGCGCCTTGATGACTTCCTTCGCTGCATAAGCCTTGTCGCGTTTGCGACCAGTAACCTCTGTCAGAACACCAGCTTCTACGAGCGCCTTTATCGCCTTCCGAGCGCCCTGAGGTGTGACTTTCAGATGTTCCTGGACTGTTTTTGAATTCAACACTGGTTTCATGAGAACAAGCTCTACCAGCTGTACCGCTGTCGGCGCCAAACGGTTCTCCATTGCGAGCTGCATATACCCATGTTGAAGCTCCTGTAGACGGCGAGACCTTGATACTGCATCCCCGGACTGCTCCGTGACCGCACTCAAGAAGAACTCTATCCAATCCCGCCATGCACCGGTACTGCTTACCTTAAGGAGAAGGTCGTAATACTCTTGGCGGTGTTGCTCGAAGAATGCACTCAGGTAAAGCAACGGTTTGCTGAGGACATTTCTTTGGCACAGGAGCAAGGTGACCAGTAGCCGGCCGATACGCCCGTTACCATCCAAGAAAGGATGAATTGCCTCGAACTGGTAATGTACGAGTGCCGCCTCGACCAACGTAGGAAGCCCGGTTTCGGAGTGGAGGAACTTCTCCATCTGGTTGAGACACTCCTGCATCTCCGGAACTGGCGGTGGTACATAGGTCGCTTCGTTAAGAACCGCACCGTGACTGCCGATCCAATTCTGCGACTGACGAAACTCCCCGGGAGTAGAGTGTTGGCCACGTACCCCTTCCATCAAAACACTATGCAGCTCACGGATAAACCTCAGGCTTAGTGGAAGCTCATTCAGCCGTTTCAATCCGTATTCCATAGCGCTCACATAATTCTGGACTTCTCTGACATCACCCCTTTTTTCGACCTGTGTCGCCTCAAACAGCAAAAGGTCAGATAGCGAGGACTGCGTGCCCTCGATGCGCGAGGATAGGACCGCCTCTCTCCTGATGAAGGGGTAGATAAGCAGGTGCGGATTGGGAAGCGTTTCGCCCAGGCCGGAAAGGGTTCCCAGGGCTATGTCAGCTTTGGACATGGCCGTTACCAGGGCGCCATCCCATTCTAGCTTTGGAGGCAGAGAACCCGGAACAAAAGCCCAGTATCCTCCGGTTGCCCGGACCAGCTTACCGGATGGGCTCTTTTTGAATAGCGCGGTGTCCATTAAGAAACTCCCGTTTCCTATCGTCTACCGTTAGGAAACAAAATAACGATTTTGTTTAATAATAACCTATCCACCGTGCCTTGTAAAGGTTTCCTTCTGATTTTCTTCGCGGCGATGTTTGTCCTGATGGAGAGTGTCTGGAGCTCCGGGTACTTCCAAAACTTGATTGCTGACCTGCGCCTCAATCTCCATTCCGTCGGTATAATTATGGGGGTAAGTATTGCGCTAAGCCAGCTAATATCAAATGTCCCGCTAGTAGCACACTACCTGCCTGGGCTAAGTCATCTGGGTACAGCGACTAAGGAAATGATGGCCCTGGCGGCAGGCAGCACCATTGCCGGCAACCTCTCCATCCTCGGCGCACCAAGCAACGTCATCGTTATCCAAAACGCTGAAAAGAAGGCAGGACAAACCTTGACCTTCTGGGAGCTTGTCAAGATAGGTATTCCCCTGACGACAGTGAATGCACTGGCCTACTGGTTGTTCTTTCAGCTTCTGTGATAGTTTCCGAGAAGGTAGTTGCAGACAGTACGTTCAACATGCGTGAGGAATGCCTGTCTTATCGCCCCTTGGAATTAGGGAATACAGATAAATGTAACGGTTATGGTTTCAATTGGCTTAACTGCTGGTTGAAATACGTAGGGAAAGTGATTGGTTAACCCGGCATGGTTGAAACAGGGTAACAAAATTACCCATCAATCAATTAAACTACGAAACGCTTTTAAGGGGAAGAGTACTATTTGAAGCTGAAGTAAGGTAATATTATTACATATGGTGGAGCTGAGGGGATTCGAACCCCTGACCTCCTCCGTGCAAGGGAGGCGCTCTCCCAATTGAGCTACAGCCCCAGGAATACCTGTGATGGTCCGCATGATATATTGTAGAATCCCTGTATAATTATAGCAACAACCTGATGGAATGCTAAGCTTGTAGTCTGCCCAAGGAACTTATCGGGCGCTAGTCCTTAAACTTCCTGAAGACAAGCGTGGCATTAAATCCACCAAAACCAAAGGAGTTGGAAATAGCTGTGTTCACCTCTGCTTTCCTGGCTACATTGGGAACATAATCCAGGTCACATTCGGGGTCTGGAGTATCGTAATTTATGGTAGCTGGGATTATGCCATTTCTTATAGTAAGGACGGTGAAAATAGCTTCTACTATGCCTGCTGCCCCCAGCAAGTGCCCTATCATAGATTTATTGGAACTTACAGGCACTTTTCTGCTGTGCTCCCCTAAGGTGTCCTTTATGGCCTTAGTCTCAGACGAATCGTTGAGAGGAGTGGATGTCCCGTGGGCGTTAACATAATCAACCTCATCTGGAGGGATACCTGCATCGTTCAAAGCCAGTTTGATACACCTTGCCTGATTTTCCCAATCAGGCGCTGTTACGTGAAGGGCATCAATGTTGGAGCCATAGCCGATAATCTCAGCATAGATGTTAGCCCCTCTTCTTATAGCTGACTCCATTTCTTCTAAAATAACAACCCCTGCGCCTTCTCCTAGCACGAAGCCATCACGATTCTTGTCAAAAGGTCGGCTGGCTTTTTCCGGCTCGTCATTCCTTCGGGATATGGCTCCTATCTTATCAAGGCCAGCAATGCCTACGGGAAGAATGTAGGCATCGCTTCCTCCAGCAATCACAGCATCTGATTCGCCATACTGAATAAGCCTGAAAGCATCACCAACAGCATCGCTCCCAGTGGCACAAGCGGTAACTACGCACTTGCTCGGCCCCTTGGTGCCGAAAACCATGGAGATTTCCGCTGCTGCCATGTTGGATAGGAACCCCGTGATAAAGAAGGGAGAAATGCTGGCAGGGCCTTCTTCCTGGAGGGCAGTGAGGTTTTTTTCATAAGTGGTCATGCCACCAGCGCATGAGCCTACCACTACTCCTACTCTGCTGGCATTAGTTCCATTGACAGCCAATCCAGAGTCATCTAATGCCATTCGACTAGCTGCCAGGGCATAATGAATAAATGGGTCTGTTCTTCGGACTTTTTTCTTATCCATAAAGTCCTCAGGGTGGAAGTCCTTTATTTCAGCGGCAATCTGCACCCTAAAATTCGAGGCATCGAACTTGGTAATTCTTGCCACTCCTGATTTGCCTTGACATAACGCCTGCCAGGATTGCCCAGCTCCAGTGGCTAAAGGAGTAACAGCGCCAACGCCAGTAACTACTACTCTTCTTTTAGTCATTGTTACCTCCCAGATTTAATCTAATTGACTGCGTCTTGAACAGTCTGCATTTTCTCAACATCCTCATCTAAAACTTCAATTCCAAAAGTGTCTTCCACTGCTGCAATAAACTCTGTGAAATCTAGACTATCAGCACCAAGAGCGTACCTGGATGAGGCTTCTGGAACTACTTTTGTTT
>JAFGBN010000109.1 GCA_016933195.1 Dehalococcoidia bacterium | reverse complement strand
GTCTTGGGGCACATCATAAGCGACAACGGCATTTAGTAACAACCTGGCTCTGTCTCCAATTTTGACGTTATCCGAAATCGTAACGCCGGGCGCAATCCAGACGTCCTCACCTATTCTGGCACTCCCGGAAACACACGTCTGAACGGCAATACATGTCCTGGCCCCTATGCTAGCGTTATGTCCTATATGAGCCTGGTCGGCAAGCTTGACGTCGTCAAAAATGGTAGTAGCATCATTCTCGAAGGTAGCTCGATCGATGGTGCAGTTGGCGCCAACCTCAACCCTGTCTCCAATTGTTACCCTGCCAACAGAAATCATCTTCCTGACTTTCCTGTGCTCGATATCCTGCTCGAATCGGAATCCATCACGGCCGATTCTCACTCCCGAATGAATGATGCAGTGATTGCCTATCTGGCAGTTCTTATAGATGTATGTCTCGGGATAGATATATGTGTCATTACCGATAGCCACGCTATTGGAGATGCAGCAGTTGTGCATGACCTTTGTGCCGTCGCCAATGAGTACGTTCTTGCCAATCCTGGCGCTCTCATCAACTTTTGCAGTTGAGGATATGCCCTCGTCAGTGATAACTGCCCGGTCTTTATAGAAAAAATCCTGGAGGTCCATCAATGAGCTTACTACATCTTCCACTATGATATAGGCATTCTGGGGATACCTGCTGCAAAACCCGGCCAGGCTCTCTGGAATAAGCACTATCGCTTTTTGTAATTGGGATAAAAGCTCGCCGTATTTCTCATTTTTAACAAAGGCGACTTTATTTGGCGCATATTTGTCAACAGCGCAAGTCCCTGTTATCTCAATATCCTGAGAAAAGTTACCTGCTATCTTGCCTTCCACCATCTCAGCTAGTGCGCTGATATTCAGTTGCTTAAGCATATTCTATTCTACCTGACAATCCCTCTTATCACCTCGAAGGCTTCGGCATACTTGGAATTGCATTGGACTCCTCTCATCCTTGCCCAGCCGAAAATGAACTCCTTAGAGAAATAATTCCTCTGTACCATAAATTGAGATTCATACAGAGATAGTATTCTCCATTTCTCCTCCATCTGCTCTTCTGTTAGCTTCACAAGCAGTTGTGGGCTAAACGCCAAGTTATTCCAGGGCAGCTCATAGCCAATAATACTGGCATCTTTTTTGAATGCCCTAATCGCTTCTTCTGTTATCGTTTTGTGGTCCTGGTGAGAATCATTCAGGGAGGGCACTATCACCAACTGCGGTTCAAATTCCCTTTTAATCTTGTCCAGTTCGCTTAATATTTCTTGTCGGTGCTTTGGAAAATTCATATTGGGAAAATTATGAATGTGGTAGTTTTCTATTCCTAACACTGAAGCAACGCTGGTGAATTCCTTGCTTAATGTATCCGGAGGTAAACCTTCAGGCACAGCATCTTCACATTGTGAAAATACAATCCAACAAATGTCGTGGCTTTTCTCTCCCAGCAGCTTTACCAGGGTTCCCCCAGCACCTAATTCTAAATCATCTGTATGTGGAGAAAGCAGAAGAACCTTCATAATCCTCCTCGCAAGAATCTCTGCCTCGAGCTTCTATTCAAGGGTCTTCTTATGTATTTCACCCAGAGCCTCCAAAAGAAATCCTTAAAAAGTAGCCAGCTTGTCTTGACTATGAAGCGGGGGTATCTAATCTTGGAATACTTCTTGCTATGTCTGATTGACGCTGGTACCGGCATGGGTATGTCTATCACCCGTGCGTCTAGAACATTCAGCTTTACCAGCATGTCGTTTTCAAAAGCGAAGCTTTTGTATATTCTATCAAGCTCCAGTTTCTGTAAAACCTCTCCTGTTATTGCAGTATAGCCATGCTGGGGGTCAGACATACGCCAGTAACCTGATGCCATCCTGGTCAGATGGGTAAGGAGAAAGCTCCCGAATATCCTCCAGGCTGACATTCCCTTTTTATGTTGAGGAGTGGAAAATCTGTTGCCCTTGGCATAATCTGCTTTGCCTTCTACAACAGGGTCTAAAACCTTGTCCAGCATTGTCGGGTTCATCTCTCCGTCTCCAGCCATGACAGCCATTACATCTATCCTGTCTTTGAGAGCTTCTTTGTGTCCTGAGATAATAGCGGCGCCAACGCCTTCATTCTTGGGGCGCTTTATCACAGTTAGTCTGCCATTCTGGCTCGCCATGCTCGAAGCTATCTCATAAGTATCGTCAGTACTGGCATCGTCCACCACATAAATTTGGTCTACAAAATGAGGGATTGTCATAATGGTCTGAGCGATGAATTTCTCCTCATTATAGGCTGGCACCACTACGGCGACTTTCTTACCTTTATACACGCTGGTTAATCCTCATCTCCAGTGGCGGGTCTCATACTCCTGGCTGGATTGCCAGTTACCGCGTCGCCCTCAGCGACATCTCTGGTGATAACAGCGCCCGCTCCTATTATACTACCTTCGCCAATGATAATCCCCGGGAGGATGGTGGAATTTGCCCCGATTTTAGCGCCCTTTTTGATTGTAATTCCCTTAAGATTGCTGCCATATGCCATGTATTTGTCGTTGGTGGTCACTGAGCAAGGTCCCAGGAAGACATCGTCCTCAATAATGGTATGGGCGGTAATATAGGCGTTAGTTTGTATGCTGACATTATTGCCAATTTTGCAATGGCCATCTATTACGGAATTCGTGCCGAGCAGGACATCGTTCCCTATCTCGGTATTTTCCCTGACAAGAACATTGTGGCCGGTCCTGAAGTTCCTGCCTATTTTCACATCAGAGTATATCACGGCTCCGGAGCGGATGAGTGAGTTTTCTCCTATTGCAACTACCCCGTCATCATGGTTGCCCAGGATTACGTTATCCTGCACTATAGTTCCTTTACCTATATTCACTTTTCCATAGCAAATAATGTTCTTAGACATTTGCTAGTGCTCGCACGATTACTTTTAAGTCTTCTTGTTCCAATCCTGGATGCACCGGCAGAGAAAGCACTTCCTGAGCAGCCTTTTCGGACAGCGGCAGGTTGTCATCGTATCCCAGCTTTTGGTACAGCGGCTGCTTGTGCAGGGGCAGGGGATAATAGATTTCCGTCATGACTTCTCTTTTTTTCAATTTTTCCTTTAGTTCGTCTCTTGATATGCCGAAATCTTCGGTTACCCTGATGGTAAACTGGTGGAAAACGTGCTTCACGTCCGGGGCTACGAAGGGAGGCATTAAGCCTTCAATATGGCTAATTTCCCTAATCAGGAACTCAGCATGCTCAATCTTTTTACGGTTAAATTCCGGAAGTTTCTTAAGCTGGCAAATGCCAAGGGCGGCAGCAATATCCGCCATGCGGTAATTATAACCCAGAATCTCGTGGAAATACCTTTCTTTTTGCCCGCGATTTCTAATCATTCTGGCTTTGTCGGCTAGCTCTTTATCATCGGTTGTTATCATGCCGCCCTCCCCGGTGGTCATATTCTTGGTGGGATAGAAGGAAAAGCAGCCAATGCCGAAAGAGCCGGTTTTCTTGTCCTGATACTCTGCTCCATGCGCCTGACAGGCGTCCTCGATAAGGATTAACCTGTGCCTTTGGCAAATTTGGGTAATTTTATCCATTTCACAGGGTTGCCCGAAGAGATGTACCACCAGAAGAGCTCTGGTTCTCGGGGTTATTTTCTGCTCGATTATATGGGGATTAATGTTGAAGGTGTTTTCATCGATGTCAACAAAGACTGGCCTTGCTCCACAGAGAAGGATAGCGTTCCCTGTAGCTATGAAACTGAAAGGCGTGGTGATGACTTCATCGCCTTCACCTATCCCGGCTGCAAGCAAGGCTACGTGGAGGGCAGCAGTCCCGCTGTTGACGGCTATGGCATACTCCGTGCCAATAAAAAGGGCAAAAGCTTCCTCGAACTCCTCCACAATCGGGCCCTGGGTCGGTCTTCCCGATTTCAGAACATCCCCGATGGCTTTGATTTCGTTGCCTTCCAATAAAGGAGCTGAGATAGTTATCATTGCGCTGAGTATAAAGCCAGGCCAGTGGCTTTTGCTGTCTCTATTGTTTCATCATATGAGCAATTGACTCATATAATAACATGGTGGATACTTTTTTGTGGCTCTGGGGAGGCAAATGGACAATAAAAGGTCCAGTATTTACCCCGGGCCGTGGAGCAAGACAAAGGTGGCAATCAGCATTTGCTTCCACGACATAGCTATGATTCCTAATGTCCGGTGGCCTGCTCAAGAGGGAAGGGATATAATATATATCGAAAAGTCTCCTGTACCCCTCTAAAAACGCCCCTCCGTGCGTCTGATGGGGGTTCTAAGTGGCACTCAGGATTTTGTAGACCCCTTAGGTTCGTACCTTTCCAACTTATCTGGCAAAGAGACAATTAGACAGGAGGCCCGCCCCATTCCCCACCTTATTTGACAAGGGACAATCAGGCAGGAGGCCCACCCCCTTCCTCCCCTTATTTGGCAAGGGACGCAAGGGGGACAAAATAGCCAACCCGGTGATGGCCAGTTGATTTTGATTAGCTAAACTAATAAGATAAACAGACTGTAGGATGAAAACCAGGCGGGATAAGGATTTATGGCTCATTGACATATTAGCTATCCTGCTTATTCTGGTTATTACCTTCTTCCCCATTAGCGTAGCCCGAATCATTATAGGGATTCCTCTGGTGCTCTTCTTCCCCGGATATACTTTGGTAGCTGCCTTGTTTCCCAGGAGGGGAGACCTGCGTGGAGTAGAGAGGATAGCTCTAAGCTTCGGTTTGAGCATCGCTGTAGCATCGCTCATAGGATTTATCTTGAACTATACCCCCTGGGGGGTGCGACTTTATCCCATACTCATTTCGCTTACAGTATTTATCCTGGCTATGTCTGGTGTCGCCTGGCGTCGCAGGAAGAGGTTTGTGGAAGAGGATAGGTTTCAGGTGTCATTCGATATCCGTTTCTTTCTATGGAAGGGGCAGGGTGGAATAGAAAGAGTCCTGTCAATAATTCTGACACTGGCTATAGCGGCAGCAGTTGGTGCCCTGGCTTATGTTATTGCTACCCCGAGAACAGGGGAGAGGTTCAGCGAATTCTATATTCTGGGACCGCAGGGTGAGGCAGTGGGATATCCTGGGAACCTGAGACTTGGTGAAAAAGGAGAGATTGTCCTGGGTATAGTGAATCGAGAGCAGGAGGAGATGGATTACCAGGTTACAGTGGTAATAGATGGTGGGGTGGAAGGAGTAACGACATGGACAAAAGATGAGGATGGAGAGCTAACTCTCATAGCGGGTAATACCATAGATGTAGAGGGGTTAGCACATGAGGAGAAGTGGAAGAGAAGACTCGTTTTTGAGCCTTTGCGACGGGGTGAGGGACAGAAACTGGAATTTTTGCTTTTCAGCTCCAAATTAAGGGGAGGACACCATATTCGAAGCCAGCTTGGTAGTGGAAATTTTGTTGATATAGAGGTAGACGAAGCTGATGGGAGAGGCAAGATTGCATTGGATAATAAGTCCAGTGCTCCTTATGATTACAAACTTGAAATATGGCAGGGAGGGGCAATACAACAGGAGTTGAGCCTTAGCGTAGGCGGCTATGAGAAGTTGGAAGAGGGGATTTCGTTCCCTGCTGGCAAGTCGATTTTCCAGCTATATGAGGATGACACACTGGCACTGAAGGATAGCGGTGCTGGACTCTCAGTGCACCTCTGGCTGGATGTGAGCTAAAAAATTAGCGCATTCTCTGGCTATGCCATGGGCATCCAGGTGGTAGAGGGAGCGAAGAAAGTCCTGCTTTCCATGAGGTACGAATCCGCAGGGAAGGCCTAATCGCTTGACCTTCACCTCAGGGATGCTGGATTTCTCCAGCAGCTCCAGCACTGCGGCACCAAAACCGCCTCTGAGAGTGTTTTCCTCCACTGTGATTATTCTCTGGGTATGGCTGGCTATGTCCAGAATGAGTTCTTCATCCAAGGGCTTGGCAAAGCGGGCATTGACTATTGAGGCCTCAATCCCTTGGGAAGCTAAATACTCTGCTGCCTCAAGAGAAGGCATGACAGCCGAGCCAATGGCTATTATGGCGACATCCTCACCCTGCTTTATTATCTCAGCTTTACCTATGGGGAGCTTGTGAAATTCAGAGTCTAATGGAACGTCTGCTCCCCGACCCCGAGGGTAGCGGATTACCATGGGGTGTCTTGCATCCAGAGCAGTATAGAGCAGGTGCTGAAGCTCATTCTCATCCTTGGGAGCGGAGACAATCATATTAGGCACCAGGCCGAGATAAGATAGGTCGAATATCCCCTGGTGTGTTTTGCCGTCTTCCCCTACAATGCCGCTGCGGTCCAGGGCAAAGATAACCGGCAAATCGGGGAGACAGACGTCATGAATTACCTGGTCAAAAGCACGCTGCAGGAAAGTGGAATATATCGCTACAATGGGTATAAAGCCCTGGGTAGCTAACCCGGCAGCCAGGGTAACTGCATGCTGCTCGGAGATTCCCACATCATAGATGTGCTGTGGGAACTCCTGAATTAGCGCAGATAGGGCATTGCCTTCGGTCATGGCGGCAGTTACCACTACTATCCTGGTGTTATCCCTGAGCAGCCTTCTAACTGTTTGGGCAAATACTTGACTGTAAGTGGGGACTGTTCCTGAGATGTCATCTTTAGGGGACAGGCTGTGAAAGCGAACGGAGTCAGCCTCTGCTGGTTTGTAGCCTTTGCCCTTGGTGGTCAGCACATGGATAGCGACTGGCTTGGGGCAATGCTTGGCTTGATTTAGAGCAGCCTCCACCTCGGCAATGCTATGTCCGTTTATAGGGCCGACATAGGTGAAGCCAAATTGCTCCCACATCATAGAGGGCATAATAACTGCCTTTGCGCCTTCCTTAAGTCGGCGTAGCATCCAGTTCAGTCTCTCTCCCCCAGGCAGGCGGGTGAGTAACTGGCTGGTCTCTTGCTTAACTTGCTTATAATGGTAGCTTGCTCGCAGCATGTTCAAATGTCTGGCTACTGCTCCTACTGTGGGCGAGATAGACATGCCGTTGTCATTAAGCACCACAATGAGTTTTGTATCCAGGTGCCCGGCGTGGTTCAGTGCTTCGTAGGCCATACCGCAGGTAAGGCAACCATCACCGATAACTGCTACAACGTGGTAGTCATCATGTGCAAGGTCGCGGGCCAGGGCTATGCCCAAAGCTGCTGACATAGAGGTGCCACTGTGTCCTGTAGAGAAGGCATCATGAGGGTTTTCATCTCTATCAGGGAAGCCTGAGAGTCCTCGGTATTGACGGAGGGAGGAGAATTGCTCCTTTCTCCCCGTCAATAACTTGTGAACATAGCTTTGGTGACCCACATCCCAGACAATCTTGTCTTCAGGGCTGTCAAACACCCGATGCAAGGCAATGGTGAGCTCAACCACCCCCAGGTTTGATGCCAGATGCCCTCCAGTTTCAGTTACCCCGCTTATCAGTAACTCCCTGATCTCAGAGCAAAGACTATCCAGTTCACCCGGGCTTAATGTTTTAACATCGCTGGGGCTGTTAATCTTATTTAACAATTCGGACATCTATTGTTTTCCCTTAACAGCCAATCACCTGGGACAATATTGACTTTACTTTTTGGATGAGTTGCCTCACCAAGTATAAGATATCACGAAAGAAGTCACTCAGGCTATCGGGGTTTACTGTTATGGAGTCACTGGTCTCGGTGTTAACTTCTGAGTTATATGTCCAGCCATTTTTAGTTACATCATCTGTGGTGAAAGTAAGTGTCGTTCCCTTCGCTGCATTTCGTATCCTGTCAGATGTAAATGTTGCCTTGCCCTGGGAGTTAGTTACCTTGGAATCGCTGCCTGAGGTAGCACCACTCCAATGACCAGATACTTCGGTCTGTGGCATGGGATTATCTCTGGCATCAACAATGGTTACTGTGGCGATGGCATAGGCATAGTTGGAAATCCAGGCCCCGCCTGATTTCGATGCCATCTGGATATCTGCTATGTGCATTTCTTTCTCTGCAGGTAGCTGGGTAGTGGTGAAGTCCCATAAAAGCCCGGTTGTTGATGCTCCGTGCTTATCCGTGGCAACTATCCTCCAGTAATACTTGGTATTGTAGTCCAATATTCCCGGGTTATAGGTTGCCTCCGTCTGGCTTCCGGAGACTTCTGCGGGGGATGATGAGGTGCCAAAGTAGACATCGTAGGTTACAGTATCTCCAGTGTCAGGGTCGCCGCCATTCCAGCTCAGGTTGGTATTGGTGGAAACAGCAATGGCGTGGTCTGCTGGGGAGGGGCTATTTGGAGGGTCTGGTGGATTGTTATCCGCTGTACTTATTGTCACCATCCTGGCAGCAGACCATTCAGATGAGGCACCTTTGTTATCTGTGGCTTTTGCCCTGATGTAATAATTTCCAGAGTTGCTCCAGCTATGGGACTTGCTGGCGGTTGTGCCTGAGCTGATAAATACGGTTACCGAGGTGCTGCCGTCTCCCCAATCAAAGGTGTATTTAATCTGGTCTCCATCCGGGTCAGTCGCTGAGGTGGAATATGAGTAGTAAATGGCGACGTACCCGGATGCTGGCCCTGTGGGTGTAGATGGTATAGCTGGTGCATTATTTATGGTTGAGGCAATATATGTTACCGAGCCCGCAGCTTGAAATTGGGGGAGGTACCCGGTAACGTCAATCCAGAAGACCGCTTTAACTCTGCCTTCGATAAGCTCTCCCACCACATCATAGCCACCCGGTTCGCTTTCCTCGGGGAATTGCAAGGGTATAACCTTATCTATTTC
This sequence comes from Dehalococcoidia bacterium, assembly GCA_016933195.1. Classification (GTDB taxonomy): domain Bacteria; phylum Chloroflexota; class Dehalococcoidia; order GIF9; family AB-539-J10; genus JAFGBN01. The sequence goes on along the minus strand of JAFGBN010000109.1, from coordinate 4,784 downwards.
AGTGGTGTCACCTTTCTTGGTGGGGAATGGCTTTATGGTTACGGTGTAGCTCGGGTTCAGTGTTTCTTCCTTGCCACTTGTTCGATGTTGCGCTACGACGCGAGAAGTGAGGCTGGCTTCGCTTACCGGTATAGGCATGTCTTCAATACAAATCGCCTCACCTTTAATCGTGGCATAGAAAACCTCGTTGCCTTGGATTTCGGTCTGGCTAAACTCAAAGGCATAGCTGATTTCGAAATAGTCCCCCACGCTTATAGCTGCTACTGGTGAGGTGCCAATAGGAACCAAAAGTATTGCCAGCATCAAAGCAATTGCCACATGTCGTATTGCCTTCTTGGAAAATGCTTTTTGTTTCATGGCTTCCCTACAGTGCTTAACATATAGCATAAAATCACCGATTGTCAACGAGCGTAGCTAAGCTACTACCCTTTAAATAGTGCCCTTTAGTACAAAGTTATTCAATGCCCTTGGGCGTATGAGCCACCATGGGAAGTGCTCAGCACCAGGGTGTCGATTATTTCAGGGATGGAGGCACTAGACTCCGTAGCGGGAGAGACAAACCGCTTTTCCAGCCGATGGTTGGGTTTCGCCCTTTCGGAGCCCCAGCCGCCCAGTGGCCACAGGAATACCTGTGGACTGGGCCATATTTAGCTTGTCCCCGAAAAATTCTGCTATATGTCGATAGCGTGGTTTGTCTATGTTACATCAGCGCAGGGTTTCAGCTTGAGTCGACGACCTCCGCTGGGTTCTTCTCCTATTTAGCAATGGCGTAAATGTATCCGTCCCCAGAGCCGAAGTAAATTGTGCTCTCGGATGCTGCGGGGGAGGAGTAAATCTGTCCTTCCGTCTGATATTTCCACCTTTGTTTTCCGTCGACGGCATTTACGGCGTGTAGACACCCATCCCATGAACCGACATAAAGCACGTTATCGAATACGGTAGGTGAAGAGTAGATGGAATCATTTGCTTTGTACCTTCACCTCAATTCTCCGCTGGCAGCATCTATGGCGTAGAGATAGTGATACCAGGAGCCCACATAGACCACACCCTCATGCACAGTAGGGGAGGATTGAATCGAATCTCCCGTCTGATATTTCCAGATGAGCGTACCGGGCCCGGATGATGGCTCTGCGACTTCCTCACTGGCACTACAGCCTGTGAGGAGCATTGTGAAAATAAGGAAAAGAGGGATTAGCTTTAATTTAATTGGACCCTTACCTTCTCCTGTATTCGAGGCCGTTCAACTTCGATTCCTCCGCGCTACAGTATAGAGGGGGCTATCAGGTATAATACCACGTTCATTATCCCGTGGGCCAGTATCACTCCCAGCAGTGAGCCCGTTCTCTTGACTATCCAGGAAAAGAAGAATGCCACACCGAACATAAAGAGCATGCTGAACCCGGAAAATCGCCCCATGCTCAAGATAGCGAACAGCAGGCTGATGTAGAGGGTGCCCCATCTCCCCAGGACTTGTAAAGAGGCGTGCTGCATTACGCCACGGAACATCAGCTCCTGCACGAACCCGGCACACAGGATAAATATGATTCCAGGCAATACTATATCGCTCCAGGTAAGTCCTATTGTCAGGCTCTGTGGTCTGAGGATAAGGTATGCTATTATTCCTAAAGGTATTCCACTTGCTGCCACTGCCACCTGGAGGGGGATGCGGCGAAGGGTGAAGCTTACCTCCTCCACCCCGAATTTGAGCATCCTCATGATAACGACCGTTGCTATGAGCAGGGGTACACTGACGATAATATGCTGGTATAGCTGGTAGAAACTTGCTGCTGGTATCATGATAGCTATTATGCGCATCAGGGGAGCCAGACTCAGTGCGAGGAGCAGCTTGCCTTCGGGTGATTTGCTCTCCATATGAGAATGAGTTACCAGGGCAACGAAGATGATGGCATGAATGACTGCCCCAATGTGGGGGTTGGAATATGTTGTGACCCACTCTGCTTCTGTAATCGCTGCCAGGTAGACGACCCAGGGCAATATCTTTTCCACTCTCACCCAGGTGCGGGACCTGGGTGATGGAGGCGCTTTGAACAAGTCCCTTTGCATGTGCTTCAGTTTAGCACCATTGCCACATAGATGGTAAGCTCTTTGTTAGGGGAAAGAGTGGAGAATACGTGCTTATCCCTTCCTGGTGCATGTAGGAGTGCTCCTCATAGAATCTGGCGCTAATCTTCATACAGGCACAGCGCGGTCTAGGCTTTTATTTCTTATCCAGATGTAACTGCTAAGGACTGCCATCCCTGTGCCCAGAAGAGCGATTGTGGAAAGCTCGGGGATGGGGTCTTCTGCCCCGGAAGGACTCTGACCTCCAATGATGTATGTCGGCTCGGTGAGGGCAGAGCCGAAGACTACGGCAGTGCCGGGGCTGCCGTAATACCACACAGCGTATGGGGCTGTGGGGGAATAATGTACATAGATATAGCCTTGGTGGGGCACATTGGTCATGACTCCGTTTATGGTGTGGTGCCTTGCCCAGAGGAGTAGTGGAACCTGACCACTGGAAGGGTTGCTCTGCACTTGCCATCCCGCCGAGGTCTTCTGGCGGTATTGAATACCGCTGCCTTCCCACACCACATGGATACTGTCGTGGGAGTCCACTGCCACAGAAGGGTCGTCTTGATAGGAGGCCACATCGGTGACGTGCTCCACGCTTCCCCAGGTACCAGCCGCTGCCCTCTGGCGGTATTGAATGTTAAAAGCGCACCCAGGGACCGATGGGGAACCTCCGCCGTACCATGCCACATGGAGATTATCGCTTGAATCAATTGCTATCGCAGATGCGTACGACTCATAGCCGACGCCGTCGATGTCTATGCCCTCGCTCCAGGTCTGTCCTCCATCCGAGGAATAGGAATAGTATATAGAGTCAGTACCGGTAGCTGTATAGACGCAGTGTAGTGTGCCATCGGAGGTACGGGCGGTGCTTCTCTGCCCCCCTATGCCCACCCAGTTACTGTATCCCCTTATCCCCGCATGCGGTTCGGTGCCGATACCGGTGGTGGCTGCCCTGTCGGATTCGCTGGAGGCACTTGGGTTGCCGTACCACATTTTGATGGTGCAGCCTGCGGCAGGAATCAGGGAGACCTTTACCCAGACATAGGCATTATCTGTTTCCCACTTCCCCGTCTCTGCCCAGTAGGGGTATTTCACCGTGTTGTACTCGTTGGTGACTCAGGTCGGCACCATCATCTTTCATATAGGTGGTGTCGGTGATGTGCAGCCTGATGGGATAATTAGTCAGGTCACTGCCACTGCCATTGGTTATGGTTATATTGCGATAATAGTCCCAGTCGGGGTCGGCACTCGCCGTGGATGGCAGCGCCATAGCAATCAACATCAGTGCCAAGGCCAAGCATAGTAGTGCTCTCCTATTAATCTTTGCCTCGCTTCTCAGATTCGCGATTGCCATTCTCATTTGCCAGCTAATCAAGGTTATAAATCAAGTCTTTCATTTATGGAAAATTCTGGCGTGCGGTTGTTTCTTTTATCACCCTGAGCCATAGCGAAGGGGCTGAAGTCTTCACAGAGGTTATCCTGAGAGAGGTTCTCTGGTTTTGGAGCCTGTCCTGAGCGATGATATTTTTCGCTACGCTCAGAATGACAGGGAGAACGAAGAACTCCCTCAAAATGACAGACAGGCTTGGGAAACAGATTTTAGTGAACTCTTATAATTCAATGACAGCGTGGCCTTTACTGGCAAAGGTGAAGGCATCAAAGGCAAGCGCTTCGGCATCGTGGTTGCGATGTGAGATAAGCACTATATTAACCTGCCTTTTCCCCTTAGCCAGAGCCTCTAGCAGTGTCTTTGTTGCCGGGTTGAGCCTGGCGTTGTTATCCAGGGTCCTATATTCCAGTTGCAACAACTGAAGCAGCACTCTGGATGCTTCACTCTGGGCAAACTTGACGCGGCTGATATTGGCTCTTAGCCTGGCAATATCTGGAGGGCTCAAATATTTCACCGGGTTAATGAAAGCGACTATTTGCTGGGTAAGCTCCAGGGACCGGACTACAAGCTCCCGTGGCTGAAGTGGAGTTGTAGTTAACCTGACATCTTCGTGGTCGTATGCTGCCAGTGCCACTGGAATCCCTTCCTGTGCCAGGGATATTGCAGTAACGATAATTTTGTATGCCAGCTTATCTGCCTCTTCATCATCGCTGACGGCGAGGTTTGTCAACATCATGGCCGATTGTCCCCGGGATTGAGAGAATTCTTTGGTAACAAGTTCATTAAGCTTCAGGGAGTGTTTCCAGTCTATATGCCTTAAACTATCACCGGGTTGGTACGACCGGCTGCCATAATACTCTATACCTGTTCTAAATAGAGAGCTTGTCTTGAATGTCGTCGGGAGTGAAGCCAGCATTAGGGAGCCCGCCTTGGCTTCATCAAGGTATTTCCTCGCTAGCCAGGCGGCATATTTTGCCCGGGGAATAATATGTAGTGATATAGGTTCAATCTCAAATTTGAGCTGAGTTAGTCCCCACTGGTCTATAGCGTACGCTCTAAATTTGATGGTCGATGGCCCCGACAGTGGTGGTGACAGGGATACATCTATTTGGAGCTCCTTTCCATCGAGAAGTAATTTTGTGGGTCTCAGTTTCAACCATTCATGTGGGGATTCCACGAATAATATTCCACCCACTTTGCACCTGCTATTCAATTTGACTTGAAGGTTCGTTTTCGTTCCCGCTACCATCCGTTGCTGGATTTTAGTCTCCTCCACTGGCTTTGGAGGTATGTCGCGAATTACCTTTCTGAGGAGAATTCC
>JAFGBN010000108.1 GCA_016933195.1 Dehalococcoidia bacterium | reverse complement strand
GCCTGTGCTCCGCTCTGATTAATAAGAGCCCGGCCTCGCTATCCTTAAGAGTCTCACTTATCTTCTTAGCCATAAATTCATACCGCTTTTTGGTAGCTTCAGCATAGAGTTCATAAACTTTGCTCGTCACCTTTTCAGTCATAAACCCAATCAAAAAACATCTCTCCCAGTCCAGTGATTCCTGGAACAGCGCATTGTCTTCAATTGCCTCAAAGCTAGCTCCATTATCACACTTGCCTTTAACCAGTTCATAGCTGTTTTGATTTAGTTTCTCCACAAACTTCATGCCTTCTTCGCCTGAGAGAGAGATTGCTTCATGATAAACTCGATTTATTCCCCCAATCTTTATCTCCAGGCTGCTCAGCTGCTCTCCCACCTGTTGCCAATAGAGATGGCATTTCTCCTTATACTCGGTTGGGGCATCTTCACTCGAATATATGAGTGGCACAAGGTAAACCTTCCTCTTTTCTTTAAAACGCTCTGTATCTGGTTTCTCTATTTTGCCGATTTGCTCTGACATTGCTATTTATCCAACTCTTCCTTTCCCCAGTTCTGCATCATCTCTTTTATTCGCTGGGCCAGTCTGGGGTCATCCTTCAGGCGCTGAGTAAATACCGGGCAGCTTTGAAGAATCATATTCTGACTAGTAGACGCTATGCTTTCTGCAATCCGCTCCATCTCAGTTCTGGCTTGTTCAGGAAGGTTTGCTTCCTGCATCATCAATCTGAAGTGCTCGACATCCTCAGTGCTAATCTGCATTGGAGTCACGCAATTCTTATACCAAGGACATTCCTTGCATCTAATAAGCGCCGTAGCTTCATCCAAGACATCGCTCATTTTCTCATATCCTCCCTGACACATTAATTCTAACACTTTTACCTGCTGCAGGGTAAATCAAGTCGTTCACTTTATTCTCCTTGGGGATATTAAAGAAGCTACTGGTGGCGTTTATGTATTTGGTGCAGGGTTATTATACTTTGGAACAATCAAGGTGTTTTCTACGACTACAGCAGCCGACCATTAGCTTTCCTCGATGACAAAAGCATCGTGAGCTATTCAGGCAAGCATTTTGGCTGGTTCCAGGATGGGTATATCGGAGACAGACATGGTGCCGCCATTGGTTTCACTGAAGGCGCGCGAGATGGGCCAATCACGCCCGTACCCACCATCCCACCGATTCCACCCATCCCCACCAGTATTCTCGTTTGGTTGGTCATCCAAAACGTTAGAGCAGTTCTTTGCTAGATAACCGGCTTTAGGCAACTTGCTATTGTCACTAAACAAACACTCTGATTGTGACATCAGTTAGCTTGGTGCGTATTTTAAAATTTTGTGGCAATTTCTTTAGCCCAAGTCCTGATACTGTCCCAGTCGCGGGTATCATAAAGTCCTGGCTTTGTTTCTTTGAATCCGGCTTCTTCTATTTTGGGCTTTAAACTCGCCAAGGTTTTCCTGAACAAAAAGGACATTTGATTAAAGTCCCAAACTCCTCCGAATATAACCATAGAGAGGGGGTGGAGGTTATACTTTACAGCTTTATCTTCGAGATATTGTTTCCTCACCTTTTCAATTTCCTCTGTCTTCTTTTCGTACTCGATTAACGCTTGAGCACCAGATGACACGAAAAGAGCCACTTTCTTACTCGCCAGCTCTTTCTGAAACTTTTTCAAAAAATTTTCAGCGGCACCAGTCCACTTTGCCATTTGTATTCCACTGCCCACGATGACCAGGTCATATCCTGAAATATCTTTGACTTTTTCTTTTCTGGCGTTCACCACTCTAACATCTAATCCTTCGCTTCGAAGGACTTTGGCAATTTCCTCTGAGGTGCCTTCAGTAGCCCCATAACGAGTCCCATAAACGATAAGGACTTTTTTAGACATTTTCCCCCCTCATTTTGGACTCTAGACCCAATTCATCACCCTTTGTTATAGCGAGGTTTTATGTAATTATAGCACGGTTTGATGCTCATTCTGATGCGAAGATGGAATGCATGGCGATACCATCTAGAACAAAGAGCGGACAATCCAGCGAGTTGCTAAAGGTAACAAACTAGCATCATCACTAATAATACCCTGAGTGTTACCCATGTATCTCAGCCTCCGCATATAGCGATTCATGCAAGCTGTCAGTACTAATGATTCCTTTTCTATGGCACTCTCCGGTGTGCTGGCTACTGCTTTGGCGTATTTACTTTCTTTTCCCCGCAACTGCCCGTCTTTGGAGGCCCTTTTATTCCTCATCCGTCAGGCGTACACAATTGACACTGGACTAACTGGGACTTAATATTCTTGCAAAAGGTCAACTTATGAGAAAACAGAGAAAGCACCAGGTGTTTGGCTGGCACTGTCCTATTCAAATAGGCACTGATGATAGAGGAGCTTCATGACTAGGTTCTAGAGAACTTCCCCGGAGGTTTATCGGCTTTGTGGTTGGATAGAGTTGTTCGCAAATCAAGGGTCCCGTATCCCGTATTCTTTGGATTGATGGCTGCTTTTCTTTATCTGTTAGGCCTTCCCTTCATGATAACATCTGGCAATCTGCATTCCTTTCTAGCTGAGCCCAGGTGGGTTATTGTGGCGTTATTTGGAGCTTTAAATGGGGTATTAATAATATTTGTATTCAGAAAGTTTTCAGATTCCCTCACTGAAATACAACCTCTTATTGTTGCCGAAGAGGATTTCCGAAAGATAAAAGACAAGTTGTTGGCTCACTTGACCAAAAGAGTTTACTGGGTTGTGGTGGGCCTTTTGCTGGTCCTGAACTTCATGGAAGCACCCCAGACAATGAGATGGTGGTGGTTCTATCACCAACCCGATTTAATCACGATATATGCGCTTATAGAGACTTTGCCTTGCTGCATACTCGGCGGTATGTTCATGTATATGATACCTATAGGTTTGAATTTGGCTTATCGAGACCTGTGCTTCAATACATTGTTCGAAAAGGATGCACTGATACGTGAGTGGATGAAACCATTCAAGGACTTCAAATGGCTTATAACCATGACCATGTTTGGCGCTGGAGTCTATGCTGTCTTTCCACCAAACATCTGGGGGATGCCAGCAGGGTCGTCCGCAGCCGCGCATTGGGTCACTTTCATTCCGTACGTGAGCATCGCAATAGTGCTTGTAACAGCGATATTGTTGCCGCATATCTTCTTCCACAGGTTGTTTTCTAAGGTAAAGGATAGCCTACTCGGCGATTTTCAAAGGGAAACGCCTCAAGCCTCGATGCGGCAGGATAAGGACATCTTGAGGAAGATTCTGCTCTTACTCGAGAAAGGGGAAACAGAGAAGTTGAAGACATGGCTCATCGATGAGAAAATCGTGGGAGAGATCCTGATTGTAGCGTCGGTCCTTGTCGGCCTGGTTGAACTCCTGACCAGCATTGCATAACGTTAGCTGAATCTTAAGCAATTGCTTATATCCTTCAATCAGGTAGTATAGGCGCAGGTTGTTTGACAGGAAGCCTGGCACGGTCTTCAAGGGGTGCTTGGTGAAGCAAGGTATTCGGCCAGTTGCTCAAATCTCCTGCCGTCTACCTTCGAGACAAGCTCCTGGAACTACCTCCTCTATTTTCTCCTCTGCTGATCCCTCCCAGGGCAGTTCAAATAGACTTTTCCCAAGCCCTGTTATATACTTTGCTTAGAGTTGTTTTAGGTAAAAAGGAGGGTATGTGGATGAGGTCAAGTCTTATCGGGAAGATCGAAAAAGCCAAAAGATATGCGCAAGAACCAGGACGTGTTAGCTTTTCAGGTTTCACGGTCGTTTTCCACGGAGAAAATGATAACCATAAGCTGAGCTATTCCAACGGGAAATGGCATTGCTCTTGCTATTTCTTCTCCCAATGGGGAACATGTAGTCACGTCATGGCACTACAACAGATGCTGGGCGACATGCTACCCCAGGAAGCCCTTAGCTCTCCTATAACGACTCAGCCCTCAGAGAAATAATCTAAAGCTTCCGCTACTATAAATAAGGAGCCAGTAACACAGATAAGGTCTGTCGCGCTGGCTAGAGATAGAGATTGAGACAAAGCCTGGGCCACCGTATTAGTGACTTTGGCCTTGATGTTCCAGTTGAGAAACGCAGTAGCAACAGTTGAAGGAGAAGCAGCGCGGGGATGCGAAGAATGCGTAACCATCACTCGGGGGGAGAGGGAAGCTAATTCCTTCACCATGCCTGGTATGTCTTTATCGCAAGATGACCCTATAATGAGGAAGATTTGGCCATAACTGAAATATGCTTTAATATTCTCTATCAGCCTTTTTATTGACGCCACGTTATGAGCTCCATCAACCAACACTACAGGCTGATAATGTAAAATTTGGAACCTACCAGGCCATTTAACCTGGGCAAAGCCTCGAGCAATGTCTTCAGTAGAGATACCATAGCCCAAAGATGCCAATGTCTCTAAAGCGGCTACAGCAACAGCAGCATTCTCAAGCTGGTAGTCGCCCAGGAGCGGAATAGTAAGATGGTGGTTACCCATTCTGCCATCAATCACAAGTGACTGATGGTGAAGGTCGCTACTTATCCCATGCCAGGTAACATCTCTGCCTACTCGAACCAACTTCGCTCCTTGTTTATGACAGACATCATTGATTGCCGAGTTTACCTCTTCTGGTTGTGGAGAGAGCACCACCAAGCTGCCAGGCTTAATAATGCCTGCCTTCTCAAAAGCTATCTCTCTCAAGCTATTACCTAGAATATCAGTATGGTCCAGGCTGATGGGGGTTATGATGCAGACTTCAGGATTGGCTACGTTAGTAGCATCAAACCTGCCCCCTAAGCCTACTTCCAGCACTTGAAAATCTGTCCCTTTATTCTTGAAATAGGCGAAGGCCAATGCGGTCAGGGCTTCGAAGAAAGTCAGTTGCTGGCAAGCTTGCTCCGCTTGCTCTTCGTTACACTCAGAGCTCTGGTTCGCAGCGATGGCATTTATTGCTTCGAAATAAGGTTTCGCTTTAGCCGTTAGGGCAGCGAACTCTCCCTCTGAAATCAAATGTCCATCTACTCTAATGCGCTCCCTCAAGCTATGAAGATGGGGGGATGTATATAAGCCCGTTTTATAGCCTGAGATGGTCAAAACCTGAGCAATCATAGCCGCTATGCTTCCTTTCCCCTTAGTGCCCGCAATATGTATCGTCCTGGCTGCCAGATGAGGGTCACCCATTCGGTGCAGAAGTTCTTCTACATGCTTCAAGCTATAATCGGGCGAAGCATAAGAACCCCCGGGGATTTTCTCATAGTCAATAAAACTGCTTAGATATTCTCCAGCTTGGCTATAATTCATTTGCTTCTAATAATTGGTAATTATACCATCTACCTGATATCGCAGAGACCGCTTACTTTGTTACCCCGATTTTGAACAAAGCGGAGGAGAAATGTTTAAATTCTTCGTTGTGCCAGCACTTAGTGCTATGAGGTCCTCCGCTGCGCCCAGAATAACAAGATAAAGGGCTTGGAGTGACATAGGTATTGCCAAATGTTTTTCACTCCACTATATTGAAAATATAGCACAGGACGCTTACAATTTGGTTGACTATTCGGAAGCAAGGGGGTTGAAAATGGCACAGCAGGTGTTTTATGAGGATGTAAGTGAAGGCATGGAGATACCATCATTGACCAAACGTCCCTCAACGCGGCAGTTGGTGATGTGGGCAGGAGCTTCAGGAGACCTGTACGAGATTCACTATGATAAGGACTTTGCTCAAAGCCAGGGGCTCAATGGGGTTATCGTCCATGGCAGATTGAAGGCTGCTTTCATGGGCCAATTGCTCACCGATTGGATTGGTACAGAGGGTATGCTAAAGAGGCTAACTTGCCAGTATCGTGGCATGGATGTTCCCGACCAGAATATAACCATGAAAGGTAAGGTAAGAGAGAAGCATGTAACGGGGGGAGAGCATTGTGTGGAGCTTGATGTGTGGACAGAAAATCCCGGAGGGGAGAAAACCACGCCAGGCACTGCACTTGTGACGCTCCCTTCCAGGAATCAAATTTCGTAATCGGAAATAACAGGCAGCTATAATCGGGAAAGGGGAGTTAAGATTGACCGAAGAAAGCATTACTGCGGAGGAACTGCAAAAGAAAATAGGTACGGAGGCAAAGCCGGTTGAATTTAAACTCGAAAAGGAACTAATCGGAAGGTTTGTTCAAGCAGTAGGCGATTCCAATCCTTTATGGCAGGATGAAGAATATGCTCAAAAGACCCAATATGGCGGCGTTGTTGCTCCACCATGGCTTTTATGTGCCCTTATGACAGCATCCCTTCCTGATTCCCGACCGGGCTTAGTGCTATCGTTAGTGCCAGAGATACCACCACCTCGTAAGCATATACTGGCCGGAGGGGGAGAGTGGGAGTTTTCCTTACCATTGAGACTCGGCGATATCATCACCTCGCGCAGCAAACTAGCTAATGTTTTTGAGCGTGAGGGCAAAGTGGGTAAGATGCTTTTCTTCGTTTACGAGACGAGTTACACAAATCAGCGAGGTGAGGTGGTGGCTAGGAGTTCCAGTACATTGATTAATTATTAAAGATTAAGTATAGCCCATGTCCTTTATCAGTAAGTTAGCTAACGCTACCAAGAAAAACGGGAGTTTACTTTGCATTGGGCTTGACCCTAACCCAGACCTTATTCCCAAGATAGATGTTCTAGAATTCAACAAAGCTATCATAGATGCTACCCATGACTTGGTGTGTGCCTACAAGCCCAACTTGGCTTTCTATGAAGCTTTGGGAATTGAAGGACTCAGCATTTTGCACAAGACCATCGAGCATATTCCCTCCGATATGCCTACAATTGGCGATGCCAAGCGTGGTGATATAGGCAATACTGCCAAGGCCTACGCTAAAGCCCTTTTCTCCGCTTTCGGCTTTGATGCTGCTACAGTCAATCCTTACCTCGGCTTTGACTCCATAGAGCCTTTTATAAACTACCAAGATAAAGGAATATTCATCTTGTGTCGGACATCAAACAAGGGAGCTTTGGATTTTCAGAATCTTTGCACTGAAGGCTTACCACTATACGAAGTGGTAGCCCAAAAAGCCAGGGAATGGAACATACATGGCAACATTGGCCTGGTAGTAGGAGCTACTTATCCCGAGGAATTAAAGAGAGTCCGCTCAATTTGCCCTGAAATGTACTTGCTTATCCCAGGCATTGGAGCTCAGGGAGGGGACTTAGCTTCCGCAGTTAAATACGGAGTAGATGCTCGGGGGGAGAAAGCAATTATCAATGTGTCTCGGCAAATTCTATATGCTTCAAGTGGGAAAGATTTTGCTGAAGCGGCCAGGAATGTAGCTGAGAAAATACGAAACCAGATTAATTCTTATTTGGCTTCCCCCATGGAAGCACAATGAGGGGCTCTTCATCCGGCTCAGGATGAGCAGGAAAGGTTGTTAGACAGCCGCGATGCCTGTAAGTGTAAAGCTCGGCGATGTAGTCCGGTTGCGCAAGCCACACCCTTGCGGCAGCTATGAATGGGAGGTAGTGAGAATTGGCGCCGATATCGGTCTCAAATGCCTCAAGTGCCAGCGAAGGATTCTTCTGGAAAGGGGCATTTTCGAGAGAAGGTTGAAACAGGTTGTTTCTGGAGGCAATTAGCTCTTAATCTCTAGTTCAAGCCATGGCTCGCTGTATTTTTCACATTGATTTAGATGCTTTCTTCGTTTCCGTGGAGCAAGCGATGAACCCTGGGCTTAGGGATAAGCCGGTGATTGTTGGAGGAGACCCTGAGCGCCGTGGCGTAGTTGCTTCTGCTTCCTATGAAGCACGGCCCCTCGGCATCCATGCCGGTATGCCGTTATCGAGTGCGCGTCGCCTCTGCCCCCGGGCAATCTTTATACAGGCTAACTTGCCTCGCTATAGAGATGCCTCAACTAAATTCATGGAAATCCTGGCTGATTTTTCTCCTTGCATGGAGCCTTTAGGGCTTGATGAAGCCTACCTCGATGTCACTGGGTATGAAGAGCCTTATGGTTCCGCTCAAAAATTGGCCCTTGCCATAAAGGAAAGGGTACATAAGGAGCTCAAACTTACTGCCTCCGTAGGCATCGCTACATGTAAGGTAGTAGCCAAGATTGCCTCCGATTTGGGGAAACCCGATGGCTTGCTGGAGGTAGCTCCAGGGGAGGAGCGAGATTTCCTAAGTCCCCTTCCCGTAGCTAAATTGCCCGGGGTGGGTAAGAAAACGGAGCAAGCACTAGAGCATATGGGCGTAACCACAGTAGGCGAGCTGGCATCGCTTCCTTTGGAGGTAATCAAGGAGAGTTTTGGGAGATTTGGGATAGCAATTCATAGCCACGCCAGTGGAATAGATAATCGAAGGGTAGAGGCACCAGGCGAACCTAAATCTATCAGCCAGCAAATCACCTTCGCCAGAGATACTTTGGACCACCAGTTTCTTGAGGCTAACCTTCGTGGCCTATGCCAGAAAGTTGGTAAGGAGTTGAGCTACCGAAACAAAAGGGCAAAATGTGTAACTGTAAGGCTGAGGTATGCCGATTTCAAGGCGATTACCCGCCAGCTTACCCTGGAAGAGCCACTAGCCAGTAATCAACTTATTTCCATCACAGCTTTACAATTGCTGAATAAGGCTTTAGCTCAAAGCACAAAGCCCGCTCGCCTCATAGGCGTTAGAGTATCGAATCTGGTTGGGGAACAAAGGCAACTGCGTATGTTCAATTCCAGAGCAAGAAAGTTGGAGCAATTGGAAGGAGCTGTAGAGCTAATTCGAAGGAAATATGGCCCGACGGCGATAAAAACTGGCAAAATATGAGGGCCTCGGCTAAGACATGATTGATTATTTACTTGAGATAAAGGTATAATCCAGATTTATAATTGCGAGGAGGGAAAAGCAATGCCGCCTTACGCTTTTTTTCACAAACAATTTATGCCATTATCTGAAGCCAAAATTGGGGTTTTAACTCATGCTCTCCATTATGGCACCGCGTGCTTTGAAGGCATTCGTGGTAATTGGGATAGTGAGAGGAAGAGGCTTTGCCTCTTTAGGGTTCAGGACCACTACAAGCGCATGCTTGATGGTGCTCGACTCCTAAGAATGAATCTGCCATACTCTGTTGATGAACTGTGCCAGTTGACCGTAGAACTTGTGGAAAGAAGCGGTTACCAGGAGAATGTGTATATTCGCCCTCTAGTCTATAAGAGCTCTGAAAGTATAGGAGTCCGCCTCCATGATCTGGAAGATGATTTCGTTGTAATTGTGACCACGCTTCCTCCTTACCTCGCTGCCGAAGAAGGTGTTCGTTGCTGCACTTCCTCCTGGCGCCGCATCAATGATACTATGGTTCCAAGAGGTAAGATTTGCGGTGCCTATGTAAATGGTGCCCTGGCTAAAAGTGACGCATGTGAAGGCGGCTTTGATGAAGCAATATTACTAACTCATGATGGACACGTAGCTGAAGGCAGTGGTGAGAATATCTTTCTTGTCAGCAATGGAAACTTGATCACTCCTTCTTCCTTAAGTGATATCCTCATAGGAATTACCAGAGATACGGTTATAAAACTGGCCAAAAATGAGCTAGGCCTGGAGACAATTGAGAGGCAAGTGTATAGGAGTGAACTATATCTGGCTGAAGAGTGTTTCTTTACTGGAACCGCAACCAATATAGCACCGGTTGTGGAAATTGACCACCGACCGGTAAACACAGGCGAGGTTGGCAAAATAACCAGTGAATTGCAAAAGCTCTTTGCTCCAGTAATACTGGGAAGAAATCCTAAATACCCTGATTGGTGTACGTTAGTTTCCCCTGAACCTGTAAAAGCGTAGAGCTCCAAACTGGCAAAGTTTAGCCCTCCGTAGGTAGGGAAGAGATACTAGCATTAGATCCCGTTCTCAGGCTCTTGAGTAAGTAGAGAAGGCGGCAATTTTGTTCCAGGATACTGGTATAGTAATGGGCTTCCTCTAGCAATTGACCAACAGCGAAAGTTCCATGACCTTGTACCAAGACCACTTGATGTTGCTTTAAGGCTTTCGATATCTCTTCAGCAAGGTCTCCAGCTTTCACCGTTACTTGCTTTCCCAAGATGGGCACTTTGGGCAGCAGAGCCCGCCCCTCCATATCACAAGGTATAATCTCTTTTTCTGTGAAAGATAGGGTAACAGCATAAGGTGGATGAGCGTGGACTACTGCCATTGCCGAAGTCTTTTTATAGATAGAGCGATGGACTTCCAACTCCGTTGAAGCTAAAGGTGTAGCTCGATCATTTCTAGCAATCCCGGTCTTCACCAAATCTGCTTCCCCAATGGAACTTAGCGTGCTGCCCCGACGAGTAATAAGCAGATGCTCTCCAAGCTTGATGCTAAGGTTACCACTATGGCAGGAAACAAGCCCTTGAGTAAAGAGAGCTCGCCCTACCGCCTGAAATTGGGGTAACATCACACTAAATTAAAAATCAAAAGTCAAAACTACAACTCAACATGCAAAACTTTTTAACTTTTGCCCTGTGTTTTTGCATTTCATAAGCTAGGGCATACGACGAATTACAGCAAGTACTTTGCCTTGAACCTCAATGTTGTCTGGAGCTGCATAAATGGGTTTCATCTGACTATTTGCTGGCTCCAGGCGGATACCATTTGGCTCGACGAAAAACTTCTTGAGTGTGACTTCCTGCTCTTTTTTAAGCCAAACTGCTACCGTGTCACCATTCTCAGCTTCATTTACATGCTCCATCAAGACGATATCACCATCCTTAATCAAAGCATCTAACATAGAGTCGCCTTTCACTCGAAGGGCATAAATACTCTGCCTGCCATGGGTTAATTCTTCACCTACCTCCAACATCTCGGTAGAAATAATATTCCCTGTGTCGGAAGCAGGCACAGGAATAGGTTCACCAGCAGCTATCACTCCTACAACGGGAACATAAACGAGCTTCCCGCTTCTTTGCTCTTTGGCCAAGGACTCAATTCCTCGAGATATATCGCTATGACGACGGATATAGCCTGCTGCCTCTAATTTATTCAGGTTGTAAGCTACAACTGAGGTAGAACTTATCCCGCATCCAGCAGCGATATCTCTGACACTAGGGGGATAACCCTTGTCACGCAAAAAGTCATTGATAAAATTGAGAATATGTTCCTGCTTTGAAGAAAGCGACTTAGTGACCAAGAGACATTAACCTCCGTCTCTTTGAGACTGCTTCGTTTTTCTTTCACTACGCTCAGGGCTTGGGCTCACCGCAATGGTATCATTCAGCTTCTTCATTGCTCGAGATTTAAGCCTGGCACCTTTGTTGCGATGGAAAATCCCTTTGCTTACTGCCTTATCTATGGTACTTATAGCTACTACTGTTTCCTGATGTGCCAATTCTCCCTTGGCGTCAATAAGCTTTTCCGCCTTAGCTATATGGGTCTTGACACTACTCCGTATTGAGCGATTCCGTAATCGCTTCTTCTCTGATGAGCGAGCTGCTTTATTAAGCGACTTGCTGCTTGGCATCTGTCACTCCTTTCCTTACTACGTTTATCACATTCCACACCGAGTTAACTCTAGCTACTATTTTAGTTAGCTGGGCTGTACTTCTTACTTCCAAAGTAAAATACAGTGAGGTAATATTATCATGATTAGCCATATTAAACTCACTCAAGTTCACTCCTTCTTCAGCTATGATAGCACTAATATCCCGAACAAGGCCAACTCTATCCCAAGCATCAACCTGAATAGCTACAGGATAAACTTGTTCCACATCGCCCCACTCTACGTCGACCAGCCTCTCTTTTTCCACCTCGTTGGTAATATTAGGGCAACCCTTACGATGCACAGTGATGCCCCGACCTTGAGTAATATAACCAATAATCTCGTCTCCAGGCAAAGGATGACAACAACTAGCCAAGCGAGTAAGCAAATCGCCTACGCCTAATACCTTAATACTTACAGGGCTAATCTTCCGTGGAGGTGCAAGTTCAATTGCTTCACTAGATGGTTCCAGATCTCCACTCAATTTAAGCGCCACCTGAGAAGGGCTGACACTGCCACAGCCAAGGGCGGCAAGAAAGTCATCTGAACTCTGGTAGTCGAATAGACGCGCTAATGTATCAATAGCAGGCAAAGTGAGCCCTACACGTTTGAACTCTTTATCCAAAAGCTCCCGACCGGTTTCTATATTCTGACTTCGCTCCTGCTTTCTAAACCATTGTCGAACTTTTGCTCGCGCATGGGGCGTTCTAACATAGCCGAGCTCCGGATTAAGCCAGTCCAGGCTAGGCCCTTTATCCCCTTTGGCAGCCACAATTTCCACTATATCGCCAGTCTTGAGGGTATAATTCAAGGGCCTTAGCCGCCCATTCACCTTTGCCCCAATACAACGGTAACCCAAGTCCGTATGAACTCTGAAGGCAAAATCCAGAGGAGTCGCGCCCTTAGGCAAGTCTTTTATTTCGCCTTTGGGGGTATAGGCAAATACGCGATCCACAAGGACATCCGTTTTGACAGATTCTAAGAATTCTTCACCATCGAGATCGTCTCTCCATTCACCAAGCTGACGCAGCCAAGCTATTTCGCGGTCAAATTGTACATTTCCTTTTCCCTCTTTATAGCGCCAGTGAGCAGCTACTCCATATTCAGCAACGCGATGCATGTCATGGGTACGAATTTGTATTTCTAGCGGAGTTGTACTTTGACACATCACGGTGGTATGTAAGGACCGATAGCCATTATCCTTAGGATTGGCGATTAAATCATCGAACTCCTCAGGCATAGGACGCCAGAAATTATGGATCGTCCCTAACGCTTTGTAACAGTCCGAAACCGAGTTCACCAGTACACGCAAGGCGAAAAGGTCATGGATATCGCCGAATTCCTTCCCCTGCGCAGCATACCTATCCGCCTTTCGATAAATGCTGTAAATATGTTTTGGCCTGCCAAAAACCTTAGCTTTTATATCAGCCTTGTCTAATTCCTGTCGCAATGTCTGGCTAACTTCATTTATGAAGCTTTCCCGCTCTGCTCGCTTTCTCGTTACCAAGCGGGCAGTCTGATGATACTGGTGCGGCTCCAGGTAGCGGAAAGCCAGGTCCTCTAATTGCCACTTCACCTTCCATAGACCCAAACGGTGCGATAGGGGAGCATATATCTCTAAGGTCTCCTGAGCAATCGCCTGGCGTTTCTCCAGGGGTAAAGCTCCCAGTGTGCGCATATTATGCAGTCTATCAGCCAATTTGATTAAGACTACCCGCAAGTCTTCAGCCATAGCTATGAGCATTTTGCGTAAGTTTGCAGACTGAAACTTCAACTCAAGCTCTCTTGCTTCAGTCCGGCTTGTAAGCCTGTTTAATTTAGTAACGCCATCAACCAATTTGGCTACCTGAGGGCCGAACTTAGCCTCGATTTCTTCCAGTGATATCCCGCAATCTTCAGGAACATCATGCAGCAAAGCAGCGGCTAAGGTATCGGCATCAAGGCGAAGGTCAACCAAGGTTACCGCTGTATGCAAAGGGTGCTCCAAATAAGGCTTCCCCGATTGGCGCATTTGACCTTGGTGTGCTTGAGCGGCAAACTCATAAGCTGCTCTAACCAAAGCTACGCCCTCATCAGGCAAGTATTCTCTGGCCTTAGCTACAAGCGAGTTAATATCCATACGACTAATTTCATAATAACGCAGCAGTAAGACTAAAGCAAATCAAGCAACGAATAGATTGATTAGCCATTAGACTACCTCATCCGTCCCAGCTTCTCCGTGGCTGTTAAAATGACCACTTCAGCTTGACTGAGGGAGCAAGAATTTCCCTCGCCCGACTCGCTGTGTTCACGCTTAAAGAACATCAGCCAAAATTTGTGATAAACTAACGGGGTGAATCATTAGCTGGCACATCTGGCTAAGGGGGATTTCCTTGTATAAAGCACCTAGAGGCACATCAGATATTTTGCCCCAAGAGCAAGCATACTGGAAGTATGTAGAGGAAAAGGCTGCTTCCCTGTGCCAGCTTTATGGCTACCAGCCTCTCAGCACGCCGATATTCGAGGACTCCCAGCTGTTTACCCGCACTGTAGCTGAGGGGACAGACATCGTGGATAAAGAGATGTATACCTTCACAGATAAAGGCGGCCAAAAACTAGCCCTGAAGGCAGAGGGGACAGCGCCAGTCTGCCGAGCTTACCTGGAGCATGGATTATTTAACTTACCCCAACCTGTAAGGCTTTATTATTTTGGCCCTGCTTTCAGGTATGAGCGTCCTCAAACCGGGCGACATCGTCAACATCATCAGCTTGGCTTTGAGGCTCTGGGTAGTGCTGATCCTGCCATTGATGCTGAAATAATAGAGATGGCGCAGCGGTTTTTCCTTTCTCTGGGCCTTTCAGGATTTTCCATCCAGCTTAATAGCATTGGCTGCAAGCTTTGCCAACCTAAGTACGTAGAAGAGCTAAAGCGGTATTACTCAGGTTATGTCACTCGACTTTGCCTTGATTGTAAAGCCAGGCTAATTAGAAACCCTCTACGCCTGCTTGATTGCAAAAAATCCTCTTGCCAGAAGATAGCTGAAACAGCACCGAAAATAACGAATTATCTATGTCCTGAATGTCAGGCTCATTTCCAGAGCGTCCAGGAATACCTGGAATTGCTGGATATCCCTTTCCAGCTGAATCACAGATTGGTGCGTGGCTTGGATTACTACAGTAGGACGGTGTTTGAGATTGAACCTCAAGAAAAGGAGGCGCAAAGCACCCTTGGTGGAGGTGGTCGCTATGATAACCTTATTGAGGCACTAGGGGGAAAAGCTACCCCGGCAGTAGGTTTCGCTGCGGGCATAGAAAGACTAGTACTAAATTTAAAAAGCCAAAATTTAGCCATTCCTCCCCTGCCTGCACCCATTGTCTTTATTGCCTATCTGGGGAGAGAAGCTAAGATGGAGGCAGTGAAGCTTAGCTCCCAATTACGCAAGGCCAGCATTGCTGCAATACAAGCTACAGGTGACAAAAGCTTGAAGGCACAGCTAAGACAAGCTAATGTCCTTGGCATCGGTTACACTATTATCATAGGCAAATCAGAAGTTGAAAGTCGAACCGTAATATTACGTGATATGGGAAGTGGGGAACAGAGAAGCATGCCCCAAACTGAAGTAGTTACAACACTTAAACAAAATCAGCCTCTTGGATGATTTGATTCAATGCCTGGGAAAATAGTCTCTGAAGAGAGTATACTATTGGGCACGTCTTTGAGAGTTTTGGCTTAAACAACTGTAGAAACTAGCAAAAGACCCTACTTGGGGTGGGAGGCATTTTTTAGCGTTAGCGCTAGCCGTCTCATAAGGATAAGGAGATAAACAATGGATGAAGTCGTTATTTCCAGGGCTATAGTTGAAAGCTATATGAAAGAATTGCTTGAGGCGATGGAGCTTGATGTGGCTATTGTGGGGACTGGACCGGCAGGAATGACTGCTGCTTATTATCTGGCAAAAGAAAAAACGAAAGTAGCTATTTTCGAGAGAAAGTTAAGCGTTGGTGGAGGAATATGGGGAGGTGGCATGATGTTCAATAAGGCCGTAGTTCAAGATGAAGGCAAGGGAATCCTGGATGAATTCGGCATTACCGCTACTCAATACCAGAAAGGCTATTATGTTGTTGATGCTATAGAATTAGCCTCAACCCTCTGCTATCGAGCTGTAAAAGCAGGAGCAAAGATTTTTAACCTAATCAGTGTTGAGGACGTGGTCATCAAGGAAGACGACAAGGTGAGTGGCTTGGTACTAAACTGGAGCACCGTGCACTTGGCAAAGTTACACGTTGACCCTTTAGCTATAAGGTCGAAGTTGGTCATAGATGCCACCGGACATGATTGTGAGATCTGCCACCTGGTCACCGAGAAAGTAGGGGGAAAGCTAAGAACCGCCACTCGAGGGATAATGGGCGAGAAGTCAATGTGGGTTGAAATGGGCGAAAGGAAGGTTCCCGAAAACACCAGAGAGGTTTATCCTGGGCTGATAGTAGCTGGTATGGCAGCTGCTGCAGTTTTTGGTTCCCCCAGGATGGGGCCAATATTTGGCGGTATGCTGCTGTCTGGCAAGAAGGCTGCCCGATTGGCTATAGAGTTGCTGAGACAAAGTTAGATTTGCTATGAAAGAGATTTTAATTGGGAGCCTGAACGATAGGGAAAGGTTGCTAGGTTCTTCGCTTCGCTCAGAATGACAAGAGTGGCTGGGAATTATTATGCCAAAGACAATCGCTGAAATTAACGAGAAGGTCAAAAGGGGAAAGGCAGTGGTGGTAACTGCCGAAGAGGTGATTGATATTGCCAGGGAAAAGGGCATAAGCAAGGCAGCGG